>DAOTWZ010000058.1:0-24252 GCA_034435615.1 Dehalococcoidia bacterium
CGAGAGGTGATAGAGGGGTACCTGTTCTTCCGGCGGAGTCTAGGGGACTCGGCGGTGGAGCTGGCGCAGCGGAGCAGCCTGACGGCGGAGGAGGCGATGGAGGTGTGGGAGCTGCTGAGCGATCTGGCGGACCAGGTGCTGCTGGCCATCATCGATGTCTACGCCGCCAGGGCCGACGCCGCCCACTGCGCCTAGGAGGCCACCGTGGCTGAAGTCACGCCCAGGACTGCCGTCGGCCGCTATTACCCCGTCTTCCTGGACCTGGCAGGCCGCCCCGTAGTGGTCATCGGCGGTGGCCAGGTCGCCCTCGGCAAGGTGAAGGGGCTCCTGGAGGTAGGAGCGGAGGTCACTGTCATCAGCCCCGAACTGGAGCCAGAGCTGGCGGCGCTGGCCGACCAGGGACAGCTCCGCCACATCCCCCGGCCTTACCAGCCTGGCGACCTGGAGGGCTACGTCCTGGCCTTCGTGGCCACCGATGACCGCGCTGTCAACGCCCAGGTGGCCCAGGAGGGTAAGCAGCGCCGCGTCTGGGTCAACGCCGTGGACGACCCCCCCAACTGCGATTTCATCATGCCCTCCATCGTCCGCCGCGGCAACCTGACGGTGGCTATCTCCACCGGGGGAGGCAGCCCGGCGGCCGCCCGCAAGATCCGGGAGGAGCTGGAGCGCTTCTTCAGCGAGGACTGGGTGCAGATGCTGGACCTGGCCACCGAGGTGCGGCAGGAGCTCCGCTCCCAGGGCATCTTCGTCGACCCGGAGGTGTGGAACCGCGCCCTGGACGATGAGTTGCGGGCGCTGCTCCGCCAGGGCAAGCACCAGGAGGCCAGAGAGCGCCTGCTCCGCTCCCTGCTGGGGGCGACCAAGGACAGCGAGGGCTGACCATGAGGCCACGGCCTGCGGTCATCGCCGCCGCGGGGGTCAACCACCGCACGGCCCCCGTGGAGGAGCGAGAGCTACTGGCCTTTGGCCCCCAGGAGCTTCCCGCCGCCCTCTCTCGCCTCCGTCAGGAGTTGGGGGCAGCCGTCCTCCTCTCCACCTGCAACCGCACCGAGCTCTACACCACCCTCCCCGTCGAGAACGACCCCGACCGCCTCCCCTCCCTCCTCATGGAGCTCAAGGGCGTCCACCTGGACCGCTCCCGCTTCTACGTCCTCCGACACGAAGAGGCGGTCCGTCACCTCTACCGGGTGGCGGCGGGCCTGGACTCCATGATCGTGGGAGAGGCCCAGATCCAGGGACAGGTGAGGGAGGCCTTCTCGGCGGCTACGGAGGCCAACTGCGTCAACGGCATCCTCTCGCGGCTCTTCCATACCGCCCTGACGGTGGGGAAGCGGGCCCGCAGCGAGACGGGCATCGGCCGTTGGGCCCGCTCCGTGGGGAGCGCTGCCGTCTCCCTGGCCTGGCAGGCCCTGGGGGGCCTCGGCGGTCGCACCATACTGGTTATCAGTGCCGGCTCCATGGGCAAGCTGACAGCCCGCGCCCTCAGGCAGGCCGGCGCCTCCCGTGTCCTGGTGGCCAACCGCACCTACGAGCGGGCGGTGGCGGTGGCCTCCTCCCTCGGGGGGGAGGCCATCCCCTTCGCCCGCCTACCTGAAGGGCTCCTGGAGAGCGATATCGTCATCAGCGCTACGGGGGCGGAGGGGTTCGTCCTGGGGCCGGAGGAGGTGGCGCTGGCCGTGACCGGCCGCGCCGGCCGTCCCCTCCTCATCATCGACCTGGCGGTGCCCAGGGACATCCACCCGGCGGTGGGAGAGATACCCGGCGTCCACCTCTACGACATTGACGACCTTCGCACCGTCTGCCTCAACGGCGAGGGCCGCCGTCAGGAGTTGCAACGGGCGGAGGCCATCGTGGAAGAGGAGCTGGGGCGCTTCCGGGAGTGGTGGCGCTCCCTGGACGTGGCGCCCCTCATCGCCGCCATCCATCAGTGGGCGGAGGAGATACGCCGTTGCGAGCTGGAGAAGACCCTACGGCGCCTCCCCGGCCTGACGCCGGAGGAGCGGCGCCGCCTGGACGCCCTCACTGCCGCCATCGTCAACAAGATACTGCACCAGCCCATAAGCCGCCTCAAGGACGGGGCGGATATCGCCCTCTACCGGGAGACCCTGGCTGACCTCTTCGGCCTGGAAGACAGCAGGCCCGGGAAGTGAGGCCGTGTCTCGTCGCACCTTCCGCATCGGCACCAGAGGCTCGCGGCTCTCCCTCCTCCAGACAGAGATAGCCCTGGCCGCCCTGCGGGCGGCCTGTCCAGACCTGGTCTATGAGGTGAAGACCGTCCGCACCCAGGGAGACCTGGACACCCGCACCTCCCTGGCCGCCATGGGGGGGCGGGGCGTCTTCGTGGCGGAGCTGGAAAGAGCCCTCCTGCAGGGGGAGATAGACATGGCGGTGCATAGCCTGAAAGACCTCCCTACCCGCCTGCCGGAGGGGCTCACCGTGGCCGCCGTCCCCCAGCGGGCCGACCCCAGGGATGCCCTGGTCTCCCGAGGGGGCGAAGGGCTGGGTGCGCTCCCCCCTGGCGCTGTGGTGGGCACCGGCAGCCCCCGCCGGGCGGCCCAGCTCCAGCACCTGCGGCCCGATATCGTCATCGCCGACATCAGGGGGAACGTGGACACCCGCATCCGCAAGGTGCGGGAAGGCCAGTACGCCGCCGCTGTCCTGGCCGCCGCTGGCCTGGAGAGGTTGGGCCTGCTGGGCGAGGCCGTCGAGCTCTTCGACCCCGACGTCTTCCTGCCGGCGGCCGGCCAGGGGGCCATCGCCATAGAGGTCAGGGCCGACGATGTGGAGGCCCTCACCCTGGCCCGGGCGGCCGACGACCCTCGCGCGCACGCCTGCGTCCGGGCCGAGCGGGCCTTCGAGCGCCGCCTGGGCGGCGGCTGCCACGCCGCCGTGGCCGCCCTCGCCACCTGGGAGGGCGACCGGATGCGGTTGCGGGGCCTCGTGGCCGACCCCGCCTCCACCATCCTGCTGCGGGCCGAGGCCTGCGGCCTTCCGGAGGAGGCGGAGTCCCTGGGCGAAAGGCTGGCGGAGCGTCTCCTAGCCCAGGGGGCGGAAGCCCTCATGTCGCGCCGGCCATGAAAGCGCGGGAAGAGCGGGGCAAGGTCTGGCTGGTGGGGGCCGGGCCCGGCGACCCCGGCCTCATCACCGTCGCCGGCCTGGAGGCCCTCCGCCAGGCCGACGTGGTGGTCTACGACCGCCTCATCCCCCAACAGCTCCTGGACGAGTCCCCCGATGGGGCGGAGGCGGTCTTCGTAGGCAAGGAGGGCGGCGGTGAGTCCTGGTCTCAGGAGGAGATAAACCAGCTCCTCATCTCCCGGGCGCGCCAGGGGAAGCGAGTGGTGCGCCTCAAGGGCGGTGACCCCTTTCTCTTCGGCCGTGGTGGGGAGGAAGCCCTGGCCCTGGCTGAGGCCGGCATCCCCTACGAGATAGTCCCCGGGGTGACCTCCGCCCTCGCCGTCCCCGCCTACGCCGGCATCCCGGTGACCCACCGCGGCCTCTCCTCGTCCCTCGCCATCGTCACCGGGCATGAGGACCCCGCCAAGGGCGACTCATCCCTCCGCTGGGAGCACCTGGCCATCGCCACCGATACCCTGGTAGTCCTGATGGGGACGCGCACGCTTCCCCAGACCGTAGAGGCCCTTCTCCAGCACGGGCGCTCGCCGGACACGCCCGTGGCGGTCGTGCGCTGGGGGACGACGCCACGGCAGCGCACAGTGGTGGGCACCCTGGCCGATATCGTGCAGCGGGTGGAGGAGGCCGGCCTGACGCCCCCGGCCCTGGCCGTCGTCGGGCCGGTCGTCGCCCTGAGGGAGGCCCTCTCCTGGTACGAGACGAGGCCCCTCTTCGGCCGGCGCGTCCTGGTGACGCGGGCCCGCCACCAGGCGGGCGAGCTGGCGCGGCTCCTGGCCCAGGCGGGGGCCTGGCCCCTGGAGCTGCCGGTCATCCAGATAGAGCGGCTGGAGCAGCCGCCCGGCCTGGAGGAGGCGCTGGCCGCCTTGAGGCAGGGCGCCTACCGCTGGACCGTGTTCACCAGCGCCAACGCCGTGGAGGAGTTCTTCCGCCACCTGGAGCGCCGACGCCTGGACGCCCGCGCCCTGGCCGGGACCCGGATTGCCGCCATAGGCCCCGGGACGGCGCGGGCGCTGGGACAGCGCGGCCTCACCCCTGACCTCCTGCCCGACGAGTACATAGCGGAGGGTGTGCTGGCAGCCCTCCTGCCCCACATCTCCCTCGGCGACCGTGTCCTCCTGCCGCGGGCGGAGGGCGCCCGGACGGAGCTGGTCCAGGGACTGGCCGCCCGGGGCGCCCGGGTGGACGTGGTGGTCCTCTATCGCTCCGTCCTGCCCGCCAGGATGCCCCAGGAGCCGCTGCAGATGCTGCGCCGGGGGGAGATAGATGTCGTGGTGCTCACCAGCTCCTCCACCGTCCGCAACCTGGTGCGCCTCCTGGGGGAGGAGGTGGGCTGTCTGGGCCGGGCGGTCCTGGCCTGCATAGGCCCCGTCACCGCCCAGACGGTGGAAGAGCTGCTGGGACGCCGCCCGGAGGTGGTGGCGCAGGAGTATACTATGGCCGGACTGGTGGAGGCCCTCTGCCGGTTCTACGAGCAAGGAGGCCGGGACTAGTGCCATGGCGGTTGCGGGCCGACGCCTCTACTTTGCCTACGGCTCCAACATGGACGTGGAGCAGATGGGGCGTCGCTGTCCTGACGCTCGACTGGTGGGAACGGCCCGTCTGCCTGGTTACCGCTTCCGTGTGAACGGCTACGGGGTCGCCACCATCGTGCCCGAGAGAGGAGCGATGGTCCACGGCGTCCTGTGGGAGCTCACCGAGGAGGACGAGCGCCAGCTGGACGAATACGAAGGCGTGCCTGACTATTACCTCAAGGACGTGCTTAGGGTCATGGACGGGAGCGGCCAGCCCCTGGAGGCGATGGTCTACATCGCCCGGGACAGCGGGCCGGGCGCTCCACGGCGAGGCTACATGGAGAGGATCGTGCGGGCGGCCCGTCACCACGGGCTGCCGGTGGAGTATGTGGAGGAGCTCGCGTCGTGGCTGGACCGTTCGTAGCGGGGCCGGACAGAGCAGAAGGAGGTGGCTAGGATGACCACGCTCACCGCCATCGAGGCCTTCAGGCGCTTTCGTCGACTGCGGCGCACGGAGGCGCTGCGCTCCCTGGTCCGGGAAACGGAGCTATCGCCGGCCCACTTCGTCTATCCCGTCTTCGTGGCCCATGGACGGGGGCTGCGAGAGGAGATACCCTCCATGCCCGGCCAGTTCCGCCTCTCGCCGGACCAGCTGGCGGCGGAGGCCAGGGAGTTGCGTTCCCTGGGAGTGCCGGCCGTCCTCCTCTTCGGCCTGCCGGCGGCCAAGGACGACGTGGGCTCCGAGGCTTACGCCGCCGACGGCATCGTCCAGCAGTCCATCCGGGCCCTGAAGGAGGCCGACCCCGACCTCCTCGTCATCACCGACGTCTGCCTGTGCGAGTATACCTCGCACGGCCACTGTGGCGTGATAAGCGAGGGCCAGGTGGACAACGACCGCACGCTCCCCCTCCTGTCCCGCATGGCCCTCTCTCACGTGGAGGCGGGGGCCGATATGGTCGCCCCCTCCGACATGATGGACGGGCGCGTCGGCGCCATACGGCGGGCCCTGGACGAGGCCGGCTTCGCTCATATCCCTATCATGGCCTACTCCGCCAAGATGGCCTCCGCCTTCTACGGGCCCTTCCGCGAGGCGGCCGACTCCGCCCCCCAGTTCGGCGATCGCCGCGGCTACCAGATGGACCCCGCCAACGCCCGCGAGGCGCTGCGGGAGATCGAGGCCGATATCGAGGAAGGGGCGGACATCGTCATGGTAAAGCCGGCCCTCCCCAACCTGGACATCATCGCCCGTGCCCGCGAGCGCTTCCCTCTCCCTCTGGCCGCTTACAACGTCAGCGGCGAGTATGCCATGGTGAAGGCAGCCTCCCGTCTGGGCTGGCTGGACGAGCGCCGCATTACCCTGGAGGTCCTGACAGCCATCCGCCGCGCCGGGGCGGACATCATCATCACCTACCACGCCAAGGAGGTGGCCCGCTGGCTGGCGGGCTGATCGCCGAGGGGATGCCAGGCCCCGCCTCCCGGAGGCGCCGCGTCGATTTCAGCGGCGTCAGGGCCATCGCCTTCGACGCCTACGGGACGGTCATAGACTTCCACGAGGGGGACTTCGTTACCCTCTTCGCCGAGTTGCTGGCCCATCAGGGGCTGGAGGGCGACGCCGGCCAGCTCTGGCGCCACTTCCTGCGGGCTGCCTACCAGCTACGCAGCGAGAACCACCACCGGCCCGCCTACACTCGCTTCGTGGCCGCCTGGGCCCGCCAGTTCGAGATAGCCTTCCGGCGCCTGGGTCTGCCGGGCGATCCCCTGGCCGCCGCCCAATACATAAAACGCCGACTGGCCGACGCCCCCGCCGACCCGCAGGCCGCCCCGGTGCTGGACGCCCTCAGGGGCCGCTACCCGGTGGCCCTCCTCTCCAACGCCGATGACGACTTCCTCCTGGAGTGCCTGGAGAGGAACGGGCTTCGCTTCGACCTGGTGGTGACCTCTGAGCGAGCGGGCGCCCTGAAGCCTGACCCGGCCATCTTCCAACGCCTGCTGGAGGAGCTGAAGCTGCCGGCGGAGTCCGTCCTCTATGTGGGAGACCAGCCCATACCGGACGTCCTGGGGGCCAGGCGGGCGGGACTGCGGGTGGTCTGGCTGGACAGGGCCGGCCGCCGGCGCCCTCGGCAGGTGCCCCCGCCAGACCTGCGGCTGCGCTCCCTGCCAGAGCTGTTGCCCTATCTGGTGCCGGACCATGCCTGAGCGGCCTCGCTCTCATCAGCTCTACTCGCAGGCCACCCGCTTCATGCCGGGTGGCGTCTCCAGCCCCGCCCGCTCCTTCCGGGCGGTAGCCCAGGAGCCCCTGGTGGCCAAGGCGGCCCAGGGCTCCCGCCTCTACGACGCCGACGGCAACGAGTACATAGACTATCTGGGCGCCTTCGGCCCCCTCATACTGGGCCACGCCCACCCCCAGGTGGTGGCCGCCGTGCAGGAGGCGGCGGGCCGCGGTGCCGCCTACGGCCTCACCAACGAGCTGGAGGTGGAGCTGGCCCGCCTGGTATGCGAGGCCGTCCCCTCAGTGGAGATGGTGCGCTTCGTCTCCTCAGGCACCGAGGCCACCATGTCCGCCCTGCGGCTGGCCCGCGCCTATACCGGTCGCAACAAGATCGTCAAGTTCGAGGGGTGCTACCACGGCCACGCCGATGGCCTGCTGGCCCGGGCCGGCTCCGGCGTCGCCACCCTGGGGCTGCCCGACAGCCCCGGCGTGCCCGAGAGCTTCGCTGCCGAGACCATCGTCCTCCCCTACAACGACCTGGAGTCCGTCCGCGAGCTCTTCGCCGTCCGGGGGCAGGAGGTAGCCGCCGTCATCCTGGAGCCGGTGGCCGCCAACATGGGCGTGGTGCTCCCGGAGCCGGGCTTCCTGGAGGGGATTCGGGAGCTGACGGCCCGCCACGGTGCCCTCCTGATCTTCGACGAGGTGGTCACGGGCTTCCGTCTGGGCTACGGCGGGGCCCAGGCCCTCTACGGCGTGATGCCAGACCTCACCTGCCTGGGGAAGATCATCGGCGGCGGGCTGCCGGTGGGGGCCTACGGCGGCCGACGGGAGATCATGGAGATGATAGCGCCGCTGGGGCCGGTCTACCAGGCGGGGACGCTGGCTGGCAACCCCCTGGCTATGGCCGCCGGCATCGCCACCCTGCGCCAGCTCCAGTCCCCCGGCGTCTACGAGCGCCTTGAGGAGCTTTCGTCGGCCCTGGCGGAGGGTCTGCGACGGGCCGCCCGGGCGGCGGAAGTCCCAGTGACCATCAACCGGTCCGCCTCCATGCTGACCGTCTTCTTCGCCCCTGGCCCGGTTAAGGACTACGCCACCGCCCGCGCCGCCGATACGGCCCGCTTCGCTCGCTTCTTCGCCGCCATGCTGGAGCAGGGAGTGTTGCTGCCGCCGTCCCAGTTCGAGGCCTGGTTCGTCTCCCTGGCCCACACGGAGAAGGACGTGGAGCGCACCCTGGCGGCCGCCGCCAGCGCCTTCCGCCGTTGCTGACATCCCTCCGCCCGGTCCCCCGGCGCGATAATTGTCGACACGTCTGGCCGGGTGTATACTGTTCGCGATTCAATTTGAGCACCTGATTACATAGGTGACCACTATGAGAGTGTCCTGTCTTCAGGAGAACCTGGCGCGGGGACTGGCCACCGTCCAGCGGGCGGTGGCCAGCCGCAGCACGCTGCCCCAGACCACCCACGTCCTGGTGAGCACCGACGCCGGCCGTCTCCGCCTAGCCGCCACCAACCTGGAGATAGCCATCACCAGTTGGGTGGGCGCCCAGGTGGACGAGGAGGGGGCCATCACGGTGCCCGCCCGCGTTTTCACCGAGTTCGTGAACTCCCTGCCCAACGAGCCCATACAGCTCAGCGTCTCCCCCAGGGCGCGGCAGCTCCACCTGGTCTGCGGCCGCTACGAGGCCACCATGGCGGGGATGGACCCCGCCGATTTCCCCCCCATTCCTGCCATCGAGGACGGGCCGGCTACCAGAATCGACCCCCAGGCCCTGCGTCTGGCCATCGCTCAGGTGGAGTTCGCCGCTGCCACCGATGACACCCGCCCCGTCCTGACGGGTGTGCACACGCTGCTGGAAGACCAGCAGGTGACGCTGGCTGCCGCCGATGGCTTCCGCCTGGCCGTGCACCGCCTGCCCCTGGAGGAGCCGGTGCCGGAGCGGCTGGAGGTCATCGTGCCGGCACGGGCGTTGC
Organism: Dehalococcoidia bacterium; assembly: GCA_034435615.1. GTDB lineage: Bacteria > Chloroflexota > Dehalococcoidia > SM23-28-2 > HRBIN24 > H17-190. The sequence goes on from DAOTWZ010000058.1 coordinate 8,826, forward strand.
GGGAGCTGCAACGACTCCTGGGCGACGAGGAAGACCCTCTCCTCTTCGCTGTGAACGCCGCCCGCAGCCAGGCGGTCTTCCGTCTGCGCAACGTGGAGATGGTGTCCCAGCTCATCCAGGGCACCTTCCCCAACTACAGTCAGCTCATCCCTCAGGAGTACAAGACGCGGACCGTCATCAACCTGAAGGAGCTGCTGCAGGAGACGCGCCGGGCGGCCATCTTCGCCCGTGACGGCTCCAACATCGTCCGGCTACAGGTGGAGGTCACCGAGGGCGGGCCGGGACGGCTCATCGTCTCGGCGCGGGCGGAGGAGCTGGGAGAGCACCGGGGCGAGCTGGACGCTCTGGTAGAGGGGGAGCCCATCAAGATCGCCTTCAACGCCCGTTATCTGCAGGACGTGCTGCAGGTGCTGGAGAGCGTGGACGTGAGCCTGGAGACCACCAGCCCCACCAGCCCGGGCGTCATCCGCCCCGTGGGGCTGGACAACTACGTCCACGTCGTCATGCCCATGTTCGTCCAGTGGTAACCGGCGGGCCCGGGCCCTCGCGATGGCCTCTACTCTCGTGCCTCGCCGGGCGCCATGGTGGTGCCGCAGACGCAGACGAAGGAGTCCAGGGGCAGCCGCTCCTGGGGCACCACTATGACCTGGATCTGAGTGCCGCAGCGGGGGCACTTCCAGATGCCGGCCAGGGAGGCCGGCTCTGCCTCCGGCACCTCCCCCGCCTCCGCCCTCTCCACCGTCTCATCGTCCATCGGTCGCCCCCTCCCCCGGCGCGAGCCCCAGGATAATCCCCCGGCCGTTGCGATGGCGGGGTACGCCTGCCCGCGTGGGCTCGCGGAGTCATAAAAAGGCGCGCCAGGACGACGACTTTCTGCCTCGCTCTCCCATGTTTAGGAAATCGCGAGGCCAGGGGAGAAGCTGATAGGACACTTGTAACCGCTATACTCCCTCGGGCGGAGGCGCTGGGGCCTGAACATCTGTCCCGCATAGGAGCAGAGATCGAGAGGCGCCGGCCCGGCTATCAGGAAGAGGTCGGTAAGATGCTCAGGGGCGACCTGATGAGCACCATCAAGGGTCTTCTGGAGCGCTCGCGGGAGGCCATGGGCAAGCGCGACTGAGGCGCCAGGGCGGCGCTCTCAGCCGCAACCGCTCCTCTACCCTCGCCGTTTTCAGCCGTGAATCCTGGCCGGCCAGCGCGGCCGCGTCACTCGTCGGCCTCGCCGCCGCGCGTGGGAGCGGGAGGCTCGTCGGTGGATTTCGGGCTGGTGGTGGGGCCGCGAGCTGCCTGGGGGTCGGAGGGGCCCCTCTGCTCCTTCCTGACCCAGCGGTCGCCCTGCTTGCGATACTCGTGTTTCAGGGCAGCATAGGCCACGCGGTGCGCCCGCGCTCCCTCACCGTAGGTCTCCACGGCGCTGTCGTGGGCCTTTTTCCAGATCTCCTGGGCCCGTTTGTCGGACCGCTTGATGGTATTGGGGATACTGGTCTCGCCACGTTCTCGCTCGGGCATAGCGCATCGCCTCCTGACTGTCGGCACGGGCCAGCGGGGCTCTTCCCTACCTCTGGACGAACTCGAAGAAGCGGCTCGGCTCGCCGGCGCTCGCCTCCTCCTGCTATAAGGAAGGCCACCCTTCTCTCCTGGAACTTGCGGAAGAACTCCTCCCAGGAGCCCTCTTCCAGCGACTCCTCGGCGCCGTAGCCCGCGAAATCGATGCGTAGCATGCCGGAGTCTTCGCTCCCGCCGGTGCCGCGGACGCGGGCTGACCGTCCGCCTCTCTCCTCCACCCAGCGCCGATGAAGTCGTGGTAAGTGGTGGGGTTGCTCTCTCCCGCTATCTCCTTCACCCCCTCGGATAGAGTCATGTGGCACTGTACCAGGAGGTGGGGAACGCTGATATAGCCAGTCCTCTTCAAGCCGTAACAAATGGATGACAGAGCAGTTAGATGGTCACAGGCCTGTCACCGCTGCCTTGAGGTGGCGAGACGTCCGCCCTCTCCTGCACCAGCTCCAGGGCTGCCTGGGCCACCGCCTCCGGAGGGACGAGTCGCAGGCAGCGATGGTGGCCCTCCGGGCAGACGCTGCTGTAGCAGAACTTGCAGGGGACGTCGTGGAAGAGGACGCGGGAGGGGACACCCCAAGGGACGTGCTGGGGATTGGTGAGGGCGTACAGCACCACGACGGGGGTGCCCACGGCGGCTGCCAGGTGGGCCGGCGCCGTATTGTTGGTGATGACCACCGGCGCCAGCGCCAGGACGGCGGCCAGCGTCGCCAGGTCTAGCTGTCCCGCCAGGGTGAAGGTGGGGCCTGGTATGGTGGCCTTGACCTCCTCTACCAGGGCGGCCTCCTCGGCGGCGCCGGTGAAGAGCAACTGCCAGCCGCAGTCCCCGGCCAGCGCCCGCCCGACAGCAGCGTAGGACTCTGGCGGATAGCGACGGGAGGGGGCGGTGCCCCCAGGGTGGACGACCGCCCAGGGCCGGCCGGCGTCCAGGCCCGCCTCGCCGAGGAGGCGAAGCGCCCGTTGCGTCGCCTCCTCGGGCAGGTCGATACGGAGCCGCTCGTCCTCGGTGCGGGCGCCGATGGCGGCAACGAGGTCTAGCTGGCGTTGCACTTCGTGGCGGAGGAGCCTCTCCGGCTCTCGCTCCGGCAGCCAGTGGGTGAGGAGCTGATAGGGGTTCTCGCGACAGTGGGCGAGACGGAGCGGCACGTCTGCCAGATAGCAGAGGAGGGCTGCCGGCAGCGGGCTCTGGCTGTAGGTGGTGAAGATGACAGCGCCATCGAAGCGGCCCTCACGCAGCGCCTGGACGGCCCGATGGTCCGGGCCGCTGTCGGCCCGCGGGGCGGTGGCCTTCATCCAGGGCGCCTCGTAGACCATGACCGCGTCCACGAAGGGCAACAACGGGGCGAGCTGAGCGCCCGCCTGGGAGGCGAGGAGGGTCACCCTCCGCCCGGGGGCCGACTCCTTCAGGGCGCGGATGGCAGGGGAGGTCATGAGGACGTCGCCGATGCCGTCCAGCCGGACGCACAGGAGGTTGAGGGCCTGGCGCCAGGCAGCCGGGCTGGCCCGAGCGGCCATCAGTGCCCCTCCAGAGCGCCGGCGCGCTGCGCCCGCTGAATGATGCCTGTGGTGGAGTGGTCGTCGACATAAGGCGCGATCTCGACGATGCCTCCCATCTCCTGGACCAGCTCCGCCTCCGGGAGGGCATCGCGAGTGTAGTCGCCCCCCTTCACGTACACATCGGGCCGGATGGCGCGCAGCAGTCCGGCCGGCGTCTCCTCCTCGAAGGGGACGATGTAGTCCACGCAGCTCAGGGCAGCCAGCACCTGGGCCCTGTACTCCAGGCTGTTGATGGGCCGCCCCGCCCCCTTGAGGCGGGCGACGCTACCGTCCGAGTTCAGGCCGACGACGAGGACGTCTCCCAGCATCTTCCCTCTGGTCAGGACGGCGATATGGCCCCGGTGCAGGATGTCGAAGCAGCCGTTGGTGAAGACTATGCGCTCCCCCCGGCGCCGGTGCTCCTCCAGGCGGGGCAGCAGCGCCGTCAGGTCGAGGATGCGGGCTCCCTCCTGGGAGATCTGGGCCCAGAGCTCCTCCAGGGAGCAGGCGGATGTCCCCCGCTTGGCCACCGCCACCGCTGACGCCGCGGCGGCCGTCTCGGCGGCGACCGGCGTCTGGGCGCCTGCCGCCAGCGCCAGAGCGAGGGCAGCGGCGAAGGTGTCGCCCGCTCCGCTGCAGTTGGGGGCATCCCCGCGGGCGGCATAGGTGCGGTAGGGAGGCCGTCCCCTCTCCAGCACCACAGCGCCGTCCCTGTCCAGGGTGACGGCCACTATCTGCGCCCCGGTCAGCCCGAGGAGCCGCTCGCCGTGGGACAGGACGAGGCCGGCGCGGTCGACGGCGGAGGGCTCGACGCCGCCCAGGAGCCGCAGCGCCTCCTGGAAGTTGGGCTTCACCGCCGTGACGCCGACCTCGCGGTACCTGAGGAGGTCGCGGGCGTCCACCACCATCGCCCGGGGGTAGCGGGCCTGGAGGCGGGCCAGCGCTCCCAGAAGGGCCGGGGTCAGGACGCCGTAGGCGTAATCGGAGACTATGATGGCATCGCATCGGGGCAGCAAGCTTTCCAGCCGGCCTATGGCCTCTTCCTCGGCCTCGGCGGGGAGGGGAGAGGTCGTCCCCTCGTCCAGCCGCAGCAGGATCTGGGAGGCCGCCACCACCCGCTGCTTGGTGATGGTGCGCCGATGGGGCAGGCGAAGGAGAGGGGATACGTCCACGCCCCGTAGCTGCAGCTCCTGGCGGAGAGTCTCTCCCTCGGCGTCCTCGCCCACCGCGGCCAGGAGGGAGACGGAGGCGCCCAGCTCGCGGGCGTTGACGGCCGTGTTGGCGGCACCGCCCGGGAAGCAGCGTCGTTCCTCCAGGTCTACCACCGGGACGGGGGCCTCGCGGCAGAGGCGGGAGGCCCTTCCCTCCAAATAGACGTCCAGCATCGCATCGCCGATGACCAGCACGTGGAGGGAGGAGAAGGAGGAGATCAGTTCTCGCATGTTGGACATCGTCCGCACCACCCCTCTTCGCTCTGTCCGCCGGCTATCCCCCGGGCCGCCTGGAGTAGACTTGATGGGGCTCGGGCGGGGGGCCGCTGGCCGTCCCCCCACGCCTCCGCGAGGGCTGGGGGGAGCGGCCCGGCTCCAGGGCGCCCAGCGCCGTCCCCCGCAGGAGCAGCGACTCCACCAGCTCGCACAGCAGGTGGAGGACGAGCGTCTGCACCTCTTGGACCCGCTGAGTGTCGGTGGAGGGGACCAGGAGGGTGACATCGGCCAGCTCGCGCAACTCGCCGCCGTCCCCACCAGTGAGGGCGAGGCGGCGCAGGCCGAGCTGCCTGGCCACCCGAAAGGCCCGCACCACGTTGGCGGAGCGGCCGCTGGTGCTGATCCCCACCAGGACGTCCCCGCGCCGCCCCAGCGCCTCCACCTCCCGGGCGAAAACGGAGTCGTAGTCGACGTCGTTGGACCAGGCAGTGAGGACGGCGCTGTCGGCCGTGAGGGCGATGGCGGGGAGAGCGGGACGGCCCTCGTCCTTGAACCGTCCCACGAATTCGGCGACGAAGTGCTGGGCGTCGGCGGCGCTGCCACCGTTGCCGCACACCAGCAGCTTGCCGCCGCGCCGGAAGCAGGAGACGATGAGGTAGGCCGCCCTCACGATCTCCGCCCGCAGGCCCCGCCGGGACTGCTCCAGCGTCTGTGCCGCCTCGGCGAAGCCCCTCTCCACCATGGCCAGTTCATCGGCTGCCAGGCGCCACCAGGCGTCGCCGGCGCTCATCACCTCCTGATAGAGGGAGGCCACGGCGTCCGTCACCTTTTCCCAAGTGAACAGGTCATTGGCGCGGCGGATGGCCTGGCGGGCGAAGAGGGACATCAGCTTCTGGTTGCGGAAGAGCTGGGCCAGTCGCTCCGCCAGGGCATTGGGGTCATTGGGGGGTACGAGGTAGCCGGTCTCGCCGTCACGGACGGTGAACTTGATCCCTCCCACGTTGGAGCCCACCACCGGGGTGCCGCAGGCCATGGCCTCCACCGGCGTTATGCCGAAGGGCTCGTACCAGGGTGTGGTGACGAAGACATCGGCGGCGCTGTAGTAGTACTTCAGGGCCTCCCTCCCCCGGCGGCCCACCATCTCCACCCGGTCCGCCACCCCCTCCTCCGCCGCCACCAGGGCCAGCCGCCTCGCCTCGCAGGCGACGCGCTCGTCGGGGTCGGCGGTGTCGCCGCCCACTATGAGCATGCGCGCCGGGATGCCATAGCGGTGGACGAGACGGGCGAGGCCGCGGATGCCGTTATCCATCCCCTTGCGGGGCACCATCCGACCGAGCTGCAGGACGATGCGCTCCTCCGGGGGGAGCCCCAGCACTACGCGGGCGAGCTGCTTGCTCAGGGGGGCCAGCTCCGAGGGGTCGAAGCCGCAGGGGACGATGCTTATGCGGGCGGGGTCGGCGTTGTAGAGGCGGACCAGGTCTTCCTCCTCTTGAGGGCAAGTGGCGATGATGTGGTCGGCCTCCGCCACCACGCGGTCCTCGATGGCGAAACGCTCGTCCGGGAAGCGGTCCGCCTCCTGCTGGTGCGCCCGCCGCACCCGGCCCAGGGCGTGAAAGGTGACGACGAAGGGCACTCCCAGCGCCCTCTTTACCTCGAGAGCGACGAGGCCGGACATCCAGAAGTTGGCATGGACTATATCGTAGGGGCGGCGCTGGCGGCGGAAGAAACGGACTGCCCAGGCGGCGAAGTCGTTCATGAAGGGCAGAAGCTCCTCCTTGGGCACGTACTCCGACGGCCCCGCCGGGACGTGGACGATGCGGACGCCGCTCAGCCACTCCCCCACCTGGGGAAGGACGGCGCTGTCGCGGCGAGTGAAGACGTCCACCTGGTAGCCCAGCACCGCCAGGTGCCTGGCCAGTTGCCCCACGTAGAGGTTCTGACCGCCGCTGTCCACGCCTCCCAGGGCCCCCAGGGGCGAGGCATGCTCGCTGATGAGGGCTACGCGTCCGTTCACGGGCCTCTCCTCCTCTTCCGCCGGTTCTTTCCCTTCACCGATGCCTTCACCGCCCTCCGGGAAGCGAAGCGCCCCGAAGGGCTCGGCCCGCTGGCGGCCCGGGCGATCCGCCGGCCACCATGGCGAAAGCGTGGTCCCAGTCGGCGATGAAGCGGCAGATGTGGAAGCGCTCCTGGGCCACCTGGCGCGCCCCTTCGCCCAGGCGGCGCGCCTCGGCCGGGTCGTCCAGGAGAAGACGCATCGCCTCCACCAGGCGCTCCACCCGCGTGTCCGCGAAGCCGGAGACCCCGTTCTGGAGCACCGTCGCCATCTCTGTCGTGGCCACGGCCACCACTGGCATCCCCAGCATCATCGCCTCGCAGACGGCCAGCGGCAGGCTGGTGTAGCGAACGGGACTGAAGAAGAAGCGGTAGCGGGCAGCCAGGGCGGGCAGCCTCCGCTGTGGCACCTCGCCCAGGCCACCCAGCTCCTCCGAGCCCATCCCCACCAGCTCCAGGGGGACGGTCGCTCTTACCTGCTGGTAGATGTCCAGGCCCAGTCGGCGCCCGCGGCTGGCCAGGTGATTGACGACGACGAGGCCCCGTGCCAGCTCGCCGGTGTTGCGCACCCCGACGGGCTCAGGCACCCCGTGCTCGATGACCACGATGGGGGTGCGCCCGCTGTCCCACATGAGGGCGTTGAAGGGGGTGACGTGCACCAGCAGCACCTCCGGGTCGTCCACCACGTGGCGGGTATCGGTGGGATGCTCGCGTGGCGGGTCGTGCTCCAGGTATATGGCAGGCAGGCGGCGCTGGCCCGGGCCCAGGACTTCGAGGCGGTCGTGCAGGTAATTCCTGCGGGACTGGTACAGGACGCAGTCCAGCTCCAGCCGCCGCACCTCCTCCGCCGGCACCTCGATGACGTTCTCCGGCCAGGGCAGGTCGCCGCAGCGGCCCCCGTAGCCTTCTGGCCGGCCCGGCCTCACCGGCAGGTAGAAGGTGTGTCCGGTGAGGGACAGGTAATAGAGGTAGTTGCCGTGGACGTGCCAGGTGAGGACGCGCAGACGCTTCATACCTCTCCACCCCTTCTGGCCCTGGAGACGCCTCGCGCTCTTTCGCTCCCCGCTTGGTCCCTCTCCAGAAGGCCGAGGGCGGCCTCCACCACCTCCCAGACGGGGACGTCCAGACATGGCTTGCCGATGGGACAGTCCAGTAGGTAGCAGGGGGCGCATCGGGTCCGGCGCCCCAGCAGGACAGCGGGAGAGCTCCGGGGCCGCCATTGTTCAGGGAGGTCGGTGCCGGAGAAGAGGACCACCAGGGGACGCCGGAAGGCGTCGGCGATGTGCATGGCGCTGGAGTGGCTGGTGACCACCAGAGCGGCCCGCCGCAGCACGGCCGCGTATTCGACGACGCTGGTCTGTCCTGTCAGGTCGTGCACGCCAGGGGATGCCACCTCCCTCGCCAGCAGCCGGCCCCTCTCCTGCTCGCGCTGGCTGCCCAGGACCACCACCGGTATCTCCTCCCCCAGCCGGCGGGCCACCAGAGCGAAGCGGTGCCAGTGATAGGTGCGAGCAGAGGCGGTGGCCCCGGGCACCAGGGCCACGAACGGTTCTCCCTCCTTGATGCCGGCCTGTCTCAGCAGCGCCCTCGCCGCCGCCTCCCCCTGGCTAGGGATGCGAAGCTCCAGGTGGCGCCCTGCTGGCCCGATGCCCGTACCCTGGAGCAGGTTCAGGTTACGGTCCACCTGGTGGGTGGAGTCCGGGGGCGGGGGGACGCTGTGGGAGAGCACGGCCCCGCCGAACTCCCGCGACTGGCCGATGCGCACGGGCACGCCGGCCAGATAGCAGGCGTAGGCTGGGGGATAAGGGGACTGGGAGAAGCTGGTGAAGATGATGGCGACATCGAAGTTCCCGGCTCGGATGCTCTCCACCAGTCGCTCCTCCCGTTGCGGGTCGAATGGCATCTGGCCGTGGGCGTCCTGCCAGAGGGCGCGCACCACCATCGCCTCGTCCACCCAGGGGAGCAGGGGGACAGCCTGACTCCCCGCCGGCGAGGCCATGAGGGTGATGGAGCTATCAGGCAGGGCCTTCTTGAGGGCGCGCAGGGCCGGCCCCAACATCACCACATCGCCTATGTTGTCCAGCCTGACGGCGAGCAGCCGTCTGGCGCCGCTCCAGGGCTCAGGCAACGTCCAGCGCCTCCTCCGTCAGCAGTCGCTCCGCCTCGCCAATGACGAGAGCGGCCGGGACGTCGGCAACGGAGGGAGGCTGGCCTTCCGCGGGGCTGGCGCCTCCCGCCACGATGGCCCGGTGGCGTCTCCGGTCCAGGGGCGCCCAGCGGGCGGGGTCTGACCTCAGGTACACGGCGACGCTGGGCACCCTCAGCGCGGCGGCCAGGTGGACGACGCCAGTGTCGTTGGAGACGAGGAGGCGTGCCCCCCTCAGCAGGGCTCCCAGGCCCCCCAGGGAGGTGCGGCCGGTCATGTCCAGGGCGGGGGAACGCATGGCTGAGCGCACCGCCTTCCCTAGCTGGCGCTCCTCCGGGCCCCCCGTGATGACGATGTCGAACCCGCGGGTGGCCAGGGCATCGGCCACCAGGGCGAACCGCTCCGGGGCCCAGCGGCGCTCCCGGGCGCGTCCGCCCGGGTGTATGCAGACGTACTCGCCGGTGCGCAGGGAACCACTTCTCAGGAGGTGGCGTAGCTCCTGCGCGTCCTCGTCCGTCAGCGGGAACTCCAGCTCATCCCCCTGTGGCGGGACGCCCAGGTGCTCCAAGAGGCGGAGGTGACGGTGCACCTCGGGCAGCTCCGACGGATAGGGGAGGAACAGCTCTCGGTCGGGACAGTAATCGCCAGGGAGGAAGAAGCCAGCGCAGCGGCGCGCTCCGAAGAGGGCGATGAGGGTGTTTGAGAGAGAGCCGTCGCCGTGCATCTGAAGCGCCAGGTCGAAGCGGGACGCCTGCATCCGTCGCAGGAACCGCACGACCTCCACCGGCGACCTGGGCTCCGTCTCCAGGCCCGGGAAGCCAGGGTAGGGGACGAATTCGTCCAGGTAACGGGTGAAGCGCCTGACCAGCGCTTCCGCCCAGGGTAGGGAGACCAGGGTTAAGCGGGCGCGGGGCAGGGCGGCGCGCAGGGCGCGGAAGGCCGGCACCGCACACATCAGGTCGCCCAGGTGAAGGGCCCGCAGGATGACCACGCTGCGGACGGATCGGGCATCGAACGGATCGTTTCCGCCTCTCATATCCAGCATGGGCCGTACCGTCGACTGAGGAACTGTGAGGATGATAGGGGAGCGTTCCTTGCGGGGGCATCAATCGGCTAGTTAGCGCTGTTGCAGAAGCATTTAAAGAAGGTGCCCCGCCTCATCCAGCAGCCAGCGGGGTGCGTCTACGTGGCGTGCGGTCACGGTGGTAGGCAGCTCCTGGTGGTATACGCCCGAAGGCAGCAGCCCGCAACCGCCGAAGCGGGCCATCACCAGGAGCTGGGCCAGGACGTCCTCGCCGCAGTGCTCGGGCGGGAGGCGATGCCAGAAGCGGAAGCCGCCGGCCTCCTGCAGCTTCCGTCTGTCGTAGAGGACGCAGCCCCCCACCCAGGCCACACGGTACTTGCGCTGCTCGCCCGGCGAGAGGGCCAGCCGCTGCTGCACGTGATAGAGGTTGGCGGCGTTGTGGAGCCTGTGCCGCTCCCACTCCCGGGAGCCCGGCAGGACGGTCTCGGGGCGGACCGGCCCTTCCCAGAACTCTATCTGCTGTTCGTGAGGGCGCACATCGTGCAGGAAGCTGAGCCCTATGACGGCACAGCCCACGAAGCCGCAGCCCTCCTCTCTGATGGCCCGGACCATTCGCTCCAGTACATCGGCCTCCAGGATGAGGTCGTCGTCCAGGAAGAGAACGTAGGGTGCCCGGGCCCGGTCCAGGAGGAACTGGCGGTGCTCGGCCAGTCCCCGACGGGGATGCCTGAGGAGGGCCACCTCGTGACCGCGGGCCCGCAGCACTCTCACCACCGCCTGCACCTCGGGTGCCTGGAGGGCGTCGAACTCCTCCGTCTGGTCGGAGACGAAGAGGCGGAAGTCGCGGAAGGTCTGTCCCACCAGGGTGGCCAGGGTCACTGCCAGCGCGGCGGGGCGTCGACAGGTGGGCACCAGAACGTCTACGGTGGCGGCCATGACCGTCAGGGCCAGGAAGTCTCGTGCACAGGCAGCACCATCACCTGCGGCACCACCGACCCGTCAGGCAACGTGAGGACGAAGCGCACTACCTCCGCCACGTTACGCGGGTCTTGCAGGACTGCCGGGTCTATCTCCGGGAAGCGCTCCAGGAGAAAGGGCGTCCTCATGCCGCCGCAGACCACGGCTGTCACCCGCACCCCGTACTGGCGGGCCTCCGTGTGGAGGGCGTGGCTGAAGCCCAGGAGACCCCATTTGCTGGCGTGGTAGGCGGAGGCGTTGGGCCAGGCGCGCAGGGCGGCCGTGGAGACGATGTTGACGATATGCCCTCCACCCTGCTCCCTCATCACCGGCAGGGCGAACTTGCTGGTCAGAAAGGGGCCTCGCAGGTTGGTGGCCAGGATGGCGTCCCACTCCTCAATGGACAGCCTGTCCAGGGGAGCGGTGACGTCCACGCCGGCGTTGTTGACCAGGACGTCCAGGCGCCCGAACACGCTGAGGCAGCGGCCGATGCCCTCCTCCACCTGACGGGCATCGGACACGTCCATCGTCAGGGGAAGGGCGTCGCTCCCCTCTTCCCGCAAACGCCTGGCGACAGCTTCGGCCGAGTCGCCCCGGATGTCGGCGGGGAGGACGGTGGCCCCTGCCTCCGCCAGTGCCCGGCAGATGGCCTCCCCTAGGCCGCGGCCGCCGCCCGTCACCAGCGCCACCCTGCCCCGGAGCGGCCTGGACGTGCCCGGTGCGTGTCGCGCCCGCTGCTCCATCCCTGCACCCCCTGAGCGCCCCGTCCTTGCGGCCCCCGGGGCGACTCTGCGAGGGTAACATCCGGACGGTTACAGGGTGGCCGCGAAGGAGAGCCGGGACATAACCAGACCATAAAAACGGGGACGGTGCCTCGCCTCTCGACGCCGGATGTTACGCTATCGCAACACTCGTGTCGGCCCGGTAGAGGCGTCCCAGGGAGACGATGACTTAAGCTCTGGACGGGGGCTAGACTCTCCTCTCCGAGAAGCTGGAACGGAGGTGCCGCCATGCCGAAAGGGATCGACCGGGAAGAGGTGCAGAGGCTGCTCCGCGACGGGGCGCAACTGGTGGAGGTGCTGGGCGAGGACGAGTACGAGGCCGAACACCTCCCGGGCGCCATCAACATACCGCTGCGGCGGCTGGACCAGGAGGCGGCTGCCCGCCTGGACAGGGAGCGGCCGGTCGTCGTCTACTGCTATGACTACCAGTGAGACCTGAGCCCGCGGGCCGCGTGGTGGCTCGAGGTTCTGGGCTTTCGTCAGGTCTATGATTACGTCGCCGGCAAGGCGGACTGGGCGGCCAACGGGCTCCCCCTGGAAGGCGCCCTGGCCGGGGAGCCGCGCGCTGGCCATCTGGCGCGCCGGGCCGCCACCTGTCTGGTCACCGAGACGGTGGGGCAGGTGCGGGAGCGGCTGCGGGCGGCCGGCGTGGACGACTGCGTCGTCGTCAACCAGGAGGGGATTGTCCTGGGCCGGCTCCGCGGCACAGCCTGGCAGGCAGACGCCGGGGCCCCCGTATGGCAAGTGATGAGGATAGGCCCCAGCACCGTCCGCCCCAACGTGCACCTGGAGGAGCTGGTGGAGTGGATGCGCCACGTAGCCCTCCAGAGCGTGCTGGTCACTACATCGGAGGGGAGGCTGCTGGGCGTGGTGCATCGCCAGGAGGCGGAGGAACGGCTCGCCCACCGTCAGGGGTAGGGGCGCCGCGGCCAGGCCCGTCAGGGCGGGTAGCTCACGTCCACTTCCAGCTCGTAGTCGCCGGGGGGCGCCCTGATCTCGGCGGAGACCAAGACGCTGTCGCCGCCGCCCAGCTCCACCATCTGCTCCTCTTCGAACATCAGGCCGCTCGCCCTGTCCCGCAGGGCCAGCACCACCCGCACCGGGCCCTCGCCCCAACTGTCGTTGTGGATCACCGCTTCCGCCACATAGGGCTCCCCAGGGGAGAACGGCCCGACGATGCGCGTCTCCCTCACCTCCGGGCTGGGCCCCGTGCAGTGGCGCACCCAGAAGACCGGGGCGACGATGAGCAACGCCAGAGCGAGGAAGAGCCGGTACACCGCCTCAGCTCCCGGGCACCCAGGGCGGCGACCAGATGAGAAGGGCGAGGACCGCCACGACGACGATGACCACTCCCAGGATGAACCCCATGGAGGCCAGAGGGTCTGCCCGTTGCTCCGAACGGGTCAGGCTGGCCAGCCCCAGGGGCTCGGGGATGATGGGGAGCTTGTGTTCGGCCCGGTACTCCCAGTCCGGCAGGAACCCCTCGTCCCTCAGGGCCGGGCACAGCCGGGAGAGTCGCTCCGTGAGCGCCCACACCTCCTCCGCCGTCACCTGCACGGTGGGCCAGAGGGGACCGCTGGCCAGCCGGCGGCCCAGGTTGCGGGCGAACTCCACCATTCCCAGGTACTGCTCGCACCTTTCGTCGCTCAGGGTCTTCCATTCAACGATATCCACCTCCCTGTCCACGCCCCGGGCGGCCAGCATCTGGCTCAGTTGCTGGGCACAGAAGGCGAGGACGGCGTTGGAGCCGGCCATGCAGTGGCGGCGGAAGGTGATACGGGCGCCGTCCACCACCACCTCGCCGATGTCGCCAGTCTCGTCCGCCACCGGCACGCGGAAGGGAGCGTCCGGCAGCCCCTCCAGCTCCAGCACTAAGTTGAGGGCGCCTACCAGCTCTGTAGTGCCCCCCTTGGGCAGCGCCTCCCGCTTGAGCCGCTCCGCCTCCGCAGGGCCGCTGGCCAGACGGCGCAGGGCGAAGTAGGCCACCCTGAGCGCTCCCCAGGCCCCGGGCAGGCTCAGGAAGGCGATGTAGGTGAAGAAGATCAGGAAAAAGGCCAGGACGAGGGTCTCCACGTTGGACCGCTGGGACAGCGTCACCAGGAGGCGCGCCTGCCAGATGATGAGCGCCAGCCCGGTCAGGGCGGCCAACATGAGCCACACATAGATAGCGGCGAGGCCGTGGACGCGGCGCGCATAGGCGCGCGGCGTGGCGAGCCCGGGCTCGCGTACCATGACACGGCCTACATCAGCCATGTCGGACGCTCCTGCCCCGGCGGGCGCCTTGCGGGAGTGGGACTTCGCTCCTCATCTGAGGGTGGGTAGGCCCTCATCCTAGGGCCGGCCGGGTTGCCATTGCATAACAGGCAGCCTCTCCTGCCTAAAACCGGCGTATCGGAAGGGCGCCCCTGCTCCGGCTGTGTTACGCAACTGCAAGCGGCCGCGCCCTGCCTGTTATGCCTTCCCGAAGGGCCATGCCCTATCCTGGCTCTGGACTACACAGCAGGGAGGGGAGGTGACAGAATGGCGACCGTCGAAAAGTCCATTGAGGTGGACATGCCGGTCAGCACCGTCTACAACCAGTGGACCCAGTTCGAGGAGTTCCCTCGTTTCATGGAGGGCGTCCAGCAGGTCACCCAGCTAGACGACACTCGCCTCCACTGGGTCGCTGAGGTGGGTGGTAGGCCCAAGGAGTGGATCGCCAAGATAGTGGAGCAGGTGCCTGACCAGGTGATAGCCTGGCGCAGCGAGGAGGGAGCGGCCAACGGTGGCGTCGTCCGCTTCCAGCCTCTGGGGCCCGACCGCACGCGGGTGAACGTCCTGCTGGAATACGAGCCAGAGGGGATGATGGAGAAGGTGGGGGACATGATGGGCGTCATGTCCCGCCGGCTGGAGGGAGACCTCCGACGCTTCAAGGAATTCATCGAGTCCCGCGGCGGGGAGACGGGCGGCTGGCGAGGTTCCATCCACGGCGAAGAGCCCTCTCCCTAGAGGGACTGACGCTGCTGACACGGCCCCCGGAACTCTCCGGGGGCCGTCGTTCCTTCATCGGCGGCGGCCACGGTGCCCCTCGTAGGGCATCGTCCAGTCCAGGCCCCTTGGCCTTGCTGGCAGTCTGTGTAAAATGGTCTTACTGCCCCGAAGTCCATCCGGAGAGAGGAGGCCAGGAGCATGGACTGGCGCGCTATGATCGCCGACAAGCTGATGAGCCCCCAGGAGGCCGTCTCGGTGATAAAGCCGGGCGACAAGGTATGGGTGGCTCCCTACACCACCACGCCCCCTGCCCTGTGCAACGCCCTCTACGAGCGGCGCCACGAACTCAAGAAGATACGCATAGACCACATAGCCCCCATATTCGCCTGGATACGCCCTGAAGACGACGACTGGTGCGACCTCTACGACATCTACGCCACCCCTCTGGACAGAGACGCCGTCAACTCCGGCCGGGCCCATTACGTCCCCTTCGCCGCCTGGCGCCAGGGGCTCCTGCCGGACGGCATTGAGGAGCAGCCCGACTACTACCTGGTCCCCGTCTCCCCGCCCGACCGTCACGGCTACTGCAGCCTCGGGCCGGGCGTCTTCTGGTCCAAGCAGCTCATCCAGCGGGCCAGGACGGTCATCGCCGAGGTGCACGAGGAGTTCATCCGCACGGGGGGCGACAACTTCGTCCACATCTCCCAGATAGACCGCTTCTGCGAGGCCTCCGGCCCACTGCCGCCTCCTCCCCTGCCGCCCCGCAGCGAGGAAGAGGTGGCCGTCACCGAGGTCATCTGCAGCCTCGTCGCCTCAGAGATCATCAAGGACAGGGACACCATCCAGATAGGCGTGGGCACCGTCTCCTCCCCCCTCGCCCTCTATCTGGGTGAGAAGCACGACTTGGGGATACAGACGGAGATCATCACTGGGGGGGTGCCTACGCTGGTGGAGCGGGGGGTGGTGACGGGGCGCT
>DAOTWZ010000059.1:0-4186 GCA_034435615.1 Dehalococcoidia bacterium
GCCCAGCTGGGCCTCTCCCGCCCCGATGTGGGCAGCATCTACGGCTCTCGCTTCGACAACTCGGGGTACAGCCTCGATGCCTCCGGCCTCCCCGGCGGCCACTGGCGCCTCATCGTCTACGCCAGAAGCTCCGTCTCCGGCCAGGTCATCGAGCAGCACCGCCTCGTCTACGTCCCCCCCATAGCGCTGGCCGTGGACGCCCCCGGCCCGTATTCCAGCGTCGGGCAGCCTTTCGACATCACCGGCTGGGCCGCTGATCTCTCGTCGGCCAGCGGGCCGGGCATAGATGCGGTGCACGTGTGGGCGCTACCTGCCGACAACAGCGGCAGGCTGCTGGCCGGCGCCACGCCCATCTTCGTGGGGACGGCCAGTTATGGCGTGGAGCCGGAGCGGTCGGACGTGGCGGCCATCTACGGCGCCAATTTCAGCGATACTCGTTACTACCTGCGGGCCAGCGGCCTGCCGGCTGGCTACTACCGCCTCTCAGTGCGGGCCCGCAGCGCCATCTCCGGCCAGTGGGAAGAGCGGGGGCACCTGGTCTACGTCGCCCCCGGCTAGACGACGAAGCCCTGGGCGCTGCCCGGACCCCGGCTGCCCTTCAGGCGATAGACATCGGCGAAATACAGTCGGCCCACGTATTCGTAGTTCTCCTGGATGAACCTCTGCCACTCCGGGGGATGGTGCTGGGCATAGTCGTATAGAGGCTCCTGCAGGGAGTCCACAATGTAGACCGGGCGCGTCCGTCGCAGCTCCTCTATCGTCTCGGCCAGGGTGCCCTTCTCCAGCCAGAAGGAGCGGTCATAGATGTGGCGGGCGGCGGGCATCCGTCTGGCGTAGAAATAGATCTGGCTCTCCCGCCCGTAGACGTAGATGGTGTCCCTGGGCGAGGTGTTGCGGGCCAGGTACTGCCCCAGCGCCCGGCTGTCCCGCTCCCAGCGCACGTCCTCAAAGGCGGCTTCCGATACCGTCCTGGCGGCCTCCGGCGGGGCCAGGTAGACCACCAGATTGCTCACCAGTCCCAGCAGGAGGCTCAGCCCGACGAAGACGGCCAACCCGTGGCGCGCCACCACCTGGGGCCGGAAGTAATGGTACAGGGCGAGACCACTCAGGATCGCCACGGCCGGCAGCAGGTGCATGAAGTAGTGAGGGTAGAAGCGGCGGGCCGACAGCAGCCCCACGGCCGAGGCCACGAACCAGACAGCGAGCAGGTAGTCCTCCGGCCAGCGGCGCCGTCGCCAGAGGAGGAGGAGCCCCAGGACGGAGGCGACCACCAGCGGGGCGGCGATGGCCATGAAGAAGCCGGTCCCCAGGAGGAAGTTCATGAGCTGTTGCAGGGAGGAGAGGGCCCCCAGCCAGCGCATGTTGAATACCAGGTTCGCCTCCAGGAAGTCGTCCAGGGCGCGGGCCAGGGCGAAGGGGAGAAGGACCACCGTCACCGAGACCACTGCCCCCGCCACCAGCGCCCCCACCCGCCGGAGGTGGCGCTGCCAGTGGCGACGCTGGTACAGCCCCCACAGGCAGGCCATGATGAGGAGGCCAAGCAGGTTCCAGACCGCTACCTGCTTCGTCATCACCGCCAGGCCGGCCAGGAGGCCCGCCACGAAGAACAGATAGGCCCGTCGCCTGCGGATGCCCAGCGTGAAGGCCACCAGCGAGCCCACCAGGGGCAGCAGCATGTAGGCCTCCGTATTGGCGTGGAGCCCCACGCGGGCCAGCCCTGTAGAGAGGGCGAAGATGAAGGCGGCCAGATAGGCCGCTCGCCAGGAGACCAGGAGCCGCACCTCCCACAGGAGGAGGAGGGTGGTCAGCGCCAGCAACACCGCGGCCACTATGCGCGGCGCCGCCACGTTCTCCCCCAGGAGGACGAAGCTCAGGGAGTACCAGACGTAGACCAGGGGCGGCTTGTTATCAAACAGGTCGCGGTAGGGGATGAGACCATTCTGAAGCCCCTGGGCGATGGTGGCATACACGCCTTCGTCCCGCTCCAGAGGGGCGCCAAGGGAAGGGAGATAGAGCAGCACGGGCAGGAGGGCGAGGCCCGCCACCAGCCCCCAGCGCCAAAGGTAGCGGTGACGCCCCAGAGAGGCCAGGATCAGGGTTCGCGTCATCGCCCACCGTCCACCTCCCCCCGTTGCGACTGGGGCCCCTTGTATTGTGCCACATCAGGGGCAGCGCGCGCCGCTACATTGAGATAACGGTCGTCTTTCGCCTTCGCTTCGGGTAGGGATGCCAGCCGGCGGCCGCTCTCGTCAAGGCAAAGAAAATTTAACCCGTGCTTAATGGCCCGATAACAGAACGCAGTCCCTCGTCCCCTACCATAGTGAGTGGAGGGACTGCATGACGATTCGTGAGGAAGAGGTAGCCACCGGCATGGCGATAGCGGCGCCCGGCCAGAGGGGGAACGAGGCCGACCCGGGGGCGGGACGCCTGCGCCTGGAATGGGCGCGCCCGACCGACCTGCCCGCCCTGATGGAGATGTATAACGACTTCGGCCCCGGCGAGCGGACCCTGGGGCTTCCCCCAGCCGATACTCTGGTGCGCCGGCGCTGGCTGGAGAGGCTGCTGACGGAAGGCCTGAACTTGACAGCCAGGCTGGACGGGGCCACGGTGGGCCACGCCGCCCTGGTGGCGACGTCGCCGGGGCGGGCGGAGCTGGCCATCTTCGTCCATCCCTGTTTCCGTCGCCGTGGCGTCGGCACCGCCCTGGTGCGGATGCTGGTGGCGACGGCGAGGGGGGCTGGCCTGCAGCGCCTGGCCGCCACCGTCGCCTCGGAGAACGTGGCGGCGCTGAGGCTACTGCGACGCTGCGGCTTCCTAACGATAGGGTGAGGCTGGGGAGAGCTGTACATGGCCCGTGAGCTGCAAGACACCTCCGGCCCGGCACAGGCCCAGGCGGCCTGACCCGGCACAGGCCTCAGTAGGAGCGGGGCAGCCCCAGCACGTGCTCCGCAATGTAGTTCAGGATCATCTCTCGCGAGACCGGCGCCGTCCGCATGAGCCGCACCAGCGGCCACAGGGTGATGAGGTCCACCTCGCCGGTGAAGCCGCTCCCGCCGTGCACCTGCATGGCCAGGTCCACCGCCTCGATCCCCGCCTCGGCGGCAGCGAACTTGGCCATGTTGGCGTAGGCCCCTACCAGCTTGGGATCGGCCTCGCTGTCGAAGAGCTGGGCAGCGTAGTGGGTCATGAGGGAGGCCATCTCCAGGTGGGTCTTGGCTATGGCCATGGGGTGGGCCAGCCCCTGGTGCGCCCCTATGGGGACGTCGAAAACCCTCCGCTCCTTGGCGTACTGGACGGCCTTCGCCAGGGCGTAATCGCCCACCCCTACTGCCAGGGCGGCCACGGTGATGCGCTCCGGGTTCAGGGCGTCGAAGATGGCCCGCAACCCCTGCCCCTCCTGCCCCACCAGGTTCTCCCGCGGCACCCTCACGTCGTCGAAGAAGACCTGGAACTGCTTCTCCGGCGCCAGGATGCGGGTGTCCATGCGGGTGTAGGTGAGACCGGGGGCGTCCGTGTCCACGATGAAGAGGGACATCCCCTCTCGCTTGTCGGTGGCCTGCTCATAAGGGACTGTCCTGGCCACCACCAGCATGTGCTGGGCGTGGTCGACGCCGGAGATGAAGACCTTCTGCCCCCGCAGGATGTAGTCGTCCCCGTCCCGGCGGGCCAGGGTGCGGATGCGGAAGCTGTTGCTGCCGGCGTCCGGCTCCGTGATGGCGAAACAGAAGCGCTCCCGTCCCTCGGCCAGGGCCGGGAGGTAGCGCCGCTTCTGCTCCTCCGTGCCGTGCTTGGCCAGGGTGATGGAGCCCATAGCGGTGCTCAGCACCAGGAAGAGAAGGGGGAGCCCCTGGCGGCTCAGCTCCTCCACCAGGACGGTCAGGAGGAACATGCTGACGCCGCTCCCCCCGTATTCCTCCGGCACCGTCACCCCCAGGAAGCCGGCCCGGGCCAGCTCCTCCCACAGCTCGGAGACGTCCTCCCCCGCCTCCGCTCGCTCCACCCAGTAGCGACGGTCGTACTTGGCGGTGAGCTGACGGACGAAGGCGCGTACCTGTGCCTGTTCTTCCCGTCGTTCCAGCATGCTCGTCGACTCCCGTGTGGACTCGGAGCCCTCAGACGGTGACGCCGTAGGTCTTGCGGGCGGCCTCCTTGAGCTCGGCCCGGAAGTCGGGGTGGGCCACCGCTA
>DAOTWZ010000060.1:0-3081 GCA_034435615.1 Dehalococcoidia bacterium
GGCCTCAGCAGCGAGGAGATCGAGCGGATGAAGCGGGAGGCGGAGCTCTACGCCGAGGAGGACCGCCGCCGCAAGGAGGAGATCGAGCTGCGCAACCAGGCCGACAACCTGGCCTACACGGCGGAGAAGACGCTACGGGAGGTGGGCGACCGCATCCCCGCCCACCTGCGGGGGGAGATCGAGGACAAGGTGCGCCGGCTAAGGGACGCCCTGGCGGGGCAGGACATCACCCCCATCCGGCGGGCCATGGACGAGCTCTCCTACACGCTGCAGCAGGCCGGTGCCGCCGTCTACGGCCAGCAGGCCGGCGTGGGCCAGGAGCCGCCCCCAGGCGAGGGGCCCGGCCGCGGCCCCGAGGGCACCGTGGAGGGCGAGTACCGGGAGGTCTAGCCCCCCGAGCACGGGAACGGGTCGGGCCGCCGGACCACCCGGCGGCCCGACTGCTACGGGCCACCCCCGGTCTCCGTAGCCCTCGCCGTCCAGTGGGCCCCGCTGGAGCGGTCGGTGGCGGCCTGAGGGCCGTTGGGGCCGCTGGCGTCGGGGACGGCGGTGGAGCGCCCGCAGAGGCGGAGGTGCGCCACCCTCAGGCCGTCATTCGCTCAGTCCCGGAAGCAGACCCGGGCGCTTCTCGGACAGGGGGACGGGCTCCGGGGTCGCCATGAAGCGGGCGTCCCCTGAAGCGAGGCTGGGCTGACCCTCTTCCTCGCTCCTTCTAGACCTCTTGGCTGCTGCCGCCGTCGGGCGCGCGGGGGGCGCGGTGGTAGAAGGTCCAGCGGACGGGGCCCGGGCGGGAGGGCGGCCGCTCTCGGGGGTCCGGCTTGCGCATGATGAACAGGTACTTGAAGCCCCGCAGGTAGAAATTGAAGCGGGCCGCCCGGTAATGCCAGAGGCGGGTGTTGGAGGTCTGGTTGCGACGGGCGACGCAGACTATCTCGACCGTCTCGAAGTACTTGCATAGGCGCTGGTAGAGGAGGAAGCCCACTGGCGTGAAGCGCTTCCTCACCCACTGGTCGCCGATGAGCCAGGCCAGCACCTTGCCCGGCTTCAGGACGCGATGGCACTCCCGGGCCACCCGCTCCAGCTCGTCGTAGAAGCGCTCCTCCTCGCAGGAGATCTTGCCAATGTCGTCCGGGTGGTCGTTATAGCGCTCGTTGTCGCCGTAGGGGGAGTCTACGAAGACCATGTCTACGCATTCGTCGGGCAAAGGGAGACGGCGGGCATCGCCCTGGGCCACCCTGGGGTGGGCGGGGCAGATGTCGTAGGCCAGGACGCGGCGGCCCTCTTCTTCGCAGACGTCGACGGTGGTGCCGCTGCCGGCCATGGGGTCCAGCACCAGGTCGCCGGGCCGGGTGTAGCGTTGCACCAGGTTCCAGATGACGAAGGCGGGGGTGACGCCAGGATATTTGTTGTTACCCTTAGGCCTTCGCCCGTAGCTCTGGCGGGGATAGTCCCACAGGGTGGTGGTCATGAGGGGCGGTCGCTGGCCGTCGCCGGCCCGGGATGGCCGGCCGGAAGCCCCGGCCCCGCTCTCGCCGTCGGTCCTGTCCTGCAGCGCGCCTTCGCTCTCCTTCATAGGAACAACTATGGCCCAAGGGGCGGGCCAATGGCAACGCTGCGGTAGGTGCGCCGGCTCAGCGACCCTGGAGGCGGGGCGCCGTGGAGGCGTCGCGGCGGATGACCACCATGTGGGGGTGGGAGACCTCGATGCCCTCCTCGTCGAAGGCCTGCTTGAGGCGGCGGCGCAGCTCCCCCGCCACGTCCCACTGGCGGAGGCGTTTGGTGGCACCCAGCACCTTGATGACCACGCCGGAGTCGCCCAGCCGGTCTACCCGCAGGACCTGGGGAGCCTCCAGGATGTCGTCGGCGAAGCGGGGGTCCGCTGCCAGCTCTCTGCCCACGCGGTCGATGATAGCGATGGCCCGGTCCAGGTCGACCCTATAGGAGACGCCGACGTCCAGGTTCACCCTGGCGAACTCCTTGCTCAGGTTGCCGGCCACCCTGATCTCCCCATTGGGTACGTAGTAGACGGTGCCGTCCAGGTCCCGCAGGACGGTGCGCCTCAGGTTGAAGTCCTCTACCAGGCCACAGACGCCGGCCACGCACACCACGTCTCCCTTGGAGTACTGGTCCTCCATGAGGATGAAGAGGCCGCCCAGGATGTCCTTGACCAGGCTCTGGGCGCCGAAGCCGAGGGCCACCCCGGCGATGCCGGCCCCCGCCAGCACGGGGGTGATATCCAGCCCCAGCTCGGAGAGAGCCATGAAGGCGGCTATGGCGACGATGACGATGCCAGCGACGTGCACCAGGACGCGGGCCAGGGTATCCGCTCGCTGCTCTTCCTCGGCGGAGAGGCCCCGGCGCCGCGCCCGGGACATAGTCAGTTTCAGGCCCCGCGGCAGCAACCGCCGCGTGGCCCCGTACAGGGCGATGGCCAGGGCAGCTATGAGGCCGAGACGGGTGCCGTGCTCTACGAGCCCTTCGATGAGGAGTGCGGGGGAGACGGCCAGGAAGGCGGGCACTCTCGACTTCCCTTGCGCGTTGTCTGGCGGGTGGACGGGCGCTGACGGGAGGGCCGGGCGTCCCTGTGCAGCCTGGGCCCGTCCGCCCTGCTGTGGAGTCCGGGCCTTTCCTCAACGCCCCAATATAGGGAGGTAGGGGTGGCCTGTCAAGGCGAGGCCGCTCGCGGCCTCTGGGGCTGCCGGGCTGGGACGGGTTGGCGTAAAATAGCTTACGGTGCCCCAGTAGCTCAGTAGGAAGAGCGGCGGCGTCCTAAGCCGCTTCCCCTATCTGGCCCCGAATACGCCACCACCGTTTCCCCACCATTCGCCGCCCTCCCCGGGCAGGGGTCATTCTAGCCCTCACCGTCAGCTTGTCAAGCCCCTAAGCTACGGGCAGTCAGGGGAGGCCAGCCGGCCGGGCCGTTGCTCTCCCCTGGAGGGGCTGCGACTGGCGATGCCCTCGGCTTCTGCCCTTATCAACACACCCAGGGGAACCCGTAGTTGAGGTAGTTGATGATGCAGTTGACACGTTCGTGCAGGCGGTTGACATCCTGTTGGTAGACGTTTATGAACTCCCCCACCG
>DAOTWZ010000061.1:0-31520 GCA_034435615.1 Dehalococcoidia bacterium
GCCTCACCCCCGAGAATCGTATATTCTATACTCTACCTGTCGCCCCATTATCGCCCCACTCCCCCCTCCAGTCAACCAGCACCCCACACCCTCGGGAGGAGCGATGGAGCGGGAGGCCGGCCTGGCCTGTGCCCGTCCTGCCTGGGGCGGGGCACGGTCCACACTCACTAGTGCAGAGAGGATGGGGCCTCTGCTCCTCAGTGGAGGGCGCTCAGCTCCCCATGGCCAGGCGGCCGCCCGGCGGCGGATCTCAGGCGTGGCGGGCCAGCCGCGACGCCTGCTGCCCGCGGCCTCCGCGGGCGTCCGGCATCGTTCGCAGGAGGGTCTCCAGGCCGGAGCGCAGGTGCTCCTCCATGGCCCTGGCCATCTCCTGAGGGTCCCGCCTCTTCATGACCTCAAGGAGGCGCCAGTGGTCGGTCAGGGTCTGACGGGGTCTGTCCGGCTGGAGGTTGAGGGTGTCGAAGGGATAGGTGACCCAAAGGCCCTCGATGAGGGCCAGGAGGCGGGGCATCTTGGCCGCCCGGTAGAGAGTGAAATGGAGCTCTTGGTTCATCTGGCGGCACTTGGCCACATCGTTGCGGGCAACGGCTTCCTCCATCTCGGACGTGAGGGCCTCCGTTCTGGCCACCAGCTCACGGAACTCCTCGTCGTCTGACCGTTCGATGGCGAGGCGGGCAGCGAGGGACTCCAGGGCCATACGGATGTGGAAAGTCTCCACTATGTGCTCCAAGGTGTGAGAGGTGACCCTTGCGCCACGGTGGGGCAGTATCTCCACCAGCCCCTGGGCCTCCAGTCGGCGCAGCGCCTCTCGCACGGGGGTCTGGCTGACGTCCAGCTTCTCTGCCCACTCGGCAGTGCGGATCCAGTCGCCCGGGGCCAGCTCGCCACTGCTGATGGCGTCCCACAGGGCGGTGAAGACCAGGTCGTTCTTCGTCTGGAACTTCAATCGACGACACCCCCTCGAGTACCATAGGCCATGATGTGTAAGCTCTGGCCTACGGAAAATAGTTTACATCATATAAGCTGCCAATGAGTAGGCCTTGCTAAGCTCGCTTCGCGGCGCACGCCGGCCCCTGTCTCTCCTGGCCTTGCGCTTACGGCCCGGGTATTGCGGTCCGTGAGATGGTATATATAATATATTGCATCAAACCGCGGCCGTCGCCCTGTCGCTCCAGGGCGCGAGAGCAAGGAGGTTGGCATGTCGGCGCTAGCGAAGCGTGCGACCCTGTTGTTGGTGACCGCCCTCGCCCTCCTGGGGGCGGCCTGTGGCGGGGGAAGCGCATCGGAAAGCACGCCCACCAAACCGCCCCTCAACATAGGGGTGATGTACGACGGCACGGGCGCTACTCAGAGCATCGGCCTCCCCTTCAAGAACGGCATCGAGGACTACGTCAGACTCGTCAACAGCAAGGGAGGGGTGGAGGGACACCCGGTCAATGTGCAGCTCATCGAGATGGCCTATGAGGTGGCGCGCGGCGTGGAGGCCTACGAGCGGATGAAGCAGGACGGCGCCGTCATGGTCCTGGCCTGGGGCTCGGGTACCCTCGCCGCCATAGCGGAGCGTTGCAACGCTGACCGGGTCCCCTGCATCATACCCGGCGGCGGCGTGGCCCGCATGGCCGATGGCCAGAAATATCCCTTCATCTTCCCCATGACCGCCAACTTCTGGTCGCAAGCGGCGGCGGCCGTCAAGTACGCCCTCGACCAGTGGAAGGCCGAGGGCCGTCCAGGCAAGCCCAAGATCGCTTTCATCTACAACGACACCGCAGGCGGGCGCGAGCCCATAGAGCTCTTGCAGCGCATCGCCCAGTTGGAGGGCTTCGAGCTGCGGCTCTTCGCCGTCCCTCTGCCCGGGCTTGATCTCTCCGCCCAGGTGCAGGATATAGTGCAGCGCTACCGGGCGGACTGGGTCGTCTCTCATCTCTTCGGCCGCTCCCCCTCGGTGGCCATCAAGCAGTTCAAGGAGGTAGGCTTCCCACTGAACCGTGTCATCAACCTGGGCCCCGGCGCCTCCGACGACGCGGTGCGGGCCGCCGGCGGCTGGGACGTGGCCGAGGGATTCCTGGGGGCCGTCTACACCGATATGGGCACCGACCTGCCCATTCTGGCCGAGATCACCAAGATGTACCAGGAAGAGGGGAGGCAGCCTCCGCCTGACATCACTCAGTCCAACACCTACTACGTCCAGGGCGTGGCCGATGCCGCTCTGATGGTGGAGGGGCTGCGGCAGGCGGTCAAGAAGTACGGCTACCCCCTGGACGGCGTCAAGGCCCGGGACGGCCTCCGCCTCATCCGGGGCAACGTGGCCGGCGTCGTCAGCGTCCAGATGAGCGAGCGCGACCACGAGGGCGGAGGCCAGGTGCGCATCTATCAGGTGAAGGGCGGCCGCTGGCAGCCGGTGACGGAGTGGTTCAGCGCCTACCGCGATGTGATACAACAGATGCTGCAGTCCTAGGCCAGCGCCCCGGCGCTGGCAGCGGCCCGGGGCCGCGGCATCCGTCCCGCGGCCCCGGGCCCCACAACGACGACAGGGGGTATGGACTATGGCGCGGCTACACGGTGGGGAGATGGTGGCCCGCGTCCTGCGGGACGTAGGCGTGCGAGAGCTCTTCACCCTCCAGGGAGGGCACATAGACCCCATCCTGGAGGCGTGCGACCGCTTCGGCTTCCGCATCATCGACACCAGGCACGAGCAGGCGGCGGCCCACATGGCGGAGGGTTGGGCCCGCACCACGGGGCGGTTGGGTGTCTGCGCTGTCACCGCCGGCCCCGGCATCACCGATGCCATCACAGGCATCGCCAACGCCTACCTGGACGCCGTGCCCATGCTGGTCCTGGCCGGGCGCAGCCCCCTGGCGGACGAAGACCTCCTGCCCCTCCAGGGGATGCCCCAGCTGGAGATGGTGCGCCCCATCACCAAGTGGGCCCGCACCGTCTACCAGGCGCCCCGCATCGCCGAGTACGTGGCCATGGCCGTGCGTCAGGCCACCACCGGCCGCCCTGGCCCCGTCTACCTGGAGGTGCCCATAGACGTCCTCTTCGCCAGTGTAGAGGAGGAGCAGGTGGCCTGGCCGGCCGGCTACCTTCCCGAGCACCCGCCCGCCCCTCGGCCCGAGGCGGTGGAGGCGGCGCTCGAGATGCTGCAGCGGGCGGAGCGGCCGGTGGTCCTGGCCGGGGGCGGCGTCTGGTTCGCCGGGGCGGCAGACGAGCTGCGCCAGTTCGCCGAGATCACCCAGACGCCGGTCTTCATGAACCCCAAGGCACGGGGCTGCGTCCCTGAGGATACCCCCCTGGGCTACGGTGGCTTCGGCCTCTTCTCCTCCAGCCGCGTGCAGAGGGAGGCCGGCCCGCCCGACCTGGTGATGCTGATGGGCGCCCGCCCCGGCCTCTTCACAGGGGGACGTCGCTCCGTCATCCCGGCGGAGGCGAAGGTGATACAGGTGGACATCGAAGGGGAGGAGATAGGGAGAGGCCGCCCGGTGGACCTGGGCATCCAGGGGGACTGCCGGGAAGTGCTGCGCCAGCTGGTGGCCGGCGCCCGCTCCCGCCGCTGGCCCGACCGCTCCCACTGGCTGCGGACGCTGGACGAGGCCCGCCGCTCCCGTCAGCGTGCCTTCCCGGAGGCCCTGCAACAGGAGACGCCGCCCATACACCCCTTCCGCCTGGCCCACGAGCTGGCCCAGCGCCTGGGCCCCGAGGACGTGGTGGTGGCGGACGGCGGCGAGGCTGCCGAATGGATAGCGGCGGCCGCCACCATGCGGCTTCCCGGGCGCTTTCTGGGCCACGGCTACCTGGGCTGCCTGGGCACGGGTCTGCCCTTCGCCATGGCGGCCAAGCTGGCCCGGCCGGAGGCCCGCGTCCTCCTCGTCACCGGCGACGGCTCCGTCGGCCTCAACTTCGCCGAGTTCGAGACGGCGGTCCGCCACCGGCTCCCCTTCGTCTGCGTCATCTTCAACGACAAGGCCTGGGGCATGTCCCGCCACGCCCAGCAGATCCTCTTCCAGGGCCGGACCATCGCCTCCGAGCTGGGGTTGGTCCATTACGAACGGGCAGCGGCCGGCTTCGGCTGCCACGGCGAGCTCATCGAGCGGCCCCAGGAGATAGGGCCCGCCCTGGAGAGGGCCTTCGCCACTGGCCTGCCCGCCTGCCTGAACGTCCTCATAGACCCCGAGGTGGTCTCCCCCGTCACCCTCTCTCTGATGGGCCTCTCCGCCAAGGCGCAACGGGAGAAGGAGAAAGCGGAGGAGGAGGGGAAGACCACCCTCCCCTACTACGGCCAGCGCGAGCTCCAGGAGCGCTAGGCTGCCGGCCCGTCTCGAACGCCGCCGTGGCCCGGCCGGCGTGCCGTGCGTGGGCTGTGGCGGGGCGGACGCTGGCTTAAACTGGTGGGGAAGGTGGTGGTGGTCATGCGGTTCGGCATCGTCGGCCTGGGGCGCATGGGGGGAAACCTGGCCCTCCGGGCCATGGAGAAGGGCCATCAGGTGGTGGGCTACGCCCGCAGCCGTGAGCGGACCCGGGAGCTGTCCAGAGCGGGGCTGGAGCCTGCCTCTTCTCTGGCCGATATGGTGACAAGGCTGGGGCCGCCGCGCGTCGTCGTCCTCTACGTCCCTCACGGCGCTCCCACGGAGGAGGTATGCCAGGCCCTGTTGCCCCTCCTCTCGCCCGGCGATGTGGTGGCCGATGGCGGTAACTCCCACTGGGAGGACTCGCGGCGGCGTTATCGCCTCTTCGTCCAGAGAGGAGTCCGCTTCCTGGACGTAGGAACCAGCGGCGGCATCCCGGGCGCCCGCGGGGGCGCCTGCTTCATGGTAGGAGGCGACCGCGACGCCTACGAGGCTGTGGCCCCCCTCCTGCGCGACCTGGCGCTGGACGACGAGGCCGTCTACTACGTGGGGCCGTCGGGGGCTGGCCACTTCGTCAAGCTGGTGCACAACGCCATCGAATTCGGCATGGTGCAGGCCATCGCCGAGGGTGTGGAGATGCTCCAGCGCTCCGATTACCGGGTTGAGCTGCCGGCCCTCTTCAGGAGCTGGCTGCACGGCTCGGTGGTCCGTAGCTGGCTGCTGGAGCTCATGGGCCAGGCGCTGGCCGAGAACCCTGATCTCCATCACCTCTCCTCCTATGTGGAGGACACCGGGGAGGTGAAATGGGTGCTCCGATGGGCGCTGGAGCGGGACATCCCTCTGCCCGTGACGAGCGCCGCCCAGAACGCCCTCATGCAGTATCGTGACCTTGGCTCCATCGCCGCCAAGGCGGTGGCCCTCCTGCGCCACCAGTTCGGCGGGCACCCGGTGCACAGGACCACCCCGCGGGGCGCCAGAGGGTGAGGCCAGAAAGGCCACCGGCCCAGCCCGGTGGCACCACAGACCGACAGGAGGAGACGCATGATAGATTCCGTGGGGAGCGTCTGCATCTTCGTGCAGGATCAGGACCGCGCCAAGGCGTTCTACACCCAGGCCCTGGGCTTCGAGGTGAGGAGTGACGAGCCCCTTTACCCCGGCGCCAGCGCTCGCTGGCTGGCGGTGGCCCCGCCCGGGGCGAGCACGGAGGTCGTCCTCTACCTCATGGACGACGCCTGGGCGCACTATCGCTCCGTCATGGGGCAGACGCAGGCCGTCACCTTCCGGGTGAGGGACATGATGGCCCTGGCGGCCGACCTGGAGGCCAAGGGCGTCCCCTTCCTGCAGGAGCCCACGCGTGAGCCCTGGGGGACGTATGCCATCATCCAGGACTCGGAGGGTAACCGCCTCCTCCTGGTGGAGCCGGCCGGCCCGGGTAGCTGAGGGGACGACGGGCCGTCGCCTCGTCCCCCAGTGAGCGAGGAAGGTGGGGCCGGCGGACGCGCCCGCCGGCCCCTGTCGCGGCATCCGCCCTGTATAATGGGCCACACCGGGCAGAGAAGGACGATGTCATGTGCGAGAGCTGTGGCTGTCAGGGCCAAGGGCGCCCGCTGCGGGTGATCCAGGAGCGCCCGTTCAACGCCGAGACTCCTCTGGAGGCGCTGGCGCAGGGGGCGGTCACCGGTGTGACGTCCTGGTTCGTGCGGAGCCATTTCCAGGTGCCCCGTGTGGACGCCGCTGCCTGGCGACTGCGAGTGGACGGAGCGGTGGCGCGGCCGCGTGAGCTGTCGCTGACGGAGCTGATGCGGCTGCCGTCCCGCGAGCTGGTGGTCACCATGGAGTGCGCCGGGAACGGACGCACCCTGATGTCGCCCGTCCCCCCGGGCGTCCCCTGGGGACTGGGCGCGGTGAGCACGGTGCGCTTCACCGGGGTGCCCCTGGCCACGGTGCTGGCGGAGGCGGGCCTGGAGCCGGACGCGGCGGAGGTGCTGTTCACCGGTGCCGACCGGGGGGAGGAGGCGGGGCGGCGGGAGCCCTTCGCCCGCAGCCTGCCCCTGGAGGTGGCCCTCCATCCGGATACCCTGCTGGCCTGGGAGGCCAATGGCGGCCCGCTGACGCCGGAGCACGGCTTCCCGCTGCGCCTGGTGGTGCCCGGCTGGTATGGCATGGCCTCCGTCAAGTGGCTGGAGCGGGTGACCGCCCTCCGGGAGCCCTTCCGTGGCTACTTCCAGAGCGAGCAGTATCGCTATCTGGAGGAGAGGGGGACGCCCGAGGGGACGCCCGTGACCCGCATGCGGGTGCGCTCCCTCATCGTCCGCCCGGCGGAGGGGGAAAGGCTGCCCATGAGGCCCGTGGAGGTGCGGGGGCTGGCCTGGTCCGGTTACGGCGAGATCGTCAGGGTGGCCGTGAGCGACGACGAAGGCGCCACCTGGCTGGAGGCGGAGCTGGGACGGCCAGCCTCCCCCTACAGCGCCACCCCCTGGCGGCTGGAATGGCGACCGCCACAGGCCGGCCGCTACGTCCTCCTCTCCCGGGCCTTCGATTCCGCCGGCAACGCCCAGCCGTTGCAGCCGGTCTGGAACCGTCTGGGCTACGGGAACAACGGTGTCCAGCGGGTGACGGTGCTGGTCCAGGGGTAGCCCCGCCCTATCTGGGTCCCGGCCGGCCGGGCGGGGCCTCCCCCGCGGCGGGGGGTGTGGGGGTGACGGAGGGGACGGGCGGGGTGACTGGGGGCAGCCCCCCGTCGTCGCTCTCCGGGGGGACGTCCATCTCCCCGGGCGGTCCGGGGACAAAGCCAGGGACGCCCGGGACGCCCTCCGGTGGCCCTTCCTCGGCGGCGGGAGGAACCGGGGTGGGGCGGACGGGAGGTCCGCCCGGGCCGTCCGCCTGCCCGCCCTGGCCGGGCCGCCCCGGCGCGGGCGAGGGGATGACCGGCCCGGGGGTGACGGGGCGCTCTTCGTGGCGGGGGAGAGGGCGCAGGTGGAGAGACTCCAGGACATCGCCGATGACGTCACGCCCTCGATCGGTGGCGCCCACGCCGGCCGCCCCTACCAGGAGCAGCCCCACCAGCGCCAGGGCGACGGCTGGCCGGAGAACAGGGGCCAGCAGCCCCGCCCAGCGACGTCGGCCCGCGGTCTGGCTGGTCCGCTGGCGCTGCAGTTCGGCCTGGAGGAGGGCGTAGGCGCGTTGCTCCCCCTCGGGCTCCGGCAAAGGGAGCCGCTCCAGGGCCGCCGCCAGGCGGAGGAGGGGGCGGAGACCGGCCTCCTCGCCCTGGGCGAGGGCGTCCGGGTCCTCTATGACGCCCTGATGCCGGGACAGGAGGCGGGCCAGCCTTCGCTCCTGTTCTCTGGTCATCGTCGTCCTGCCTTTTTCTGCCCTCTATCAGGTCTATCCGCCGGTAATGGCCTCACTCGTCGCTTTTGGTCGTCATTTCGGAGGTCAGGTGACGCCTCAGGGCGGCGATGGCCCGGGCCTGCAGGGAGTAGACGGCCCTCTCGTGCTTCCCCAGCAGGCGGGCTACCTCTGGCAGGGTGAGCCCCACGAAGTAGTGGAGGACCAGCACTTCCCGCTGCTCCGGCGTGAGGCGGGCCATCGCCT
The DNA here is from genome assembly GCA_034435615.1 of Dehalococcoidia bacterium. Lineage (GTDB taxonomy): Bacteria > Chloroflexota > Dehalococcoidia > SM23-28-2 > HRBIN24 > H17-190. The sequence goes on from DAOTWZ010000061.1 coordinate 7,938, forward strand.
CCTTCAGGTCCAGACGCTCGATGACGGCCTCCGGCTCCCCGCTGATGGACGCTTCCTGCCCCTCCTCCGGCGGCTGCGGACGCTCCTCTCCTTCCCGGCGGAGGAAGCGCTGGGCCAGGCCCCTCAGGCCCGGCAGCCGGCGTCGCTCCGCCTGGAGACGGTCGCTGACGGTGTTGCGGGCTATGCGGTAGAGCCAGGCCAGGAGGGGCCTCCCGCGGTAGGTGTAGTTATGGATGCTGCGCACGGCCTCCATGAGAACGGTGGCGGCCACCTCCTCTGCCTCCTCCCTGTCCTGGAGGCGGGCGTAGGCGTAGCGGAAGAGCTTGCGGTAGTAGGCGTGGAAGATGTAGTCCCAGGCCTGGGGGGAGAAGGCCTTGGCCTGCTCCACCAGCTCCCGTTCGTCGGGGCTGCTCTCGTCTAGGGGTCGGGACATCGCCCCCTGGGGGCGCTGCGGGCCCTCCATGCCCCGCATTATAAGAGCGGGCAGGCCGGGAGTCCCCGCCGGGGGAGGGAGGGGGCGGGGCCCCCGGCCTGCCCGGTGCGATGACCGGTCTAGGGACGGCCGGGAGAGACCGGGGGCGCGGGAGGAACGGGGGGTATGCTCTCGGGCACCCGACCGCCCGCCTCCTCTGCCATCTGGCGGCCCTCCGCGGACGCCTCGTCGGCCTGGTCCAGCCCCTCCTGGGCCTCCTCTGGCAGCTCCAGCTCCTCCAGCCTCTCCCGGGCCGCCTCGGCGTTCCCGGAGCCCAGCCAGGCCTGCTCCGGCGTGTTGTTCCGTATGTTCTCCTGGGCCTCCTGTGGTAGCTGGTCTATGGGGACCAGGTTGAGGCCCTCGTCGTGGTTGCCTGCCCCCTCCCCGGCGATGTCGAGGCCGTGGCCGCCGTTCTCGCTGGCGACGCCCGGCACCTGGGAGAGGACATCGTCGAACCCGGGGCCGCCCACGGCGCCGGAGACTCCCACCGCCGCGCTGGCCACCACCAGGCCGCCGGCGGCCGCCGCGGCCACCTTGGCCATCAGTCCGCTGAAGAGGGTCTCGAGCATCGGCCGCACCTCCTGCAGTCCTGTTTCCATTAGTGTCTATCCCCTCCGAGGGGCCGGACTCCTCGGCCTGCCGGCCCTGTAAAGGCCGGCCATGAAGTGCCATAATAGGGCGGAAAACTGCACAGGAGGGGAAGGATGGCCAGCGAGAGGTTCGAGCAGGGCCTGTCGGTGCGAAGGCGCGTCCTGGGCGACGAATACGTGGACAGGGCGCTCCGCGAGGCGGACGACTTCTCCCGGCCCTTGCAGGAGCTGGTGACGGAGGTGGCCTGGGGGACGGTCTGGACGCGGCCGGGCCTCAGCCTGCGCGACCGCAGCCTGGTGACAGTGGCCGCCCTGACCGCCCTGGGCCGCATCCACGAGCTGAAGATCCACATAGGAGCGGCCCTGCGCAACGGCGTGACCCGGGAGGAGCTGCGGGAGGTCTTCCTCCACCTGGGCATCTATGCCGGGATGCCGGCGGCCGTGGAGGCCTTCCGGACCGCCCGCGAGGTCTTCCAGGAGGGTTCGCGATGACGGACGCCGTGGGCTTCATCGGCCTGGGGCAGATGGGGAGCCGCATGGCCCGGCGGCTGCTGGAGCGGGGCTATTCCCTAGTGGTCTGCGACATCTCGCCCCGGGCACTGGCCCCCTTTCAGGAGATGGGCGTCCCCGTGGCCGGCAGCCCCCGTGAGGTGGGGGAGCGGTGCTCCATAGTGCTGGCCAGCCTGCCCACGCCCCAGAGCGTGGCCGAGGTGGCCCTGGGGGAGGGCGGCCTGCGGGAGGGGATGGCCCCGGGCTCCCTCTTCGTCGACCTGTCGACGACAGGGGTGGAGGTGGAGGAGCAGGTGGCCAGCGCCCTCGCGGCCCAGGGGATCGAATGCCTGGACGCCCCGGTGAGCGGCGGAGCACGGGGGGCGCAGGAGGGCACCCTCAGTATCATGGCCGCAGGGAGCCGGGCGGCCTTCGAGCGGGCCTATCCCCTGCTCCAGGTCATAGGACGCCACGTCTTCCACGTCTCCGACCGCCCCGGCCATGGACAGGCCCTGAAGCTGATAAACAACCTCCTCTCCGCCACCGCCATGGCCGCTACCTCGGAGGCGCTGGTGGTGGCCGCCAAGATGGGCCTCGACCCTGAGGAGGTGCTGCGCGTCCTCAACGTCAGCTCCGGCCGCAACACGGCCACCGAGGACAAGTTCCCCCGCGCCGTCCTCACCCGCCGCTTCGACTACGGCTTCCGGACGGAGCTCCTGCACAAGGACATCTCCCTGGCCAGCGCCCTGGCCCGACGGGCCGGCGTCCCCCTCATTGTGGGGCGGGCTGTGGAGCTGGTGTGGGAGCTGGCCATGCGGGAGGGCCTGGCGGAGGAGGACTTCACCACCGTGGTCACCCTCTACGAGCGCTGGGGCGGTGCCGAGGTAGCGCACCGGGAGGCCAAATAAAGAGGAGAAGGGAGAAGGAGGAAAAGCGGCCGCGCCCGCCGGCGCCCATAGATGCCGCCGCGAGGGATGGTTTTACGTCTCGGGTGGGGGCTGGCCGCCGCCTCCGCTATTGCTATTACCGCACCTGGCCGATAGCATCTCCCTATAGCAGGGCCGCGGCGGGGGCGCCCGTGGTCAGGGGAAGGGGAGGGCCGGGACGGCGCCGGCCGCCGCTGGTGCCCAGCGGTAAGCCAGGCGGAGGTGAACCATGGAGATCAGGCATGTGGGCGTGGTGGGCTGCGGCATCATGGGCGGCGGCATCGTCCACGTCTGCGCCGTCCACGGCTACGACGTCACCGTGGTGGAGGCGGACGAGGAGCGGCTCCAGAAGGGGCTGGACGGCCTCTATCGAGGGCTGGCGCGCGAGGTGGAGAGGGGGCGGCTCACAGAGGAGCAGCTACAGCGGGCCTGGGGCCGCATCAGCGGCAGCACCGACCTGAACGCGGTGGCCGACTGTGACCTGGTCATCGAGGCGGTGGTGGAGGACCTGGACGTCAAAAAGGCCCTCTTCGCCGAGCTGGGCCGCATCTGTCGGCCGGAGACCATCCTGGCCACCAATACCTCCTCCCTCTCTCTGAGCGCCCTGGCCGGCGCCTCCCGCCGGCCGGACCGGGTCATCGGCATCCACTTCTTCAACCCGCCCACTGTGCTGCGGCTGGTGGAGGTCATATCGTCCGAGAGCACCTCGGCGGAGACCATCGAGGCGGCCATGGAGTTCTGCGACTCCATAGACCGCCTGACGGTGCGGACGGTGGACAGCCCGGGCTTCATCGTCAACCGCCTGCTGGTGCCCTTCATCTTCGACGCCATCCGGATGGTGGAGAGCGGCATCGCCAGCGCCGAGGACATAGACCGGGCCTGTCGTTTCGGCCTCAATCACGCCATGGGGCCCATCGCCACCGCCGACCTCATCGGGCTGGACACCCTCCTCCAGATAAGCGAGTCCATGTTCGAGGCCTACGGGGAGCCCCGCTTCAAGGCGCCCACCTCGCTGCGGCGGCTCGTCTCCCTGGGCCACCTGGGGCGCAAGACCGGCAAGGGCTTCTACGACTACACTCCCAGGGAGTGAGGCGGCCGCCCGCTCCCTGGCCTCAGGCCGGGCCGAAGGCGGGCAGGACGGCCCGGGCGAAGAGGCGAAGGCCGGCCCGGTCCTCCGGCAGCCCCGGGAAGAGGAGGAAGAACCAGGTGACGCCCAGCTCCACGTAACGCTGGAGCTGGGCTATGCAACGCTCCGGCGTCCCCAGGATCACGCTGGCCGACCGGGGGCGGTAGCGCTCCCGGGCCGCTTCTACGGCGGCATCGTTGCCACCGATGAGGACGGTGGCGTTGTGGGAGAGGCCGAGGGCGGCCGGGTGACGCCCCTCCTCCTGACAGTAGCGGGCCAGGAGCGCCTTCGTCTCCGCCCACTCCTCCGGGGGGAGGTCGAAGCCGACGTTGCAGAGGTCGGCGGCGCGGGCCACCGTGCGCAGGAGGAGGCGTCGCCCGTGGCCGCCGATGAGGACGGGCGGGCCGCCCGCCTGGGCCGGCCGCGGCTCCCCGGGCCCCCTGACCCGGCCGTAGAAGCGGCTGACGAACTCCCCCTCCTGGCCCGACCAGAGGAAGCGCATGACCCGCAGGCCGTCCTCCAGGCGGGCCAGACGCTCCGCAAGGGGGCGCCAGGGGAGGCCGGAGGCCTCGTGATCGTCGCGGCTGCCACCAGCCCCCACCCCCAGGACGAGGCGCCCGCCGGACAGGGCGTCCAGGGTGGCGGCCATCTTGGCCAGCACCGCCGGGTGGCGGTAGTCCCAGGCCAGCACTAGGGGGACGGGACGCAGACGGGACGTCAGCGCCGTCAGGGCGGTGAGGGCCGTCCAGCACTCCAGGCAGGGCGCCGCCAGCAGGTCGTACAGAGAGGCGCCAGCGTAGCCCAGGCGGTCCGCCTCTCGCCAGAGGGAGAGGAGCTGAGGGAAGGTCATCCTCGCCTGATGGAGGCGAACGACGAAGTGGACGCCGCGCGACACGGCCCATTGTTGCCCCGCGCCGGCGGGGCGTCAAGGCCAGGGGGCCCGGCGGTCAGCGGCCGCTGAAGCGGGGCTTCCGCTTCTCCACGAAGGCCCGCACCGCCTCCACGTGGTCCTCCGTCTGGCGGGCGATGTTGAAGGCCCGCTGGGACATGAGGACGCTCTCGGCGAAGGTGGACTCGGCGGAATGGATCATCACCCGCTTCATGAGGGCGGCGGCGATAGGGGCGGCGTAATCGGCGATGCGCCGCGCCAGGGCCAGCGCCTCCGGCAGCAACTGCTCGTGGGGCACCACTCGCGAGACGAGGCCGATGCGCTCCGCTCGATGGGCGTCTATGACGTCGCCGGTGAGGGCCAGCTCCAGGGCGTTGCTGAGCCCCACCACCTGGGGAAGCAGAAAGGCGCTGCCGTCCTCCGGCACCAGTCCCCGCCGCACGAAGACGTGGCCGAACTTGGCCCTCTCAGAGGCGATGCGGATATCGCAGGCCAGGGCCAGCCCCAGGCCGGCGCCGGCCGCCGCCCCGTTGATGGCGCCGATGACCGGCTTGGGGTGCTCCCGCAGCAGGCAGACTACGCGCTGCACAGCGTTCAGGGGAGGGCGCACCGCCACCTGGAAGCGCTGCTCCTGGCGGTAGGCCATAGCGCCGATGTTGCCGATGCCGCCCCGCTCCGCCATCTCCTTCACGTTGGCGCCTGAGCAGAAGCCCGGGTCTTCCCCCGTGAGGACGATGACACGCGCCCCGTCGTCCTCCTCCAGGGCCGTCAGCTCCTGGACCAGCTCCAGCCCCATGGTCAGGTTCCAGGCGTTGAGGGTGGGCGGGTCGTACAGCTTTAGGACGACGATGTCCTCCTGGCGCTCCACCTTCAGGAACTGGTAATCGGTCACAGGGCACCTCCCTCGGCCGGACGCATGGGGACGCCTTCCTCCCCGCCTCCTGGCCGCTGCCTCAGGTGACGACGTGGGTCAGGCCGCCGTCCACTATCAGGATCTGGCCGGTGATGAAGCCGGCATCGTCGGAGAGGAGGAAGGCGGTGGCGGCGGCCACCTCCTCCACCAGCCCCAGCCGGCGCAGGGGCACTACCTGGGCCCTGCGGGCCGCTATCTCGGGGTCGCGCAGGTGGGCTGACATGTCGGTGGGGACGGAGCCCGGCGCCACGGCGTTGACCCGTATGCCGTAGGGGCCCAGCTCCGCCGCCATGGCCAGGGTGAGGCCCCAGATGCCGGCCTTGGCGGCGTTGTATTCCGCCCCCGTCACCGGCAACCCCACTACCGTCCCGGCGATGGAGGTCATGTTGACGATGCTTCCCTTGATCCCCTTCTCCATCATGTGCACGGCTACGTATTTGGAGCAGAGGAAGGGCCCCCGCACGTTGACGGTCATGATGTCGTCCCAGCGGGAGGTGGGCGTCTCCCAGAAGGGCTGGTGCTGCTTGGCCGGTTGCATGATACCGGCGTTGTTGACCAGGTGGTGGATCTCGCCCAGCTCGCGGATGGCCTGCTCCACCATGCCGGCCACCTGCTCCTCGTCCCGCATGTCTACCTGGATGGCGATGGCCTGCCGGCCCATGGCCTTGATGCTGTCCGCCACCTCCTGGGCGGCGTCGGCCCGGGAGACGTAGGTGAAGGCGACGTCCGCCCCCTCCTGGGCCAGCCGCAGGGCGATGGCGCGGCCAAGGCCGCGACTGCCGCCGGTGACGAGGGCCTTCCTCCCCTGGAAGCGGGCGATAGCTGCTGTCATGGGGCTGCTCTGTCCTCCTTTCCCCTCTTTTACAGGCCTATCTCTCTCAGAAAGTCCAGGATGGCCCTGTTGAACTCCTCGGGGGCGTCGATGTTGCAGGCGTGGCAGGCGCCCGGCAGTATCACCTTACGGGCGTTGGGTATGCGGCTGGCCATATATTCGGTGGCGCCCAGGAAGGGGCGGTCATGCTCGCCGCACATGACCAGGGTGGGCACCTGGATCTGGGGTAGCACCTCCAGCCCCCAGGCGGTGGACATGACCCGCCGGGCGACGTTGGCCAGGCCCCGCGGGTCCAGCTTCAACATTTCGATGTGGGAGGTGTAGTAATCGTCGGTGGCGAAGGCGCTGTGGGCGAAGGCATACATGCCGCCCTGCTCCAGCAGCTCGGCCCGCTCTATGCACTCCCTTTCCCACTGACGCCGCCGCTCCTCGCTGCGGTAGCCGGGCCCGGTGTCGATGAGGATGAGAGCGCGCACCATCTCGGGATGGAGGCGGTAGAAGTGGATAGCCAGGTAGCCCCCCAGAGAGAGGCCGCCCACCACCGCCTGCTCCACCCCCAGGTGGCGCAGCAGACCGTGGATGTCCTCGATAGCGATCTCCAGGGAGTAGTCCTCCGGGGAGGGGGGCGACTCGCTCTGTCCCTGGCCGCGGTAATCGAAGAGGATCAGGCGGTAGCGCTGGGAGAGGGCCGGCACCTGGGGCCGCCACATGGCGGTGGTGCCGGCGAAGCCTTCCATGAGGAGCACGGGGAAGCCCTGACCGTGCTCCTCATAATAGAGCTGGACGCCGTTGACCGTCGCCTTGGGCATCTCCTCTCCTCCCTTTCCGGGCTGGCGGTGCCAGCCCTCTCTCTAGCGACGCTGGAAGACGGGCGGCCGACGCTCCACGAAGGCCCGCAGGGACTCCTTCATGTCCTCGGAGTCCCGCAGCAGCCGCTCGAGCTGGCGGGCCTGCTCCCGCACCTCCTGGGGCACCTGCTGCCTTCTGAGGGCGCGCACCAGGCGCAGATTGTAGTCCACGGCCAGGGGCGGACGCTCCAGCATCTCCTGGGCGAAGGCGAGGGCCGTCTCCATGAGCTTCTCCGGCTCTGCCAGGCGGTTGACGAAGCCCACCTGATAGGCGCGCTCGCCGCTGAGGGGCCAGCCGGCGGCCAGCTCGGCGGCGATGGCCCATGGCAGGTTCTCCCGCGTCAGCACCATGTCCCAGCCAGCGATGCCGCCCCGCACCACCTCGGTGAGCTGGAAGACGGCGTTGGGCACGGCGATGCGGAAGTCGGCCTTGCTGGCCAGGAAGAAGCCACCGCCCAGGGCGTAGCCGTTGACGGCGGCGATGGTGGGCTTCTCCAGCTCCTCGTGCCAGAAGGGGTCGCGGAGGGGGATCTGGGGCAGCTCCAGGCTGGCCGTGCCGGTCTCCAGCCGCTCCTTGATGTCCAGTCCGGCGCAGAAGCTGTTGCCAGTGCCGGTGAGGATGGCCACCCAGGCGTCGTCATCGGCAGCGAAGCGCTGCCAGGACTCGGCCAGGCCCATGAGGAGCTCGCGGCCCATGGCGTTGCGTCGTTCGGGGCGGTTCATGGTGATGATGGCGATGTGCCCCCGCTTCTCGTATAGCACGACGGACATAGCTTCTCCTCCTGCACGCCTGTTGAGAGTCGCCCTCATTATACATACCGGCCGCCGCAGCGAGGGATAGAAGGCGGCCCGGGCCTACCAGGCGCCGGCCAGTATCAGGTAGCCGGGCAGGATACAGGTCAGAAGGGCCAGGGCCACCGTGACGTAGCCTACCAGCTCTCGGATGTTGTGGCGGAGCACCAGCACTAGCCAGTAGAGGAACCAGAGGACGCCCCAGGAGAGCCACAGCAGGCCGAAGCGAACGTCGCCGTCGAGGAAGGTGAGGGCGGCGGTGGGGGCGGCCAGCGCCGCCACGAAGAGGCAGTACCAGCCCAGGGCCGTTCCGTCCTCCACCCCGAAGAGGCCGTTGGCTGCCACCCACAGATAGGTGAAGGAGAAGAGCAGGACCTTGGCAGCGAAGAAGAAGGAATCGTCCCCTTCTGACCGGGTGATGGCGGCGTGAAGGGCGATGAACAGGGTCAGGATGCCCACGAACAGGTTCATGATGGCCGCCCCCTTCAGAGGGGCCCGCCCCAGGTAGGTGAGGCCGTTAATGAAGAGGACAGCCCCCACGAAGAGGAGGCCCACGCCCAGCACGGCGCCCCGACTCCTCCTGGACTGGGAAAAATTCTTAAAAACTGGCCATTTATCAGCCTGGCTGGGGACAGCTTACTCGCCGTGCGGCCGGGGAGTCAAGGGGCGCCTCCCATGGCCTGTTGGCACAGGCCCATCGGCACTCTATACTTGCCGGAGGAAAGAAGCGAGGACGGACCCAGGCATGAGCTCCTACAGACCGGGACGCAGCTTCATAAACGAGAAGGTCGATCTGCTGGAACGGGCCATCGTCCAGCTCGGTGCCCTGGTGGTCTTCCTGGGCACCATCGCCTTCGTGGTGGCCGTCATCCTGCACGAGCTCAGTTAAGGGCCGGCGGTCTCTTCACCCCCGCGGCCTCTGTCGCCCCTATTTTCTTCTTCGCCCGCGCAGGGGGACGCTCCGTCCCCTGCGCGGCCCCGCACCGTCTCTCAGGGAAATCCCTCATCGAGATGTTACGATGTGCACAGGCAGGGAGTCATACAACTGTGGGAGCGGAGCGATGCTGACCAGCGACGGGGCGAGGAAGTACGGAGTGCTGACCTTATGCGGCCTGGGCGCCCTTTTGCTCCTCCTGGCGGGCTGCCAGGCGGCCGGCAGCCCAGGCGATGAGCTCCCCTTCACCACCATCGACGCCGGCCAGAACAGCGCCATAGACCTGGAGGAGCCCCAACTGTTCCGTGCGCTGGACCAGAGGGAGTGGGAGCGCTTCTGGGCCCTTCACCGCGGGCAGGGGGCGCCGCCCAAGGTGGACTTCAGCCGCGATATGGTCATAGCGGTGGTGGACCGGGCGCAGCCCACCGGTGGCTTCGCCATCGAGATCGTCCGGCTCGCCCTGGAGGGGCAGCGGCTCCTGGTGCACGCAGTCCGCAAGGCGCCGGGGAGCAACTGCGTCACCCCCCAGGTCATCACCAGCCCCTTCCACATCGTCCTGGCGACCAGGGAGGAGGCCCCGGCGGAGCTTTCCATCAGCACCGAGACCTACAACTGCTGATGGCAGAGGCCCAGACCTGTTGTGAAAAAGGGGAAAAAGAGGGAAAATAAGAGGAATACAGGGGCTTAAAGAAAGCATTACTCTCTTTATGGCCTATGGAGTTCGACTAAGGGTCTTATCGCTCGAATTTTAGCCCGTTAGCGCTCTCTCACCTCTCGAACCACGCGCCGGGTGGGAGGGCCCGGTTAGGGACGTCAGCAGGGACTGGACAGATGCGAGGAGTGGCCACCGCCTATGCCCAGCAGTACGCGGCTGCTCTACTGGCCGGACAGGAAGGACGCGGATACGACCTCCTCCAAAGGCTCCTCCAGGGCGGCCTGCCCCTGGAGCTGCTCTACGACAGGGTCATCGCCCGGGCGATGCAACGGATAGGCGAGGCCTGGGCCCAGGGCAAGGTCAGCGTGGCCCAGGAGCACCTGGCCAGCCAGACCGTCTTCCATCACGTGGAGCGACTGCAGGCCCAGTTCCCGCCGCGGGTGTCGCTGGGGCTGCGGGCGGTGGTAGCGGTGGTGGAGGGGGAGTCCCATCGCCTGGCGGCCCACATCTTCGCCGGGCTGCTGCGCTCCGATGGCTGGGAGGTCTTCTTCCTCGGCGAGCAGTTGCCTACGGGCCACCTGATCGACTTCGTGCGGCATGTCTCTCCCCAACTGGTGGCCCTCTCCATCAGCCTGCCCGAGCTGTTGCCGCGCCTGAGGGAGGCCCTCGCCGGGCTGAGGGCCCTCATGCCGCGCCCCAAGGTCATCGTAGGGGGGCGAGGGGTCGTCGGCCCGGACCGGGAACGCAAACGGTTGGCGGGGGCGGACGCCATCTGCCACAGCGTCAGCGGCGGCCTCTCCTGGACGCGGCGGGTGGCCAACCCGATGGCCCAGCCGGAGCCCGTAGACTATGTCCAGCGCTACGCCCTCTGGCTGCGCTACTACCGGCGGACGAAGGGGCTGAGCCAGGAGGAGGTGGCCAGGCTCTCCGGCCTGCAGCGGGCCTACATTAGCGCCATCGAGAAGGGGCGCCAGAACCTGACCCTCATCACGGCGGCCCGTATCGCCCGCGCCCTGGACCAGCGCCTGGAGGACCTCCTGCAGGCGCCTCCCCCCGGCCTCTCCTCCTAGGCCGGTGGTTGTCCTCCCTCCCTCGCCGGGGCGACAATCAGGGTAAGCGCGGGAGACGGCCGGGAGCGGAGAGGGGGTCCATTCCATGAGCAGCGAAGACGAGGCCCTGGACGCTTACTCCAGGGTGGTGGTGCAGGTGGCGGAGCGGGTGAGCCCGGCCGTCGTCAACATCCGGGTGACCCACCGCGTCATGGTGAGGGACCGCATGGGCCGCACCGCTCCGGGCGAGCGGGCGGGCGTGGGCTCCGGCATCGTCATCTCCCCCGATGGCTACATCCTCACCAACAGCCACGTCGTCGCCGGCGCCCGTCAGCTTGAGGTCACTCTGAACGACGGTCGTAGCTTCACCGGCCAACTGGTGGGAGCGGACCCCCATACTGACCTGGCGGTGGTGCGGGTGCCCGAGACGGGCCTGCCCAGCGCCACCCTGGGAGACTCCCGCTCCCTGCGGGTGGGCCAGCTCGTCATAGCCATCGGCAATCCGCTGGGCTTCCAGGCCACCGTCACCACGGGGGTGGTGAGCGCCCTGGGGCGCTCCTTCCGCACCCAGACGGGCCGCCTCATCGAGAACATCATCCAGACGGACGCTGCCCTGAACCCCGGCAACTCCGGCGGCCCCCTGTGCGACTCCCGCGGCCGTGTAGTGGGGATCAATACCGCCGTCATCGCCTACGCCCAGGGGCTCTGCTTCGCCATACCCTCCAGCACGGCAGAGCGGATAGCCGGCCAGCTCATAGCCAAGGGCCGGGTGGTGAGGGGCTATCTGGGCATCTCCGGCCAGAACTGGGAGCTCTCGCCCGTCCTGCAGCGGCAGCTAGGCCAGGCGACGGGCGTGCTGGTGGTGGAGGTGCTGGTGGGCAGCCCCGCCGCTGCGGCCGGCCTGCGGCCCCGAGACCTCATCGTCCGCCTGGGTGGGCAGCCCATCGCCAGCGTGGACGACCTGCATCGCTTCCTGGACAGCAACCCGGTGGGGGCCAGCTACCCCATGCAGATCGTGCGAGAGGGGCAGCTAATGGAGGCGGTGGTGGTGCCCACGGAGCCCCCGGCCTGAGGAGGCGGCGCCGACGCTTTGAGGGCAAGATAGAGGTAGATATCCTTCCCGCGGAGGGTTAGCATCCCTCTCGGAGAGGGGGAGACAACCATGGCCCAGAGCAGAGAGATGCTGGCCAGCCCTTCGACGGCGGAGGAGCAGGCGGCGGTCTGGTGGCGGGCCGTCCTGGCCCGGGACGCCCGCTTCGACGGCGTCTTCGTCTATGCCGTCCGCTCCACCGGCGTCTACTGTCGACCCTCCTGCCCCTCGCGGCGGCCGGGGCGGGACAAGGTGCTCTTCTTCGCCCGGCCGGAGGAGGCCGCCCAGGCCGGCTACCGGCCCTGCCGGCGCTGCCGCCCCCTGGAGACCTCCCCCCAGGCGGCCCTGGTGCGGGAGGCGTGCCGCTACCTGGACGAGCGCCAGGACGAGCGGGTGACCCTGGGGGAGCTGGCCTCCCACCTGCGGGTGAGCCCCTACCACCTGCTCCGCACCTTCAAGCGCCTCACCGGCCTCACTCCCCGTCAGTACGCCGAGGCGGGGAGGCTCGCCCGCGTCAAGTCGCTGCTGCGCCAGGGGAACGGGGTGACGGAGGCCCTCTACGACGCCGGCTACGGCTCCAGCAGCCGCTTCTATCAGGAGGCATCGGCCCGTCTGGGGATGACCCCCCGGGCCTACCGGCGGGGCGGTCAGGGGATGCGCATCGGCTACACCATCGTCGACTCTCCCCTGGGGCGACTGCTGGTGGCGGCTACCGAGCGGGGCGTCTGCGCCGTCTACCTGGGCGAGTCCGACGCCGCCCTGGAGGAGGCGCTGCGCCGCGAGTACCCCCGCGCTGAGCTGTTCGCCGACAGCGAGGGCCTGGGCCGGTGGGTGCGGGCCCTTCTGGATCACCTGGAGGGACGCCTCCCCCATCTGGAGCTGCCGCTGGACGTCCAGGCCACGGCCTTTCAGTGGCGGGTTTGGGAGCTGCTCCGTCAGATCCCCTACGGCAGCACCCGCACCTACAGCCAGCTGGCCCGCGAGCTGGGCCGCCCGGGGGCGGCCCGGGCGGTGGCCCGGGCCTGTGCCACCAACCCGGTGGCCCTGGTCATCCCTTGCCATCGCGCCGTCCGCGCCGATGGCGATCTGGCAGGCTATCGCTGGGGGGTGGAGAGGAAGAGCGCCCTCTTGGAGCGGGAGCGGGCCCTCTCCAGGGGCGCTGGCCAGCCGGAGCGAGCCGAGGGGGGCTAGCCCCCGGGCAGGCTCAGTATCTCCACCTTGGCGGTGCTGCCCACCCGCTGGCGGAAGGCGCGGCCCTCTGCCTCCGTGGCGAACCAGACCACCACGTACCATCCCGTGAGATTGGGGTGGATGTCCTCACAGACCAGCTCCTGGTCCCACCCCTGAATGCGCAGACGCGTCCCGAAGGGCACCAGCGAGCGGTTGCAGGCCGCTGCACCGGGGTGGACCTGCCTGCCGCTGGCCATGATGCCGCAGGCACCGTCCCCCTCGCAGGTGGTGTAGAGGACGCGCACCGATTCCACCACCTGGCCCGGGTGCGGCGTCCCGGAGGGGCCTGGCGTCCTGACGGGCGTCGGCGATGGCGTAGGCGTGGGGGAGGCTGTGGGCACAGGCGAGGGCGTGGGGGACGGCCCCGCCGCCATGCCGCCCGGCGTCAGGGCAGGGGTCCCGGGGAGGGCAGCGGGGGTGCTGGCGCCAGGCTCCCTCTCCGCCTCCTCAGGGCTGGAGGTGATACCGCGCTCGAAGGGCGACAGCGTCCATACAGCCAGCCCTACACCCGCCACCACGGCCAAGACCGCCGCCTTGCCGAGGAGGGTGAGGTTCCACCACCACCGCACTACCGCCCACTCTCCTCCCTCTGGGGCTCGCTCAGGGGTGGGCCCGTCACCGCCGTCAGTGTAAACCCAGCCCGCCGGAGGACGCAATCCATCTCCACCCTCTCTGCAAAGGCAACCAGAGGCCGAAAACGGTCCTGACAGCTAGATAAAAAGACACGAAGACGGAGAAATGCAACAGGGAAAGCCCCTGGAGGCGGAGAAATTCTCTTCTTTCCGCCGTGCTCGCCTGGACCGGTGGCTGGCTCAGCTCACCAGGGGGAGCGTCACGTGGGAGGGGCGCTCGGCGTCGTGCAGGACCCACTGGGTGGCGGTGCGCGCGTCGGCGGGGCCGCCCTCCCCTGGCCGCACCACATTGTTCAGGTTGCGGTCGAAGCGGGGGAAGTTGCTGCTGCTCACCTCCAGGCGGATGCGGTGCCCTGGCCGGAAGGTGTAGGCCACCGCCCACAGGTCGATGGTCAGCTCGTACACCTTCCCCGGCTCCAGCAACTCCTCCCGGTCGGGGCCGTTGCGGTAGCGGGCCCTCAGGATGCCCTCAGCGATGTTGGCGCAGTAGCCGTCCGGCTGCACGTCCACCAGCTTGGCGGTGAAGTCGGTATCGGGGGCGCTGCTGGCCACATACAGGGTGACGGTGACCGGCCCGGCGATGGTCAGGGGGCGCGTCAGGTGGGCCGAGGTGTAGACCAGGACGTCCTCTCGCTCCTCCACGCGGGACTGGTCGGCCACGCCGCCCAGCCCGAAATTGGGATGAAGCGTCCTCCCGCCCACCGAGGGGACGGGGTCATTGGGGTCGTAGACGTAGCTGTCGGGCGGCTCGGCGCCGGCGGGCGGGTCGGTGGTGAGGACACCGTCGCCGAAGCGACTGTTGGCCCGGCCAGCGCTGCGCAGGTAGTAGCGTATGGGCGTGTGGGGCGGCGGCCAGGAAGAGGACTCCTGCCAGGCGTCGTCCCCCATGACGAAGTAGCGGACGGGGGCGGCGTTGGCGATAGGCGTCAGCTCCCCCTTGAGCCAGCGGTCGAACCACTGGAAGGCGACGGGCGCCATCATGGGGGCGCCGCCGATGGCTGAAGGGCCGAAGTCCCGCTCGCCGGCGGCGGAGAGGCGGGTGGTCATGTAGGCCTCGTGGTCCCAGGGGCCGACGATGAAGCGGTGGTTGGCCCGTATCTCGGCGTCGGGGTGGGACTGGAGGGCCTCGGCCAGGGCCAGGTGGCCCTTTAGAAAGTTGTCGTACCAGCCGGTCACGTGGAGCACCGGCGCCCTGATCTCCCTCGCCCGCCGGGCCACGTCTATGGCCTGCCAGTACTCGTCGTAGGTGGGGTGGTCCAGCCATTCCCGCCAGTAGGGGGCCAGCTTCTCGAAGACGCCTATCTCCTTGAGGGGGAGGTGGCGGATGAAGCGCTCCTGCTGGGAGTGGAGCTGGACCAGCTCCTGGGCGGCCTGGCGCTTGGTGGCGGCATCGCTCAGGCGGCTGAGGGCGTTCCAGCAGAAGTAGCCGGCCCACCAGAAGTTGAAGCCTAGCTCGAAGGCGCCACCGCTGTAGGTCCAGCCCTCGTGGTAGTTGCTGCCGGTGAGGTAGGCCAGGACGGCCTTCAGGTGGGGAGGGGCCGCTACGGCCGCCTGCAGGGCGGTGACGCCCATATAGGAGGAACCGTAGACGCCGACGTTACCGTTGCTCCAGGGCTGCTGGGCCGCCCACTCCACCGTATCGTAGCCGTCGTTGGCCTCGTCGAAGAAGGGGCGCCAGTGGCCTTCGGAGTTGAAGCGACCGCGGGTGTCCTGGACCACCACCACATAGCCTCGCTCCGCCGCCTCGATGGGGCTGAAGATGAGGCCTCCCACGTAGGACAGGGAGGACTTGTTGTAGGGGATACGCTGGACCAGGACGGGATGGCGAGCGTTGTCTTCGGGCCGGTAGATGTCGGCGGCCAGGCGGGTGCCGTCCCGCATGGGAACCAGGACGTCCCGCTCTATGACGACTCTGCCAGGCATGGCCTGTTACCTCCTGCGGGGCGCGGTGGCTGACGTCTCTGGCGGGCAGGAGCGGGAGAGTGTCCGCCGGCATCCGCCCCTCCTCTGAGCGCTGCCCCAATCTAGCGCCCCGCTCTGGAGGCTGTCAAGCTGTCCGGCGCCCTCCTCAGCCCTCCGCCACCGTTATCTCCACCTGGACGGCGGTCGCCACGGCGACCGTGCGGTAGAGCGGTCAGCGACGCTGGTAGGCCACCACCAGCTCCTCGGCCTGGGCGCGGCTGGGCCCCACCAGGTGGAAGCGCATGTTCACCTGTCGGAAGAGGGAGGGGTCGGTGCGGCTGCGCATCCCCTCTATCTCCACCTCGGCCCGCTGGAAGGGGACCCCCGCCTGCCGGGCGAAGCTCTCCAGGAGGAGGACGCCGCAGGCCGAGACACCGGCCAGGAAGGCCTCGGCGGGGGTGATCTCCTCCCCGGGGCCGCCGCCGTAGGCCGGCTCGTCGATGACCAGATGGTGGTTGCGGGCCTGGCTCAGGGAGCGCCCGGGCGTCCCCGTGCTGTAGGAGCGGACGCGGTTGACTATCAGATCCTCTGTCATCTCCTCTTCACCTCGGCGCTGGTCCCCTGGTGTTGGCTCCGAGGATAGGCCAGGCGGCAGCGGCTGTCAAAGGGCGGCCGCCGCCGGTTGAGGGTGGGGACGGGGGCTGCTATGGTGACTTTAGCGAACGAGAGGAGGGATGCGCCATGGTGACGGAGACCCTGCTGGACACGGTGCGGGAGTGGCTGGCCCGGCCGAAGCGCCTCCTCATCGGCGGCGAGTGGGTGGAGGCCGCCTCCGGCCAGACCTTTCCTGACTACGACCCCTCCACGGGCGAGGTCATCGCTCAGGTGCCGCGGGGCGGCAAGGAGGACATAGACCGGGCCGTGAGGGCCGCCAGGGAGGCCTTCGATAACGGACCCTGGCGCCGTCTGCGGCCCATGGAGCGGGAGCGGCTCATCCGCAAGGTAGGCGACCTGCTCTACGAGCACCTGGAGGAGTTCGCCCAGCTAGAGGCGCTGGACAGCGGCAAGCTCATCACGGTGGAGCGGCGGGCGGAGGTGCCCATGGCCGCCGAGACCTTCCACTACTACGCTGGCTGGCCCAGCAAGCTGGAGGGGCGGACCATTGCCCCCTCCGTCTCCTTCGACCCGCGGGGCGTCTATCAGTCCTATCTAGTGCGGGAGCCGGTGGGCGTGGTGGGGGCCATCATCCCCTGGAACTTCCCCCTGCTGATGGCCTCCTGGAAGCTGGCCCCCGCCCTGGCGGCCGGCTGCACCATTGTCCTCAAGCCGGCGGAGCAGACGCCCCTCACCGCTCTGCGCCTGGGCGAGCTCATACAGGAGGCCGGCATACCGGAGGGCGTGGTCAACATCGTCACCGGCTTCGGCGAGGAGGCCGGCGCCGCCCTGGCCGCTCACCCGGACGTGGACAAGGTGGCCTTCACCGGCTCCACGGAGGTGGGTAAGCTCATCGTCCAGGCGGCGGGAGCCAACCTGAAGCGGGTCTCCCTGGAGCTGGGGGGCAAGTCCCCGGTCATCGTCTTCGACGACGCCGACCTGGAGGCGGCCGTCCGTGGCGCCTTCAATGCTATCTTCTTCCACCAGGGTCAGGTCTGCGGTGCTGGCTCCCGCCTCTACGTGGCCCGTCCCAACTTCGAGAAGGTGGTGACCGGCGTGGCCGAGGCAGCCAAGAAGATCAGGCTGGGGCCGGCCCTGGACCCGGAGAGCCAGATGGGCCCCCTGGTCTCCCAGGAGCAGTTGGAGCGGGTCACCCGCTACATCGACATCGGCCTGCGGGAGGGGGCCCGGCCCCTGGCCGGCGGCCGGCGGGCCGGGGAGCGGGGCTACTTCGTGGAGCCGACGGTGCTGGTGGACGTCAGGGACGACTCGCCGCTGGTGCAGGAGGAGATCTTCGGCCCCGTACTGGTGGCCCAGCCCTTCGAGGAGCTGGAGGAGCTGGCCCGCAAGGCCAATGACACGGTGTACGGCCTGGCAGCCAGCGTCTGGACGCGCGACCTGAGCAAGGCCCACCGCATGGCCTCCCTGCTGCGGGCAGGCACGGTCTGGATCAACTGCCACCACGTCCTGGACCCCACCCTGCCCTGGGGCGGCTTCAAGCAGTCAGGCTGGGGGCGGGAGATGGGCCGCGAGGGACTGGAGCTGTTCACCGAGGTCAAGACGGTCACCATCCGCCTCTAGGCGTCAGGGGGCGGGACGCTGCCCGTACGGGGGGACGCCCGGGCCGTTGCTAGTGGCCGTGGGTGTCCTCCCGACGGCATTCCCTGGCCCGGGCCTCTATCTCCTCGGGGGAGAGGAGGCCACGCTCCACCAGCAGGCGCTCCAGGGCGGCCAGCCAGCGCTCGTAGTAGCTCCAGGAGGCCTGGTCGGCGCCCTGCTGGTCCTCCCAGCGCCCGATCTCCTCGATGAGGCGGCGCCGGAACTCCTCCCAGTCGTCCACCACCCCCTCCTGATAGAGGGCGACGGCGATGCCGAAGGCGCGGCTCTCCCAGGGCGACTCGAAGACCAGCTCGCCGTTGCGGCGGGGGAGGGCGGCCGCCCCCTCCATGTTGGCGATGACGCGCTCCACGCCGGCCTCTCCCATGAGGCTACCTCCTGGCGGCCTCCGGCACCGTCACCCGGGCGACGCCGATGAGGGCCTCCCTGGTCACCAGGGAGGCCAGCTCCTCCTCTGTCCAGCCCTCGGTGCCCGGGGGGCGTTCGGGAAGGACGAAGTAGCGGGTCTCGGCGCTGGAGTCCCAGACCCGTATCTCCACCGAGTCCGGTATGTCCAGGCCGAAGTCCTCCCGCAGGACGCGCCGTGGCTCGATGACGATGCGCGCCCGATAGGCGGGGGACTTGTACCAGTTGGGCGGCAGGCCCAGCACGGGCCAGGGGTAGCAGGAGCAGAGGGTGCAGACCACCACGTTGTGCACGATCGGGGTGTTCTCCACGCAGACCATGTGCTCCCCCTGCAGCCCGCCGATGCCCAGCTCCCGGCAGGCCGCCGTGGCGTCCGCCAGCAGCCGCTGCTTGAACTCGGGGTCTACCCAGGCGCGGGCCACCACCCGGGCGCCCAGCAGAGGGCCGATGTCCCTCTCGTAGGCGCTGACCACCCGGTCGATGGCGTCGCTGCTGAGGAGCCCCTTCTCGATGAGGAGGGACTCCAGGGCGCGCACGCGGGCGGCTATCTCCTCCTCTGGCAGGGGATAGCGCCGGGGCGCGGGCTGCCCGCTGCCCGTCCCTCGTTCGCTCATCCTCTCTCCTCCCTCTCCGGGGCCGTCGGCCCCTCGGCTGGCTCCAGGTAGCTCTCCCACAGATCGAAGTAGACGGCCTGGTTGGGCTCGGCGCTTTCGCCCCACAGCTCGCGGGCCTCGAAACGGACGCAGTAGACGTACTGGGGATTGCGTCCCTGGCCGTGGGCGTGGGTATCGGGGAATGTCCAGGGGTCGTATACATGGGCCACGGTGCCCTGCCTGCCCCGCACGTAACGGGCCAGTCTGGTGTGGCCCGGGGGATGCAGGTTGCGGGCGCGGACACGGTCGCCCACCTGGAAGCGGGGCGGCGTCTCCAGCCGGGCGTTCCGCTGGCCTCCCTCCCGCACGAGCTGAAGGAGGAAGGCGGTGAACTCCGGGTCTTCCCTCCGGGGGAGAGGCTTGGCTGGGTCTTCCAGGAACTGGCGGGCGCGCTCCTCCAGCTCCTCCCGAGAGACGATGCCTTTCTCTACCAGGTTGCGCTCCAGGGAGTGGAGCCAGCGCTCATAGTAGCGAGCGGTCAGGTAGTGAGCCGGCGGCATGCGCTCTATGCCGTGGCGGAACTCGGCGGCATTGTAGAGCCGCTTCCCCATGGTGTAGAGCATCATGGCGAAGACGGCCCGCTCCCAATCGGCGTGGAAGACGGGCTCGTTCTCCTCCCGCACCACCGGCCCGAGGCCGTGCATGCCGCCCAGGTCGTGGATGCCGTTCATCGTCCTGCCCTCGCGGAGCGGCCCGACGAAGTCGCCAAGATATAAGCACCGCCCAGGGGCGGCTGTCAAGACGGCGAGGCCAGGGAGCGAGGAGGGATGCCAGCCCTTGCAGAGCATTTATAATCTTGAACCAGAATGGAAGGCCGGCCGGCTGCCCGGGGCCCGGACCGGGAGGAAGGAGGAGATGACCTTCATGGAGAACGGACGCAAGCCTCTCATGCCGGAGGCATTCGGCCCTCTTCAGGGAGTACGCATCCTCTCCACGGGGACTATCATCGCCCAGCCTTACGCCGCTCACATGGCGGCGGAGATGGGGGCGGAGGTGGTGCAGATAGAGCGACCCAACAGCGTGGGCGACGAGTACCGCTACCTGGGGATCCGCCTCAAGGGGCCGGAGGGCCACGAGGCCGGCACCTCCTGGGTGCAGGAGCGACGGAACGCCTTCTACATCACGCTGGACCTGAGCTCCCCCCAGGGCCGCGATATCTTCCTTCGTCTCATCCCTCACTTCGACATCTGGATGGAGGCCTCCCGTCCCGGCACCTATGACCGCTGGGGCCTGTCGGACGAGGTGGTGCTGCAGGCCAATCCAAGGCTGGTCATCGCCCACGTGTCCGGCTACGGGCAGACGGGCCACCCGGACTATCTGGGCCGCCCCTCCTATGACATGATCGGCCAGGCCTTCGGCGGCCTCATGTATCTGACAGGCTTCCCCGACCCGGAGCCGCCGGTGCGGGCCAACCCCTGGACGGGGGACTACATCACCGCCCTCTTCTGCCTCTGGGCCTCCCTGGCCGGCTACATCTACGCCCAGCGGACGGGTCGGGGTCAGGTTATAGACGTGGCCCAGTTCGAGTGTATCCATCACACCCTGGCGGGGACGATGGTGGAGTGGTTCCAGGCGGGCGTGGTGCGAGAGCGTAGCGGCAACAAGGCCACCGCCTTCCAGCCCTATGACGCCTTCATGGCCAAGGACGGCTGGCTGGTGGTGGGCGCCTTCAACGAGTCCATGTACGAGCGGCTCTGCCGCGTCATCGGTCTCGATCCCCAGGACGAGAAGTGGCGACGGGCCCGCACCAATGTCTTCTCTCCCGAGGGAGAGGAGTTCGATGCTATACTGCGGGGCTGGATCATCGAGCGAACGGTGAAGGAGGTGGTGGAGGCCCTCAGCGCCGCCGAGGTGGCCTGCTGCCCCATCATGAGCAGCCGTGACATGGCCGAAGACCCCCACTACCAGGCCCGTCAGGTGCACATAGAATGGGAGGACGTGCAGGTGGGGAAGGTGAAGGGCTTCGGCGTGACGCCCCGCTTCTCCCTGACGCCGGGGAGGATATGGCGGGGCTCCGTCCCCGTGGGCTACGATAACGAGCTGGTCTACGGCCAGCTACTGGGGCTCAGCCAGGAGGAGATGGCCTCTCTGCGCAGCCAGGGCGTTATCTGAACGGAGGGGGAAGGGGGCGGCCGCCCGCGCCGGCGGCCGCCCCCTTTTTCGTGCTTTCGTGCAGGGCTGTAGGCGATCGGTTATCATAGAGTCCATGGCGCTCTGACCTGAACCGACGACGCGGGCGGCCAGCAGCCCCGCTGGCCGTCCCCAGACGCTTGCCACTCGCGCTGCCCTGCGATACTCGCCCGAAGGGAGGGATATCAGTGCGCATCAGGGACGACTCCAGGCGGCCGCGTCGCCGTGGAGGGAGGGACGGGCCCCGCGTGGGCATCGTCGGCTACGGCACGGTGGGCCGGGCCACTGCCAGCCTCTTCCGGGACGTGGCCATCTATGACCCGTACCAGGGGTATGACGACCTGGCCAGTCTGGCCGACCGTGACGTTGTCTTCGTCTGCGTGCCCACGCCCAACCGCCCGGACGGCCACTGCGATCTGAGCGCCGTCTACGACGCTGTCCGGCGGGTGGTCCCCCGCCTCTCCGAGCGCCAGGTGGTGGCCATACGCTCCACGGTGCCGCCAGGCACCGCCAGGAGGCTACAGGAGGCGTTCCCCAACACCCACTTCGCCGCCAACCCGGAGTTCCTGCGGGCCCACCGCCTGGAGGAGGACGCCAAGCGCCCCTCGCGGGTGGTCATCGGCGCCGATACCGTCTTCGCCCGCCAGAGCCTCCTGCGGGCCTATCACTCCTGCTTCCGCGACCGGGTGCCCTATCTGGTGACCGATTCCCTCACGGCCGAGTTCATCAAGTACGCCGCTAACTGCTTCCTGGCCACCAAGATCCTCTACGCCCGGGAGCTGCGCCGGGCCGCCAAGCGGCTGGGCGTCAGCTTCGGCGATGTGGTGATGGCCCTGGGCCTGGACCCCCGCATCGGCGGGGGCGAAGAATGGTGGCTGGAGGGGCTCCAGGACGAGTGCCTCCCCAAGGACCTGGAGGCCTTCGTCCACTTTCTGCGCTCCCGCGGCATCGAGAGGGAGCTGCTGGAGACGCTCCTCCGCCTGCGGGACTCCACCCTGATGACGGAAGGCGCCCCCAGCGAGCCCCAGCCCTGACAGCGGCGCCTCCTAGCGGGGGGCCATGCGCAGGGCGCCGTCCAGGCGGATCGTCTCACCGTTCAGGTAGGTGTTCTGGACGATGTGCTCCACCAGGGCGGCGAACTCCTCCGGACGGCCCAGACGCCGCGGGAAGGGGATGGCCTGCTCCAGCGCCTGCCGGTTCTCCTCGGGGAGGAGGCCCAGCATGGGCGTCTGGAACGTTCCGGGGGCGATGGTGAGCACCCGGATCCCCAGGGAGGCCAGGTCACGGGCGGCGGTGATGGTGAGCCCCACCACGCCGGCCTTGGAGGAGGCGTAGGCCGCCTGACCTATCTGCCCCTCGAAGGCGGCTACCGAGGCCACATTGACTATGACGCCTCGCTCGCCGTCCTCCAGTGGCTCCGTCTCGCGCATGGCGGCGGCGGCCAGCCGCAGGACGTTGAAGGTGCCTATCAGGTTGATCTCGATGACCTTGCGGAAGGCGTCCAGGCTGTGGGGGGTGCCGTCCCGCCCCAGGATACGCCGGGCATAGCCGATACCAGCGCAGTTCACGGCCACCCGCAGAGGGCCCAGGGAGCGGGCCCGCTCTATGGCCGCCTTAACCGGCTCCTCCTGGGTGACATCCACGTGGGCGAAGACGGCGCCCTGGCCCAGCTCGCTGGCCAGGGCCTCGCCGCGGGCGGCGTCCAGGTCGGCGATGACCACCCGCGCCCCGCCGGCCAGGAGGCGGCGTACCGTGGCCTCGCCCAGGCCGGAGGCCCCTCCCGTCACCAGGGCTACGGCGTCGCTCAGCTTCATCTTCAACCTCCCGAGAGCGAAGGTTGCTGACAAGGGGCGCCCGGCCGTCTCGATGGCCAGGGCCCGGCGCAACGCTATCACACTGCGCCCGTTAAGGAAAGGGCTTTGACGGAGGGGGCGCCCGGGGCCAGAATGGGCCCGAGGACGGGATGGACAGCCCCCAGCAGCGGAAGCAGGCGATACGAGAGCGGGTGTGGCGGGCCCTGGAGGAGGCCGGTGTGGCTCTCTTCCCGGGCGCCTGGGGGAGGATACCCAACTTCCAGGGCGCCGCTGCCGCTGCCCAGCGGGTGCGCCAGCTCTCCGTCTGGCGGGAGGCCAGGGCCCTCAAGTGCAACCCCGACCTGCCCCAGGCCCCTCTGCGGCGGGCCGCCCTGCGGGAGGGGAAGACCGTATACATGGCCGTGCCCCGCCTGCGGGACGAGAGATGCTTCCTGGAGCTGGACCCGGCCCGCCTGGGCACCAGGGCGGGCCAGGCGGCCAGCATCGCCGGGGCGTTCCGCCACGGGAGGCCCGTGCACCCGCGGGAGCTGCCCTCCATAGACCTGGTGGTCTGCGGCTCCGTGGCGGTGAACCGGGCGGGCGCCCGCATCGGAAAGGGGGGCGGCTACTCGGACCTGGAGCTGGCCATCCTGACGGAGCTGGGGAAGCTGGGGCCGGGGACGCCCATCCTCACAACAGTGCACCCGCTGCAAGTGCTGGAGGAGGAGCTGCCCATGCTCCCCCACGACCTGCCGGTGGACTATATAGCCACCCCGGAGGGCGTCATCCCCTGCGAAGGCGGCTTCCCCCGCCCCCGGGGCGTCTACTGGGAGCTCATTCCTGAGGAGAGGCTGGCGGCAGTGCCCGTCCTGGCCTGGCTGCGCTCCCTCAGACGGTGACGCCGTAGGTCTTGCGGGCGGCCTCCTTGAGCTCGGCCCGGAAGTCGGGGTGGGCCACCGCTA
>DAOTWZ010000062.1:0-20203 GCA_034435615.1 Dehalococcoidia bacterium
CTCAGCGCCTGCGACCCGCTCGGGGCGCCCTGTGTGCCCGGTAACGTCAGGGACGAACTCTGGCGCGAATCGAACCGGGACGACCAACTCTTTGCCGAAAAGCTCTTCCAGGCCAGTTGCACCGCCTGCCGCATCTTCGGCTCTCCCTGGTTCGCTGGCAGGCTTGCCTTCAAGGACGCCTACCTGGCCAACGCCGAGGATCTGCCCGTGCTCACTCAGGTGCGGGATGGCGTGGGCATCGACCGCGACCTGGGGGCGGCCCGCAGCGCCATCAAGTACGACTTCGAGACGGTGGTGCCGGGCGCCCGCTTCTCCATCGAGGCGCTGGGCGAGAACCTGGACCCGTGGGAGGTGGGCCTCCTCCTGGCGGTGCTGGA
This sequence comes from Dehalococcoidia bacterium, assembly GCA_034435615.1. Classification (GTDB taxonomy): domain Bacteria; phylum Chloroflexota; class Dehalococcoidia; order SM23-28-2; family HRBIN24; genus H17-190. Next base: position 378 of record DAOTWZ010000062.1, read on the forward strand.
CATGTGGCGCCAGGGCGGCATAGCCCTCGGCGGCAAGTCCACTCGCGGCCCCGGCTGGGGGAGGCTGGAGGGGGTCACGGTGCAGCGCGTGGAAGCGAGCGGCCTGTGGGACTATCTGGCCAGCGGTCAGGCCCCGACAGTGCGGGAGGACGACTTCCGGAACGCCTTCCGCGACAGGCTGCGAGGGGGAAAGAGCGATGCATAAGGCCCGCTACAACGCCCTCCAACTGACGCTCCGACTGAGCCCGCGGGGGCCGCTCCTGGTCAAGTCCGGCGAGACCTCGGCCAACCCCTCGCTGCCGGACATGCAGTTCGTCCGCACCTACCATCCGGAGCGGGGCGAGACGGTCTACATCCCTGGCTCGTCCCTGAAAGGGGTGGTGCGCTCCTTCGTGGAGAAGGCCCTGCGTACGCTAGAGACGGCCGGCGGAGGCGGGAGGAGGAGCTGGCAGCGCGCCTGCCCCACCTTCGCCGATGACGGGGAGAGCTGCGCGAGACGACTGTCGGCCAGGGACGCCCCCAGCCACGAGATATACAGGGACTCCTGCGGCGCCTGCCGCCTCTTCGGCCACACCCGTCTCAGGGGACGGGCCGCCTTCAGCGATTTCCTGCCCGTAGGCGAGATCAGGAGCGAGGTCCGCTACGGCGTCGCCATCTCTCGCCTCAGCCACGCCGTGGCCCAGGGCCCGTTCGAGATGGAGGTAGTGGTCGCCGGGGCCTTCCAGGGGCACCTGCTCCTGGAGAACTTCGAGCTGTGGCAACTGGGGCTGGTGGGGCTGGCCCTGGAGGGGCTGGACCGCGGGCTCCTGAAGCTGGGCTTCGGTAAGAACCGCGGCTTCGGCGAGGTGGCGGTGGAGGTCCAGGCGGTGCGCCTGGACGAGGCCGCCCCCGTCCGTCGGCCGACCGTCTGGCGCGGCCTCGCCGCCTTCCTGGACGACGGCGAGCGCCAGCGCTACGGCCTCGACGGACCGTCGGAGCTGGACGGCCTGCCGGAGCCAGGCTCTACCGAGGACATGGGCCTCTACGTCCGCCGCACCTACGATGCCCGGGCATGGCGCGCCGCGATCCAGGGCCTGACCCGGGCCCTGGCCCCGGCGTGAGGAGGCGGGCCGTGACGGAGCGAGCGTGCCACGCCTACCGTCTGCTGGGGCCACCCGAGGCGCTGCGCAGCGCCGCCGAGAGGCTGGGCTCCCGCCTCGTCCACTGGGTGGCGGAGGCCTGCAGCCTCGCCATGGGCCAGGGAGTGCCCCATGACTGGAAGGAGCAGGGAGCGGTCTTCGGCCCCGCGGGAGAGCTGCGCTGGTGGCGGGACGGCCAGTCCTACCTGGCCCTGCTCCTCGCCGAGGAGCCCCTGACCGGCCTGGAGGACCTCCCCGGTCTGGAGCCCCTTTCCGGTGAGTGGACCACCGACGAAGAGCCGGTCCCCTTCCTGCTGCACGACCTGCAGGCGCCCCAGCTCCGGCCGGGCTTCCTCCAGTACCCCCACGGCAAGGGCCAGGGCAAGCTGGTGGCCAGGGTCTACCGGCGAGACGGGGTCGTGGTCTTCGTGAGTCCCCGCAGGTTGGAGGAGTAGCCATGCGTCCCCGTCAGCAGATGCCCCCCAAGCCCTTCTTCTACCTCCCCCTGAGAGGCCAGCCCAGGCTGCAGCCGCCCCCCGGTCACGACCGCTTCGACGGCGAAACGGGCCGCCTGGAGCTGGTGCTGGAGGTGGTATCCGACTTCCTCTACGTGGGCAGCGGCCAGTTCGACCTGCGCAACTTAGGCGGCCAGGAGATGGCCTGCTACGCCTTCGCCCGGCGCGATGGCCAGCCCGTCATACCGGGCACCTCCGTGAAGGGGGCCGTCCGCAGCCTAGTGGAGGCCATCTCCACCTCCTGCGTGCGGCAGACGACGAGGCGGGAGCATGTCCCGCGGTCGTTCGATCCTTGTAGAGACGCCGCCCGCCTGTGCCCCGCCTGTCGCATCTTCGGCACTACCGGCTACCGTGGCCGTGTCCACTTCTCCGATGCCACGCCCGAAGGCCAGGTACAGACCGAGGTCATCAAGGTCGCCGACCTCTGGCCGCCCCGGCGGGCGGAAGGGCGCAAGTTCTACAAGAGCGGCGCCTTCCGTCGCCAGACCCTCCAGCCGGCCAAGAACTACAGGTTCATCGAGGCCGTGCCCAGAGGGAGCCGGTTCAGCGTCACCCTGCACTTCGAGAACGTCCTCCCGGAGGAGATGGCGCTGGTCATGCGCGGCCTGGGCCTGGACAGGCCTCCACAGGAGCAACGGGGGGACATTGAGGGGGTCCCCGTCAAGCTGGGGGGCGCCAAGCCCCGCTGCCTGGGCGCCGTCCGCTTCCAGCCCCGGCGTCTCTCCATCCTCCGCCAGGGCCCCGACCTGTTGGCTACCCTGCTGGCCGGCGGCCGAGAGGTCCCGCCGCTGGAGACGGTGCGACGGTGGCTGGCCGCTGACTCCCTGCTGGACCGGGATGCCTGGAGAGCGTTTCGCCGGGAGGCGGTCTCCATGAACGGAGCCTGCCCCATGGAGCTGTACTGATGGTTGGACTCGACCAGCAGATAGGGCTGGCGGAGCAACTGGCCCGCGAGCTGCCCGAGGTTCCCCGCAACGAGTGGATGCGCTGGCTCCAGGTAGCGGAGCGGAGTGGGCTGCAGCGGGCCATTCAGCACGCCCAGCGCCTCTCCCAGGACGTGACGGTGCGGCCAGCCGTGCAACGGGCCAACCGGCTCATCGCCCAGGCGGTGCGGCGGCACCAGGCGGCCCTGCAGGGGCTGACAGAGGAAGAGCGACGGGCTGTCCTGGGGTTCGTCGGCTGGTGGCTGCAGGTGAAGAACGTTCCCGGCAAGTTAGACACCGAGGAACGACGATAAGGCGGTTTCCGTTCGACACTTCTCTGTTCATCAGCTATCTGAGGGGGATGGAACGTCCTCTGTGGATGCCTTCGCTGAAGCGGCGCAGGTGGGCCGTGGGTGCCTGAGCGTCATCGCTTTCATGGAACTCTGGCTACCCCGTCATCACGTGGAGGGCCGCAGGCGACACCGTGCGGCCTCCGATCACGTGCGGATGGGTGCCCCGAGACAACCCACTGACCGCGACATCCAGCGGCAAATAGAGGCTGTAGAACATATATGCAAGACCTATTGCATCAGGGTGCTTTATTGCACCCCGCACATATGTCAGATTGCCCAAGTAGTGCTCAGGCATTGCCATGTCTCGTTAGGGATCACTGCGCTCCAGGATAGCCTGATAATAGCCACTGGGATCCATAAGTGCGCCCATCTCGTCACTTATGACGGGCACTGGGGAGAGGTAGTTCGCCGCTTACACGACCGTGGGGAGCTTAGCTCCACAATACAGGTCATCACTCCTGAGGAGTTTATCCAGTATTTCTAGGCTTGTGGCAATAGCCTCCGGTCCTGCGCCCCCCGACACTGCTGACCAGTCCGGGTGTGGCGTGGTAGACTATGGCCAGCGAGCGCTAGCTGGCAGAGCGGGAGGAGACCATGGAGTTCCGTTTCTCACCCGAAGAGGAGGCGTTCCGGCAGGAGGTCCGGGAGTTCCTGAGGCGGGAATGGACGGAGGCCCAGGCGGGCGGCGGCGCCGAAAGCCCCCTCGGCTATGGCGGCGGCACCAGCATCGAGGTCATCAAGGAGTTCCAGCGCAAGCTGGCCCAGAAGGGCTGGCTCACCCTCGCCTGGCCCAAAGAGTACGGCGGCATGGGCGCTGGCATCTGGAAGCAGGTCATCTACATGGAGGAGATGGCCTATCACCGCGCCCCCCATCAGCTCGGCGTGGGGCCGGACCGGGTGGGCCCTACTATCATCCTCTACGGCACCGAGGAGCAGAAGCGCGAGCACCTGCCTCGTATAGCCTCCGGGGAGGTAATATGGTGTCAGGGCTTCAGCGAGCCCGGCGCCGGCTCTGACCTGGCATCCCTCCAGACCACGGCCGTCCCCGATGGCGACTACTTCGTCGTCAACGGCCAGAAGATCTGGACATCGCTGGCCCACGTGGCCGACTGGATGATCCTGCTGGCCCGCACCGACCCCAGCGCTCCCAAGCACAAGGGGATCTCCTACTTCCTCGTCGATATGAAGACGCCCGGTATCACCGTCCAGCCACTGCACGAGCTGACGGGCCGCCATACCTTCAACCAGGTCTTCTTCGACAACGTCCGGGTGCCCCGCAAGAACCTGGTGGGCGAGCTCAATCGCGGCTGGTACGTGGCCGCTGCCACCCTGGACTTCGAGCGCTCGGGTATCAACCGCGTCATGGCCGGCATCCGCACCTTCGAAGACCTGGTGGAATACGCCAGAGAGGTCCAGAAGGACGGTCGCCGCCTCATAGACCTGCCGGGCGTGCGCCACCGGCTGGCGGAGCTGAAGATCGAATTCGAGGTGGGGCGGATGCTCTCCTACCGCGTCGCCTCTCTGCAGGCCCAGGGACGCATCCCCAACCAGGAGGCGTCCATGAGCAAGCTCTACGGCTCCGAGCTGCAGCAGCGGCTGGCCCGGTCGGCCGTGGAGATCATGGGGCTGAGCGGCCAGCTCCTGCCGGGCAGCAAGTGGGCGCCCCTGGCGGGCCGCGTCGCCGAGTACTATCTGGCGTCCGTCTCCACCACAGTGGCCGCCGGCACGTCCGAGATCATGCGTAACATCATCGCTATACGGGGCCTGGGCCTGCCCAGGGACTGACAGCCCCGGGCCAGGGAGCGCAGAGCGACCTCGGGCCCGTGTCTACCGGGGGGACGCCCTGCTGGCAGGGGGCGCGGGGCCAGCTCCTGGCCCTGTCGCTGGCCTTACTGGGCGGTATCTTCGGCGTCCTGGGAGCCCTTCTGACGGAGCTCCGCTACGGCGGAGGGGTCTTTCTTCTGGTCATCGGCGCTCCCGTGGTGGAGGAGGGCCTGAAACCGCTGGGCGTGTACGTCCTCCTCTGGCGCTGGCCCCACCTCATCCTGGGTCCATGGCACTCTGGCTTCCTGGCCGCCATCTCGGGCATCGTCTTCGGACTGGTGGAGAGCACCCTCTACGTGAACCTATACGTGGACGCCCCGACGGGCAACTACACGGCCTTCCGCTACAGCGTGCCGGTGATGGTGCACGGCCTGTGCAGCTTCCTGGCTGGCCTGGGCATCTCCCCCGGCCTGAGGGACTGGGTGGAAGGGAGGGGGCCGCTGCCGGCGCGCACGCGCAACCTCTTCCTCTCCGCCGTGGCGTTGCACGCCCTCTATAACCTGACAGGGCTGGCCCTGGAGGCGGCGGGCATCGTCTCCTTCTGAGACCCCCCTCCCCCCTGCTGGAGCTATTGGCCCTCGCCCGCTCCTTTTGACAAAATCCGGAGGCCGGAGTAGGCTTTACAACAAAAAAGCCGGCGGAGAAGGCCAGCTAGGAGGGCGAGCATGGCGGGACCGCTAGAGGGGATCCGGGTCTTGGACTTCACCATCGCCCAGCAGGGGCCCAACGCCACCCTGGTGCTGCGGGAGCTGGGTGCTGAGGTCATAAAGGTGGAGCAGCGGGGCGTGGGCGACATCAGCCGGCTCTCGGCCCGCGACCGGGACAGGGACGTGAGTTTCGCCTTCCTCACCCTGAACCGGGGCAAGAAGGATATCACCCTAGACCTGAAGACTGAGAAGGGGCGCAAGATAGCCCTGGCCCTGGGCGAGATCAGCGATGTGGTGGTAGAGAACTACCGCCCGGGGGTGATGGCCAAGCTGGGGCTGGACTATGAGGACTTCCGGGCGGTGAACCCTCGGGTCATCTACGCCAGCGCCTCCGCCTTCGGCAGGCAGGGCCGCTGGGCCAGCAAGCCGGGGCTGGACATCCTGGCCCAGGCCGCCACTGGCCTGGCCGCCGTCACCGGCGAGGAGGGGGACCCGCCCATACCGGCGGGCGCCGCCCTGGCCGACCACATCGGCGCCCTGAACCTGGCACTGGGCATCCTGGCCGCCCTCTTCTACCGCGAGCGGACGGGCAAGGGCCAGCGGCTGGACTCCTCCCTGGTGGGAGGTCTCCTCTACGCCCAGGCCTGGGAGCTGGGCTACTACTTCGGCACCCGGCGCTACCACGGCAAGTCCGGGCGGGGCCACGTCCATGTCCTCACCCCCTACCGTATCGTCCCCACCGCTGACGGCCACATGGCCGTTGTGGCCCTCCGCCATGACGACTGGCCCCGCTTCTGTCAGGTCATAGGCCGGCCCGACCTGGTGGAGGACCCTCGCTTCGCCACCCTCCGGGACCGCGTCCGCAATCGCAAGGAGCTGTGGCGGGTGCTGGACGAGCACTTCAGCCAGCGGCCGACGGCGGAGTGGATGGCCGTTCTGGAGGAGGCGGACTTCCTCTGCGCCCCCGCCTACGACTACACGCAGGTGATGGAGGAGCCCCACTTCTACGAGGCCGGCTATCTGGTGGAGTACCCCCACCCGCGTCTGGGGCCACTGACCATGGTCAACTTCCCCATCAAGTTCAGCGAGTCGCCGGCCGCCATCCAGGGCCCCGAGCCTGAGATGGGGGAGCACACGGAGGAGGTCCTGACCAGCCTGGGCTACTCGCCCCAGGAGATAGAGGCCCTAAGAGAGGAAGGGGTAGTCTAGCTCTCTCCTTCGCCCGCCCTGCTTTCCTCCAGCCGTCCCCGGTGGAGAAGGGGTACGGGGCTGGGCAGCGGGCCGGCCACAACGCCAGCCGCCCGCAGCTCGGCGATCTCCTCGGCGGTGAGGCCCAGCAGCTCCCGTAGCACGGCGTCCGTGTCCTGGCCGGCTGCCGGGGGCGGCCCCTTCACCCCGCCGGGGGTGCGGGAGAGCTTCACCGGCGTGTTGGGCACCTTCAGTCTGAAGCCCTTGGGGTGCTCCACCTCCACCAGCATCTCCCGTGCCTTCACCTGGGGCATCTCCGCCGCCTGGGCGATGTTGTTCAGAGGGCCGCAGGGCACGCCGATGGCCTCCAGCTCTCGCAGCCACTCCTCCGTCGTCCGGCGCCTCAGCGCCTCGGTGAGGATGGGCTCGAGCTCAGCGTGGTGCTGGGTGCGCAGGGCCGGCGTCTCGAAGCGGGGGTCGTCGATGAGCTCCAGGAGGCCCAGGGTGGCACAGAACAGCTCCCACTGGTTCTCCACGCCCCAGCTCAGGGCGATGACGATCCATCCGTCCTTGGTGGGGAAGGCCTGGAAGGGCGTGACGGAGGGGTGACGAGTCCCCAGGGGGCCCGGCACCTCGCCGGTGGCGAAGTAGCGGACGAAGGCGTTCTCCAGGATGGCTATCTGGCAGTCCAGCATGCTTATGTCGATGAACTGCCCCTTGCCGCTGCGCTCCCGCTCGTGGAGGGAGGCCAGGACACCGATGGCGGTGTAGAGGCCGGCGACGATATCGCCCAGGGAGACTCCGGGCCGTACCGGGGGGCCGCCGGGCTCCCCGGTGATGCTCATGATGCCACCCATCCCCTGGACGATGACGTCCAGGGCCGGCTTGTCTCGCCACGGCCCCGTCTGGCCGAAGCCCGAGGTGGCGGCGTAGATGAGCCGTGGATTGCGCTGGCTTAGGACTTCGTAGCCCAGGCCCAGCCGCTCCATGGTGCCCGGGGTGAAGTTCTCCATCACCACGTCCACCTTCTCCACCAAGCGCAGGAAGAGCTCGCGGCCCCGCTCCTGGCGCAGGTCGATGACGATGCTCCGCTTGCCACGATTGATGGAGAAGAAGTAGGCGCTCTCGTCGCCCACGTAAGGCGAGGTGGTGCGGGCTACGTCCCCGTAGGGGGGACGCTCTACCTTTATGACGTCGGCCCCCAGGTCGCACAGGGTCATGCTGGCATAAGGGCCGGAGAGGACCCAGGTGAGGTCCAGTACCCGTACGCCCGCCAAGGGGCCGCCGGAGGACGGGCGCTCCCCTGTCATGACAGCACCAATATTAGGCTATCAGGCAGAGGAGCGCTAGGAGTCTTCGGTTAGGGGCTGGGCGCGCCGGCGCCGCCCTATTCAGAGGTGGACAGAGTGAGGCGCGGGCCCTGGTCCGTCTCTTCGACGTCGATGGTAGCGTTGGCCAGCAGGTCTGCCACGCTGGGCGATACCAGCAGCACGGGTATCCCCTCGCTGTGGTAGACCTGGTCCCCCTCGCGAGCCTCGTCAAACGCCAGCTCGAAGGAGCCCTCGCGCTGGACGAGGCGCAGCGTCTGATCCGGGGCCTCCGCCAGCTCTTCCTTTATCTCTCTGAGCAGCTCGGCGGCCTTGTCCGTAACCTTTAAAGTCATAGTATCACTCTCCCCTTTTCTTTCTTCCCCTTGGGAATGCCTGTCCCCCGTTTTCCGGGCTAGTAGGTGCGGCGGGCGGGCCGGACCTGCCGGAAGCAGTTGCTGCAGTAGACGGGCCTGTCCTGCCTGGGCAGGAACGGGACATGGGTCTGAGCTCCGCAGCGAGCGCACACGGCGTCGTACATGGGGCGAGAGTAGCTCACGCCCTGGCTCTGGCGCCGCGCCTGCCGGCAAGCCGGACAGCGCTTGGGGTCCTGGTATCCCCGGCTGACGTGGAACTCCTGGTCCTCAGCGGAGAATACGAAGGACTCCCCGCACTCGATGCACACGAGGGTCTTGTCTTGATAAGCCACCCGATGACCTCCCTATGTTCCTTGGTTCCTTTGTCACCAGCGGGCCTGTCCATCGGGCGGCCTGGGGGACATGAGCGACCCGATCGACCAGACGTGCTGGCTCCCCTACAGGGTAACACGTTTGCCTGGCCATTGGAACACTTTGGCCCCCGGGGACGCCAGTTTTGTGGAAGATCGGTGCGGGCTACACGGCCCGTGGCTGCAGAGGTGCTCAGCCAGGACGGAAAGGCGGGCGCCCGTCGTCCGCCGGGGCGACGAGGGCCGGCTCCACCCCCACCTCCCGGGCGACGAGCCCAGCCAGCTCGTTCAGGTCGTCCTTGCTGAAGCCGTGGCTGTGATGGAGGACGCGTCCGTCCCGTCCCACCAGGACGAGGGTCGGCGTCGCTGGCGGATCGTACTGGCGGGAGGCCTGGAAGCCATCGGCGTCCAGGAGGACGGGGAAGGGCAGCCGGAAGCGCTCGGCATAGGGGCCGCTCTTGGCCGCCGGGTGTTGCGATACGGCCAGCGTCTGCAGCCCTCGCTCGCCGTAGAGCTCGGCCAGCCTCACCAGGTAGGGGAAGGCCAGGTCACAGGCAGGGCAGCCCGTCTTGAAGAAGACCAGCAGGACCGGTCCCTTCTGGAGGGCCTCCCCCAGAGAATAAGAGCGGCCGTCCAGGGCAGGCAGGCGGAAGTCCGGGGCGGGGTCTCCTCTCTCCAGCGCCATGGCCGTGGTACAATCGGCGACAAGACGTCCCTGCAAGTAAAATATACCTGCACGAGCGGCCAGGGGAAAGACGAGGCGAGGCGCAGATGAGCCAGGAGCCAGCGGCGATACGGGCGCCCGAGCTGAGGGGCGGCTACTGGGTGAACAGCGAGCCCCTCACCATGGAATCGCTGCGGGGGCGACCGGTGCTCATCGATTTCTGGGACTACACCTGCGTCAACTGCATCCGCACCCTGCCATACCTGGTGGAATGGCACCGGCGCTACTCGCCCCACGGCCTCGTCATCGTCGGGGTGCACACGCCGGAGTTCAGCTTCGCCAAGCGGGTGGACGACGTCCGCCGGGCGATGGAGCAGTTCGGTATCGAGTATCCGGTGGTGCTGGACAACGACTATGCTATCTGGCGGGCCTACGCCAACCGCTACTGGCCGGCCAAGTACCTGGTGGACGCCCGCGGCTACATCCGCTACTACCACTTCGGCGAGGGCGCCTACCAGGCTACGGAGAAGGCCATCCAGCAGCTCCTGCGAGAGGTGCGGCCGGACGTCGTCTTCCCCGAGCCCATGGCCCCTGTCCGGGAGGAGGACCGCCCGGGAGCCGTCTGCTACCGGGTCACCCCTGAGCTCTACCTGGGCTACCTGCGGGGCAACATCGGCAACCCGGCGGGCTTCGTCCCCAAGCAGGCGATGGACTACCAGGACCCGGACGTCCACGCCGAGGGCTTCTACTACCTGGAAGGGCCCTGGGTGGTGGACGAGGAGTGCGTCTATCGCCCCTGGGACGCCATCCGCCCTGGCAGGGTATCCCTTCGCTACACGGCCAAAGAGGTGAACCTGGTGATGAACCCGCTCTTCGGCCGGCCGGGGCGGGTCACGCTGCTGCAGGATGGCGCTCCTCTGGCGGCCGGACACGCCGGAGAGGACGTCCGCTTCGACGAGTCCGGGGAGAGCTACGTGGAGGTGGACACCCCCCGCATGTACCGGCTGGTGCGCAACCCGGACATAGGCAGCCATGAGCTGTCGTTGCTCACCAGCGCCCCCGGCCTGGCCCTGTACGCCTTCACCTTTGTCTCCTGCGTTATCCCGGGCTGGGAGATGCGGCTCGCCTGACGAGGGAGAGACGTGTCAGAGGCGCTGGCAGCGCGTGCCCTGGGCCTCCTCTCCCGGAGGCGCCTCACTCTGGCGGTGGCGGAAGCCTCCACGTGTGGCCTTCTGTCCCACCTGCTCACGGAGGTGCCGGGGAGTTCGGCCGTCTTCCTGGGCGGCGTCGTGCCCTATCATAACCAGCTGAAGGAGCGGCTAGGGGTCTCCCCCGCTCTGCTGGCGGCCCGGGGCGCCGTCAGCGAGGAGGCGGCCACGGCCCTCGCCCAGTCGGTGCGAGAGTGGGCGGGGGCGGACATCGGGCTCTCCATCACGGGCATCGCCGGGCCGGGCGGGGGCACAGCCGAGAAGCCGGTAGGGCTCACCTACATATCCCTGGCGACCGCTGGCGCCACCCTGTGCCAGCGCTTCGTCTTCAGCGGCGACCGGACGCAGAACAAGCGCTCGGCGGCCGCCTCCGCCCTCGACCTGCTCATCCGATATCTGTCCAAGGAGGAAGGAGATGGCCACACCCGTCAGTAAGGACGACTTCCGGCGCGTCATGGGCCAGTTCGCCACCGGGGTCACCATAGTGACGACGCGGCTGGGGGAGCACCTGCACGGCAGCACCGCCAATGCCTTCACCTCCGTCTCCCTGGAGCCGCTGCTGGTGCTGGTCTGCCTGGACAAGAAGGGTGACACGCACGACCTGGTGAAGCAAAGCGGCATCTTCGCTGTGAACATCCTGGCCGAGGACCAGCAGGAGCTCTCCACCATGTTCGCTCGGAAGACGGAGGCGGGCAGCCACCGCCTGAACGAGGTGCCCCACCGCTACGGCGTCACCGGGGCGCCCATCATAGAGGGCTGCCTCGCCTATCTGGACTGCCGCGTCTATGATGCGCTGCCCGGGGGCGACCACACCCTCTTCCTGGGAGAGGTCCAGGACGCCGCTATCCTGAGCGAGGCCCGTCCCCTCCTCTTCTTCCGTGGACGCTATGTCCGCATGGCGGACGAGTAGGGCTGCCAGCTAGCGCCAGGGGAGCGCCGGCGACTGGAGGACGGACCGCAGAAGGCCGTCGGCCGCCAGGCAGACCAGGTCAAGGCCGCTGTAGAGGCTGGGGTCGTAGCCCCTCAGGGCGACGCTCACTCCTTCCTGCTCCATGTGGGCATAGTAGCCCAGGAGGACGAGGGCGCGGGCGTCGGCTTCGCTGGCCAGAAGGCGGGGGGATGCCTCCGCCAGCAGGCGGCGCAGGTTGCGGCGGACGGCCAGGCCCGTCTCCTCGGCGCTGGCCGGCGCCGTCCCCACGATGACGAAGCCCTGTCCCTCCATCAGCCGCTGGAGCGTCCAGAGATCTGCCACCTCCACCTCCGCCCACTGGCCGGGCTCCTGGATGCGACGGGCCGCCTCCCATATCGCCTGGAAGAGGGCCTCCCGCTCCTGCTCGTCCTCCGGCAGACGGTGGAGGCGGGTGCTGTCCAGCTCGTAGGTGCCGCTGACCCGCTCGCTGAGGCGCGCCCAGTAGGCATCCAGGGGCCCGGAGACGGTGATGACCGCCCCCTCCTGGCGGGTCTTGCGCAGGTACAAGACGGCCGGCAGCGCCAGGGAGGATCGCTGCCCCGGGGCGAGGCGGCCGGCCGCCTCCCGCACCCGGACGAGGAACTCCTCCGTCTCGGGGCCGGGGGAGGGCAGGTCGGCGCCGGGGGGTAGCCAGAGAGCATAGGCCCCCTCGAGCCGCTCCGTTAGCCGGCCCTCCAGCGCCTCTCGTCGCTCCTGCCACGGAGCGGGCGGCGGCCCCAGCAGGGGTCGCACCTCCACCGCCACGGTCCACCGGTCGCAACGCAGGCGGGCGGCCAGGGAGGCGCGACCCAGGACAGAGAGGGCCCCCGGGACGCAGCGCAGCCCCTGGGACTCCTCCAGCCAGGCACGGAAGAGCTGGAGGCAGACCTGGGCCTCGTCCACCGCTGGGCTAGTTGGGCCTCTCCACCACCATGGCCACGCCCTGGCCACCGCCCACGCAGATGGTGGCGAGGCCGCGTCGCGCCTGCCGGCGCCTCATCTCGTAAAGGAGAGTGACCAGGATGCGACAGCCCGTGGCGCCGATGGGGTGCCCCAGAGCGATGGCCCCACCGTTGACGTTCACCCGCTCCCAGTCCCAGCCCAGCTCGCGCCCCACGGCCAGGGACTGGGCAGCGAAGGCCTCGTTGGCCTCGATCAGGTCGATATCGTCGATCTCCAGCCCGGCGCGGGCCAGCGCCCGCCGCACCGCCGGCACCGGCCCCATCCCCATGATGCGGGGAGGGACGCCGGCGCTGGCGTAGGAGACGATGCGCCCCAGCGGCGCCACCCCCAAGGCCTCCGCCTTGCGCCAGGAGGCGAGGACGACGGCGGCGGCGCCGTCGTTGATGCCGGAGGAGTTGCCAGCGGTGACGGTGCCGCCGCGCCGGAAGACGGGGCGGAGGCGGGCCAGCGTCTCGGGGCTCGTGTCGGGGCGGACGTGCTCGTCGCGGTCCACCACGGACGCGCCCATCCGTCCCGGCACGGGCACAGGGACCACCTCCTCAGCGAAGCGCCCCTCCTGCCAGGCGCGTGCCGCCTTGCTCTGGCTCTCCCAGGCGAAGCGGTCCTGCTCCTCGCGCGAGATCTCGTACTCGCGGGCCACGTTTTCCGCCGTGTCCCCCATGTGACAGTCCTCCAGGGCACACCAGAGGCCGTCCAGAATCATGTGGTCCAGCATCTGGCCATGCCCCATGCGGTAGCCGAAGCGCGCCCTGGGCAGCAAGTAGGGCGCTGCCGACATATTCTCCATCCCCCCGGCCACCGCCACCTCCACCTCCCCGGAGCCGATGGCCTGGGCGGCCATGGCTACCGCCTTGAGGCCGGAGCCGCAGACCATGTTGACGGTGGTAGCGGGGACGCTCTCGGGCAGGCCCGCCATGAGGGCGGCCTGCCTGGCCGGGTTCATCCCCTGACCGGCGGAGAGGACGTTGCCCATTATCACCTCCCCCACCTGGTCCGGCCCCACGCCTGCCCGGCGCAACGCCTCAGCGATGGCCGTCGCCGCTAGCCGCGGCGCCGGGACATCGGCCAGGCTGCCGCCGAATGAGCCGATGGGAGTGCGGGCCGCCCCCAGAATTACTACACCGTCCATGAGTCCCCCTTTGCGGGCTTGTGTGGCTTTCATTGTGGCACCGATGCCCCGCTACGGTCTATATGTCCTGCGCTTGTGGGCATCGGAGTAGACGGGGGGCGTTCCTGCTAGCTGCCTGGCAGCAGCAAGGCGTAGAGGAAAAGGCCCAGGGCCACCAGCAGGGACAGGCGAAGGCGACGGGCCAGGGGCAGTGGCCTGAGCCCTACCAGCAGCACCAGCGCCGCCACCAGGGGGGTGAGGAAGACCCTCAGGGGGTGTTGGGCCTCCAGGCCCGCCCGGCCCAGGAGAGTGTGCAGCAGGAGGGCCACCAGGAAGGCCATGACGGCCAGGAAGAGGACTCGTGTCCAGAGGCCGGCAGCCGAGGGCGCCCGGTCGCTGGCCTGCGGCGGTCGGGCGCGGCGTCTGCGCCGTCTGGGCCGGGGGCGGGCCATGGGCGGCCCCTTCGTCACACGTACATGCCGCCGTTGATGTTGAGCTGGGCGCCGGTGATGTAGTCCCCTTCGGCCGCCAGGAAGCGACAGAGGCGGGCCACCTCCTCGGGGCGACCGAAGCGGGCCATGGGTATCCGCTCCAGGAGCCGCTGGCGGACGTGCTCCGGCAAGCAGGTCACCATGTCGGTCTCCACGAAGCCCGGGCAGACGACGTTCACGGTGATGTTGTAGCGGGCCAGCTCCAGGGCCGCCGCCTTGGTGAAGCCGATGATACCCGCCTTGGCGGCGGCATAGTTGCACTGGCCTACGTTCCCCATCTGGCCGATGATGGAGGAGATGTTGATGATGCGTCCCCCGCCCTGCTCGATCATGTGGGGGACCACCGCCCAGGTGCACAGAAAGACGCTGTCCAGGTCGTTGGACAGAACCTCTCGCCACTCGTCGGGCGACATGCGCCGCAGCGTGCGATCACGGCAGACGCCGGCGTTGTTCACCAGCACGTCTATGCGACCGAAGTGCTGCAAAGTGGTCTCCACCAGGCGCTCCACGTCCTCCTGGCGGGAGACGTCCGCCTGTATGGCCACGGCCTCACACCCCTGCGCCCGCAACTCGTCCACCAGCTCCCTGGCCTCTCGGCAACGGCTGCGGAAGTTCACCACCACCTTGCAACCGTGTCGGGCGAACTCCTGAGCGATGGCCCTCCCCAGGCCCCGCGAGCTCCCGGTAACGATGGCCACCTTCTCACCGAGGCAACTCATGGCTTCACCTCCGGCGTCCTGGGCCTTCAGGGCCAGTCTACACGCCGGAGGCGAATTATTCAAGATATAAATGTGACGACGGTTTTATAATAGATGATTTAGATAGCTGTGGGGGCCCTATACTCGCCGAAGATACGGCGCATGACGCCGCAGATCTCGCCCAGGCTGGCGTAGGCCTTCACCGCCTCCAGTATGGGGTAGACCAGGTTCTCCGAGTCCCGGCACGCCTCCTCCAGTCGCTGCAGGGCCCTGGCCACCTGAGCGTTGTCCCGCTCCCGCCTGACTCGCTGCAGCTTCTCAACCTGGGCCCGCTCCGCCTCCGGGCTGGTGCGGAAGACCATCTTCGGCTCCTCGCCGTCCAGGCGGTAGCGGTTGACGCCGACGACGATGCGTCGGCCCTCGTCCACCGCCCGTTGCTGGGCGTAGGCCGCCTCCTGGATCTCCCGCTGCATGTAGCCGGACTCGATGGCGGCGATGGCGCCTCCCATGTCCTCGATACGGTGCAGGTACTCCCAGGCCTGACGCTCCAGCTCGTTGGTGAGCCACTCCACGTAGTAGGAGCCGCCCAGAGGGTCCACCGTATCCGTGACCCCGGTCTCGTGAGCGATGATCTGCTGAGTGCGCACGGCGATGCGCTGGGCTTCCTCCGTGGGCAGGCAGAGGGCCTCGTCATAGCAGGAGAGGGCCAGCGACTGGACGCCCCCCAGCACCGTGGCCAGGGCCTGGATGGCCGCCCGCACGATGTTCAGCTCCGGCTGCTGGGCGGTGAGAGTGGCGCCCCCGGTCTGGACGTGGGTGCGGAACATCCAGGAGCGAGGATCCTTGGCCCCGTAGCGCTCCCGCATGATGCGGGCCCACATGCGACGCAGCGCCCGGTACTTGGCGACCTCCTCAAAGAAGTTGTTCTGCGTGTTGAAGATCCAGGAGATGCGGGGGCCGAAGTCGTCTATGTCCACGCCTCGCTCCAGGACGGCATCTATGTACGCCATGGCATTGGCGAAGGTGAAGGCCATCTCCTGAACGGCCGTGGCGCCGGCGTCCCGTATGTGGTAACCGGAGATGCTGATTGAGTTGAAGCGCGGCATCTCGCGGGCGCAGAAGGCGATCAGGTCGGCGGCCAGGCGCAGGGAGGGGCGGGGCGGGAAGATATAGGTGCCCCGCGCCACGTACTCCTTGAGGATGTCGTTCTGGGCGGTGCCGGAGACCTTGTGCAGGGGGACGCCCTGCTTCTCGGCCACGGCGGCGTACATGGCCACCAGGACAGCCGCCGGGGCGTTGATGGTCATGGAGGTGCTGACGCGGTCCAGCGGTATGCCGTCGAAGAGGGCCTCCATATCGGCCAGGGTATCTATGGCCACTCCCACCTTACCCACCTCGCCGGCCGCCATGGGGTCGTCGGAGTCGTAGCCGAGCTGGGTGGGAAGGTCGAAGGCGACGGAGAGCCCCGGCTGTCCCTCTCGCAGGAGGAACTTGAAGCGCTTATTGGTCTCCTCGGCTGTCTCGTAGCCAGCGTACTGGCGGAAGGTCCACAGTTTGCTGCGGTACATGGTGGGGTGGATCCCCCGAGTGTAGGGATACTCGCCGGGGAAGCCGATGTCCCGCAGGTAGTCGGTCGATGCGACGTCCAGGGGAGTGTAGAGGCGCTTCGTCTCCGTGGAGCTGGTGCGGAACTCCGCGTCCTCCCGCTCACCTCCCCTCTCCAGGGCCTGCTTCAGGGTGGTGCGCTCCCAGCGCTCCTGCTCCTGGCGGATCCGTTCCAGCTCCTGCGGCTCGAACATCTTCTCACCCCTCCTTATTGCTGGGCGGTCGCCTCAACCTCGGGGAAGGTGTGGGGTATCCCCGCCTCCCGTTTGGGCACCATGAAGGAGCGGCGCAGCCGCATCACCAGCTCACCGTTCTGGTTGTAGGCTCGCGTCTCCACCGTCACTATGCCCCGGTCGGGCTGGGAGCGGGACTCCCGCTTCTCCAGCACCGTCGATTCGGAGTAGATGGTGTCGCCGTGGAAGGTGGGCCGGAGGAACTCGATCTTTTCGAAGCCCAGGTTGGCCACCGCCTTGCCGGAGAGGTCGCGCACGCTCTGCCCGGTGGCGATGTCCACCACCAGGTTGCCCACCACCACGTTGCGCCCGAACTGAGTCTTCTTGCCGTACTCGGCGTCGATGTGCAGGGGATGGTGGTTCATGGTGAGCATGCAGAAGAGGATGTCGTCCATCTCGGTGATGGTGCGGCCGGGCCAGTGCTTGTAGGTGGCCCCCACCTCGAACTCCTCGTAGTAGCGCCCGTAGTGGTCGGACATGGCCCCGTACCTCCGTCTCGTCCTGGTTATTCGCCGAAGAGCTTCAGGATGTTGCGGGCGATGATGAGCTTCTGGATCTCGCTGGTCCCCTCGCCGATGAGCATGAGGGGGGTGTCGCGGTAGTAGCGCTCCACCCGCATCTCCTTGGTGTAGCCATAGCCACCGTGGATGCGGAGCGCCTCCAGGGCCACCTCTTGGGCCACCTCGGAGGCGAAGAGCTTGGCCATGCCGCCCCAGAGGTCGGCCCGCTCGCCGGTGTCTTTCTTGGCGGCCGCCGCCCGCACCAGCAGCCGCGCCGCCTCCACCTTGGTGGCCATATCGGCGATCTTGAGCTGTATCGCCTGGTGTTCGGCGATGGGCCGGCCGAAGGCCACGCGCTGCTTGGCGTAGCGGATGGCGTCCTCCAAGGCGGCGGTGGCCACCCCCACGGCGCGGGCGGCCACGTTAACCCTCCCCACCTCTATGCCGCTCATCATGTGGTACCAGCCCTTGCCCTCCTCTCCCCCCAGCAGGTTGGCGGCGGGGACGCGGGCGTTCTCGAAGAAGAACTCCGTGGTCTCGATCCCCTTGTAGCCCAGCTTCTCTATCTTGCGGCCGGTGGTCAGGCCGGGCGTCCGCTCCTTCTCCACGATGAAGACGCTCATGCCAGCGTAGGGAGGACGGGCCGTCGGGTCGGTCTTGGTGAGGACGGCGAAGAACTTGCCATAGATCCCGTTGGAGACGAACATCTTGGTGCCGTTGATGACGTAGTCGTCGCCGTCCCGGGTGGCCACCGTCTGGATGGACTGGAGGTCCGAGCCGGCGTTGGGCTCCGTCATACAGACGCCGCACAGGGCCTCCCCGCTGGCGATGCGAGGGAGGAAGCGCTGCTTCTGGTCTTCGGTGCCGAAGGTCTTGATCATCCAGGAGACGATGACCGCGCCGTTGACGATGCCGCCCAGGCTCATCCAGCCCCGGCACAGCTCCTCCACGATGGCGGCGTAGGTGGTGAAGGAGAGGCCCAGGCCGCCGTACTCCGGTGGCACCGCCACCCCGAAGATGCCCATCTGCTTCATCTGCTCCACCAGGTGATGGGGGTATTCGTCCCGGTGCTCCAGCTCCGAGGCGACGGGCATCACTTCCTTCTCCACGAAGCGCCGCACCTGGGAGACTATGAGCTGTTCTTCCTCCGTGAGGGTGACCAGGGTCGGCAGTGGCATGACTATCTCCTTCCTGCGGCCGTGCCTTGGGCAGGACGGTGCATTTGTTCTCCAGTGTAAAATTAGCGTCCGCTGGATTCAAGGCGCGGGGAAGAGACCCCAGCGTTTGCCAGGCGGGCGTGCCTTTCGTATCATTTACTAGGTAAGTCCACTTCCAAGGATGGACGGAGGGCCGAGAGCTATGCTCAGCACCATGATGGACGTCCCCCTGACCATCAACCACATCTTCTGGCGAGTGGAGAGGCTCTTCGGCCGCAAGCCGCTGGTTACGCAGCGGCTGGAGGAGGGGGAGCCCACCCGCTCCAGCTACGGCGAACTGGCCAGAAGGGTCCGCCGGTTGGCCAGCGCCCTGCACCGCTTCGGCGTCCGCCCGGGCGACCGCGTGGCCACCTTCGCCTGGAACACCCAGGCCCACCTGGAGTGCTACTTCGCCATACCGTGCATGGGCACCGTCCTCCACACCCTCAACATCCGCCTCTTCCCCGGCCAGCTCGAGTACATCATCAACCACGCTGAAGACCAGGTCATCTTCTGCGACCGCTCCCTTCTGCCCCAACTGGAGCCGCTGGCGGGTAAGATGCCCACGGTCAGGCTCATCGTCCTGATGAACGAGGGGCCCGAGCCGACGCCTGGCGTCTTCCCCAACGTGGTGGACTACGAGGAGTTCCTGGCCAGCGGCGACGAGTCCTTCACCTGGCCGGAGATAGACGAGCGGCAGGCCGCTGCCATGTGCTACACCTCCGGCACCACCGGCAATCCCAAAGGGGTGGTCTACAGCCACCGCTCCACCGTCCTCCACTCCCTGGTGGCGGCCCTACCGGACAGCGTGGGCCTTTCCGAAGGGGACGTGGTCATGTATGCCGTCCCCATGTTCCACGCCAACGCCTGGGGCATACCCTACGCCGCCGCCATGGTAGGGGCCAGCCAGGTCTTCGCCAACCGCTACCTGGACGCTGAGCGCATCGTCAACCTGATCGAGCGGGAGGGGGTCACCGTCTCCGCTGGCGTCCCCACCATCTGGATCCCGGTGCTGGACCTGCTGGAGCGCAGCGGCCGCCGGCTGCCTACCCTGCGGACCGTCATCTGCGGCGGCTCGGCGGCGCCGCCGGCCCTCATCGCTGGTCTGGCCCGCCACGGCATCCAGCTCGTCCACGCCTGGGGGATGACGGAGACCTCGCCCCTGGGTTCCCTCTCCCGTCTCCGCTCCTGGCTCCAGGACCTGCCGGAGGACCAGAAGCTGGCGGTGAGGGCCAAACAGGGGACGATAGTGCCCATCGTGGAATGCCGCATCGTGGACCTGGAGAGCGGCAAAGAGCTGCCCTGGGACGGCAAGTCCATCGGCGAGCTACAGGTGCGTGGCCCCTACATAACCGGCAGCTACTACAACGATCCCACCTCTCAGGAGAAGTTCATGGATGGCTGGCTGCGCACCGGCGACGTGGCCACCATCGACCCCGACGGCTACATCCAGATAGTGGACCGCACCAAGGACCTGGTGAAGTCGGGCGGGGAGTGGATCTCCTCGGTAGAGCTGGAGTCCACCCTCATGGCCCACCCCAAGGTGCTGGAGGCGGCGGTGGTGGGGCTGCCCCACCCCCACTGGCAGGAGCGGCCGGTGGCCGCCGTC
>DAOTWZ010000063.1:0-33390 GCA_034435615.1 Dehalococcoidia bacterium
CCTCTACGCCTGCGGCGAGTGCGCCTGCACCGGCGTCCACGGCGCCAACCGCCTGGCCTCCAACTCCCTGCTGGAGACGGTGGTCTTCGCCAAGCGCGTGGTCCGGCGCACCGTGGAGTCGCCGGGGAGGGCCGCCCCGCCGGCGGAGGCCATTCCCCTGCCGCCGCCCGTGGCGGGCGAGGCGCCGCCCCTCACCCTGGAGGCGCTGCAGGCCCTCATGTGGGAGAAGGTGGGCATCGTCCGGGACGGCGAGGGGCTGCGAGAGGCGACGGCTGTCCTGGCCGCCTGGGAGGCGGCCCTTCCGCCGCCCGCCGACCGCCCCGGCCACGAGCTGGCCAACCTCCTCACCTGCGCCCGGCTGGCGGCGGAGGCGGCCCTGCGACGGGAGGAGAGCCGGGGCGCCCACTACCGCCGCGACTTCCCCCTGCCCCGGGAGGAGTGGCGTCGTCACCTGGTCTTCCAGCGCCCGGGGGCTTGAACTTCCCTCGCCGCGGGCGCAGGATGATGGTGCCATGCTGAGGGTGAGCGTCCGGACCGGCCCGGCCGACGGCGCCCCAGGGGGAGGGCGAGGGTGACGGAGGCTGCTCCCCTGGAACTGCACGCTGCTCACCTGCGGCGCCTGGCCGAGAACGCCCTCATGGAGGACCGTGCCTACGAGGACATCACCACCGCCGCCCTGGTGCCGGAGGAGCAGACGGGCCGCGGCGTCATCATCGCCAAGGCGGCGGGGGTCATCGCCGGCCTGCCCATGGCCGGGGCCGTATTCCAGGCCATGGACCCCTCCCTGGAGTGGCGTCCCCTGGTCGAGGACGGCGCCCGAGTCGCTCCCGGCGATCGCGTGGCGGGGGTGGCGGGCCCTCTGGCCTCCATCCTGCGGGCGGAGCGGGTGGCCCTCAACTACCTGCAGCGCCTCTCCGGGGTGGCCACCGCCGCCGCCCGCTTCGTCGCCGAACTGGAGGGGACGGGAGCGAGGCTGCGGGACACCCGCAAGACCACGCCCGGCCTGCGCACCCTGGAGAAGTACGCCGTGCGGGCGGGCGGCGGCACCAACCATCGCCTCCACCTGGCCGATGGCGTCCTCATCAAGGACAACCACCTGGCCGCCCTCAGGGCGCGGGGCCTGGGGATCCGGGACGCCATCCGCCTGGCGCGGGAGGCCAACCCCGGGCGGGCCGTCCAGGTAGAGGTGACGGGCCTGGCAGAGGCCGAGGAGGCCCTGGCCGCCGGGGCGGACTCCCTCCTCCTGGACAACATGTCCCTGGAGGAGATGCGCCGGGTAGTGGCCCTGGCCAAGGGGAAAGCGGAGCTGGAGGCCTCCGGCGGCATCACCCTGGAGCGGGCGCGGGCGGTGGCCGAGACCGGCGTGGACTACATCTCCGTGGGGGCCGTCACTCACTCCGCCCCCGCCCTGGACCTGAGCCTGGAGCTGGAGATCTGAGGGCTCAGAGCTCCCGGCTGTCCAGGACGATGGTCACCGGGCCGTCGTTCACCAGCTCCACCTGCATGTAGGCGCCGAAGCGCCCCGTCTGGGTGGGGATGCCCAGCTCCCTGAGCGTCTGGGCGAAGGCCTCCACCAGCGGGGCGGCCTCCTCTGGCGGCGCCGCCTCGGTAAAGCTGGGCCGTCGCCCCCGCCGGGCGTCCGCCAGGAGGGTGAACTGACTCACCACCAGCGCCTCCCCTCTCACGTCCAGGAGGGAGAGGTTGAAGCGTCCCGCCTCGTCCGGGAAGATGCGCAGCTCCGCCGTCTTCCTGGCCAGCCGCTGGACCTCCGCCGGGCCGTCCCCCCTGGCGATGCCCAGGAGCACCAGGAGGCCGCGGCCGATGCTGGCCACCGTCTCCCCCTCCACGCGCACGGCGGCCTGGCCCACCCTCTGCAGGACGGCCCTCATGCCTCGCTCGCCCCCGATGACGAAATGAAAGAAGGCCTGGAGGGCTCCAGGCCTCCCCCTCTGCGCGCCCCGTCTGGCCTAGAGCTTGGAGCCGGTCTCGCTCTCCTCCCTGCTGGCGCTCTCGCTGGTGCCGGAGTCCTCGTGGCGATGGCCGTTCTTGCGGTTATCGGTGCTGTAGAAACCGGAGCCCTTGAAGATGATGGCAGGAGGGCTGAGGACGCGACGGGCCCTGGCGCCACACTGGGGACAGTCCTGCTCGACGGGGGCGCTGAAGCTCTCCCACCGCTCATACTGGTGCCCCTGCGGGCAACGGTACTCGTAGATCGGCACGGCTCCTCCCTCCTGTGACCGAAGGTCTGCTCCGAGAGGCCAAGGCTGGGGACTCTTGCCCATTATAACGCCTAGTGGCGCCGTTTCGCAACGCGTCGCCCCCGGGGCGAGCGGTGACCCAAGGACGGCGCTGTGCTATACTGCCCGACGGACAGTCCTGGGAGGAGGCGATAGGTTGTCACCACCGGTAACCATGAAATCGCTGTTGGAGGCGGGGGTCCACTTCGGGCACCAGACCCGGCGCTGGAACCCCAAGATGAGGCGTTTTATCTTCACCCAGCGCAACGGCATCCACATCATAGACCTCCAGCAGACGGTCCAGAAGCTGGAGGAGGCCCTCGACTTCGTGCGGGAGACGGTGGCCCAGGGGGGTACCCTCCTCTTCGTGGGGACGAAGCGCCAGGCCCAGGAGATCGTGGAGCAGGAGGCCAGGCGCTGCGGCATGCCCTACGTCAACACCCGCTGGCTGGGCGGGACCCTCACCAACTTCCAGACCATCCAGTCCCGCATCGACTATCTGGTGCGTCTGGAGGACGCCCGGGCGCGGGGGGAGTTCGCCCGCCTCCCCAAGAAGGAGGTCGCCCAGCTGGAGCGGAGGATCGAGAAGCTCAACCGCCACCTGGCGGGCATCAAGGAGATGACGCAGCTCCCGGCCGCCCTCTACGTTATAGACCCCGGGCGGGAATACATCGCCGTGGCGGAGGCGCGACGGGTGGGCATACCCATCGTCGCCATGGTGGACACCAACTGCGACCCCGATCTCATCGACTACCCCATACCCTCCAACGACGACGCCGTGCGGGCCATCAAGCTCATCACCGGTCAGATAGCCGATGCAGTTCTGGAGGGCCTGGCCGAGCGGGAGGCCCGGGCCAAGGTGGAGATGGAGGCGGGGGAGGAAGAGCTGGCGGCCCTCCGCGAGGCCGGCTACGTCTTCTCGCCCGATGAGCCGAGCCCCGAGGAAGAGGGCCCGCCCCAAGAGTAGGCCGGGCCAGAGATCAGGACAGCCGCTCTCGTAAGGAGGTCACGCGGTGGCGGTATCGGCACAGGCAGTGAAGGCGCTCCGCGACCTGACGGGCGCCGGCATGCTGGACTGCAAGCAGGCGCTGGAGGAGGCGGGCGGCGACATCGACAAGGCCGTGGAGCTCCTCCGCCAGCGAGGGATAGCCATGGCCGAAAAGCGGGCCGGCCGGGAGACGGCCCAGGGGGTCGTCCAGGCCTACATACACCACGATGGCCGCGTGGGCGCCCTGGTGGAGCTCAACTGCGAGACCGACTTCGTGGCCCGCACCGAGGAGTTCCGCACCCTGGCCCAGGAGCTGGCCATGCAGGTGGCCGCCATGGCCCCCCGCTACGTCTCCCGGGAGGAGATGCCCCCGGGCGAGGGCGACCCGGCCGACCTCTGCCTCCTGGAGCAGCCCTTCATCAGGGACCAGAGCCGCAACGTAGGGAGTCTCATCACCGAGCTCATCGCCAAGACGGGCGAGAACATAAGGGTCCGTCGCTTCGCCCGCTTCGAGCTGGGCCGCTACGACGAGGGCCCCAGCACCTAGGGGGGAGCCTATGGCCGGGCCACCCTACAAGCGCGTCCTCCTGAAGCTGAGCGGAGGGGCCCTCATGGGTGACCAGGCCTGCGGCATAGACCCATCGGTCCTGAAGGAGATAGCCCGTCAGGTCAAGCGGGCGGTAGACAGCGGCGTCCAGATGGCGCTGGTGGTGGGGGGCGGCAATATCTTCCGGGGCTCCCAGTTCGCGGCGCGGGGGATGGACCGCGCCACCGCCGATTACGCCGGCATGCTGGCCACCATCATCAACGCCCTGGCCCTCCAGGACGCCCTGGAGCAACTGGGCGCCGTGGTGCGCACCCAGTCCGCCATCACCGTCCAGGCGGTGGCCGAGCCCTACATCCGTCGCCGCGCCATCCGCCACCTGGAGAAGGGGCGGGTGGTCATCTTCGCTGCCGGCACCGGCAACCCCTACATGACCACCGACACCGCCGCCGCCCTGCGGGCCATTGAGATCGATGCCGACGTCCTCCTCATGGCCAAGAACAAGGTGGACGGCGTCTACGAGGCGGACCCCAACCTGGTGCCCACCGCCCGCAAGTTCCAGAGCATCTCCTTCCTGGAGGCCTTCCACCGACGTCTGGAGGTGATGGACGGCACCGCCCTCTCCCTCTGCCTGGAGAACAACCTGCCCATCATCGTCTTCGACCTGCGGGCGCCGGACAGCATCGTGCGGGTGGTGCGGGGGGAGCGGCTGGGCACCTTCATCGGCCCCGAGGTGGAGACGGTGCTGGAGCCCCTACCGACCGCCAGGGAGGTGGAGTAACGATGCGCGAGGCCATAGACCCCGTCTTCAAGGACGCCCGGGAGCGCATGAGCAAGGCGGTGGAGGCGCTCCGACGCGAGCTGGCCAGCATCCGCACCGGGCGGGCCACCCCCGCCCTGGTGGAGAACATCAAGGTGGACTACTACGGCGCCCCCACCCCCCTCAAGCAGATGGCCACCATCACCACCCCGGAGGCGCGGACCATCGTCATCCAGCCCTGGGACCGCAGCGCCATCCGGGCCATCGAGAAGGCCATCCAGCAGTCCGAACTGGGCGTCAACCCCAGCAACGACGGCACCGTCATCCGCATCGTCCTGCCGCCCCTCAGCGAGGAGCGCCGCCGCGAGCTGGCGCGCCTCGTCCGCCAGCGGGTGGAGCAGGGGCGGGTGGCCGTGCGCAACATCCGCCGCGACATCCACGACGAGCTCCGCCGCCTGGAGCGCGAGCACAAGATATCCGAGGACGAGTTCCGGCGGGGGGAACAGGAGCTGCAGAAGCTCACCGATGGCTTCATCAAGGAGATAGACCAGTTGGGAGAGGCCAAGGAGGAGGAGCTGCTGGCCGTCTGAGGGGGGAACCCGCACC
The DNA here is from genome assembly GCA_034435615.1 of Dehalococcoidia bacterium. Lineage (GTDB taxonomy): Bacteria > Chloroflexota > Dehalococcoidia > SM23-28-2 > HRBIN24 > H17-190. Next base: position 5,136 of record DAOTWZ010000063.1, read on the forward strand.
CGCCCCGGCCGTTTCTTCCTGAAGAGAGACTATGGCCACCTTACAAGTCCAAGACCGCGCCCGCGCCTTGCCTCTGCCCCTGGCCCAGGTGCCCAGGCACGTCGCCATCATCATGGACGGCAACGGCCGCTGGGCGCGGGAGCGGGGGCTGCCCCGCCTGGCCGGCCACCGCGCCGGCACTGAGAACCTGCGCCGCGTCATCCAGCGCTTCGCCGACTACGGCGTCCGCTACCTCACCCTCTTCGCCTTCTCCACCGAGAACTGGCAGCGCCCCAAACGGGAGGTCCAGGGCCTCATGCGCATCCTGGGCCAGGTGATACGCCGGGAGGTCCAGCACCTGCACGAGAACGGCGTCCGCCTCCTCCACATCGGCAGCCTGGAGGGGCTGCCCCCTCGCCTGCAGCGCCAGGTCCAGGAGGCCATAGAGCTCACCAAGGAGAACGACCGCCTCACCCTCGTCATCGCCTTCAACTACGGGGGGCGGGCGGAGATCCTGGAGGCCATACGTCAGCTCCTGGCCAAGGGCATCCCCCCCGACGACCTGAGCGAGGAGCTCTTCGCCGAGCACCTCTACACCGCCGACATCCCCGACCCCGACCTCATCATCCGCACCGGAGGAGAGATGCGCATCTCCAACTTCCTCCTCTGGCAGGCGGCCTACGCCGAGTTCTACTCCACCTCCGTCTACTGGCCCGACTTCAGCGAGGAGGACATAGACGCTGCCCTCCTGGCCTACTCCCGCCGCAAGCGGCGCTTCGGGCGGCTGCCCCAGGACGAGAGCGACTACCCCCAGCCTCCGAAGGACGGCCGCCGTCGCCCCCGCTAATGCTCTGGCGGCGCACCGTCTCCGCCCTCGTGGGTGTGCCGGTCATCCTGGGTCTCATATACCTGGGCGGCGTCGCCTACGCCCTGGCCGCCGGGGCCGTCCTGGCCGCCGGCGCCCTGGAGCTTCACGCCGCCCTGGGGCCCGGACACCGGCGAGGCCCTGACGGCTCCTGGCACCTGGTAGTCCAGCCGCCTCGCGCCTACCTGGGGCTGGCCCTCCTGGCCCTGCTGGTGGCCGCCGCCTACCACGGCCCCGACTGGTGGGCGGGGGCGCTGGCCCTCTCTCTGGTGGTCACCTTCCTGTGGGGCTTCGCCCACCGCCAGCCGGCCGCTGCCCTGGAGGGGTGGCTGGCCCAGGTGGCCGCCCTGGCCTATCTGGGCCTCCTGGGCAGCCACCTGGTCCTGCTCCGGCGGGTGGAGAACGGCCAGGACTGGGTGACCCTGGCCGTCTTCGGCGCCTTCGCCGCTGACACCTCCGCCTACCTGGTAGGCCGCCTCCTGGGGAGGCACCGCATCGCCCCCCACCTGAGCCCGGGCAAGACGGCCGAGGGCACCCTGGGCGGCCTTCTCCTGGGGGCGCTGGGCGTCGTCCTCATCAACTGGGCCACCGGGCTGCGGCTGGCCCCCCTGGAGATAGCGCCCCTGGCCCTGCTGGTGCCCCTGGCGGCCACTCTGGGCGACCTGGCCGAGTCCTTCCTGAAGCGAGGGGCGGGCGTCAAGGACGCTTCTCGCCTCATCCCTGGGCACGGCGGCTTTCTGGACCGCCTGGACAGCGTCCTCTTCGTAGTGCCACTGGTATACTATTGGCGCCTGTGGGTGATAGGTTAAGGGCAGGCGACCCCATGGACAGCAGGGCTAGAGGCATCGTCGTCATCGGCTCCACGGGCTCCATCGGCCGGCAGACGCTGGAGGTGGTGCGCTCCCTGGAGGGCCGCTTCCGCGTGGTGGGACTGGCCGCCGGCAACAACGTCAGCCTCCTGGAAGAGCAGGCCCGCCAGTTCCGCCCCCGTTTCGTCTACGTCAGCCGGGACGGCGAGGGCCTCCGTCAGCGTCTGCGGGGCCTGGGCATCCCCTGTCAGTGGGCCTACCCGGAGGAGATGGCCACCCTGCCGGAGGTGGATATGGTAGTGGTGGCCACGGTGGGCCGGGCGGGGCTCTCCCCCACCCTGGCCGCCCTGGAGGCGGGGAAGGTGGTGGCCCTGGCCAACAAAGAGGCGCTGGTGATGGCCGGACACCTGGTGCAGGAGGCCCTCCGCCGGGGCGGTGGGGAGCTGCGGCCGGTGGACTCGGAGCACTCGGCCATCTGGCAGTGCCTGTGGGGGGAGGACGTGAGTGCTGTCTCTCGCCTCGTCCTGACCGCCTCCGGCGGCCCCTTCCGGGACGCCCCGCTGGAGGCGCTGGAGCGGGTGACGGCGGAGGAGGCGCTGCGCCACCCCACCTGGCAGATGGGGCCCAAGATAACGGTGGACTCGGCCACCCTGCTCAACAAGGGTCTGGAGTGCCTGGAGGCCCGCTGGCTCTTCGACATCCCGCTGGAGCGGATCGAGGTGGTGCTCCACCGGGAGAGCATCGTCCACTCCCTGGTGGAGTTCCGGGACGGCTCGGTGAAGGCCCAGCTCAGCCTACCCGATATGCGGTTGCCCATCCAGTGCGCCCTCACCTACCCGGAGCGTCTGGCCGGGGTGCCGGTGCCGCGGCTGGACCTGGCGCGGCTGGGCGCGCTCACCTTCGGCCCCGTGGACCTGCGCCGCTACCCCTGCCTGGGACTGGCCCTGACGGCCGGCCGTCAGGGGGGCACCTATCCCGCCGTCCTCTGCGCCGCCGACGAGGTGGCGGTGCAACATTTCCTGGCCGGGCGCATCAGATTCCTGGACATACCCCGCATCCTGGACAGGGTGCTGGCCTCCCACCGTGGGGTGGCGGCGCCCTCCCTGGACGATGTCCTGGAGGCCGACGCCTGGGCCCGCGCCCAGGCGGAGGAGATGGCGAGGGCCGTCTCCCAGGGGGCGTGAGGGTGCCGCCCCGCCCTCAGGGTGGTATGCTATCCGGTGCTGGGCCGGAACAGGAGGAGGTGCGTTCCTTAGGGGCCGCGGGAGCCTGCTGACGTCATGTTCCTTCAGTCCATCGTCCCCTTCCTCGTCATCCTGGTGGCGCTGATAGTGGTCCATGAGCTGGGGCACTTCATCGCCGCCAAGCTGGCCGGCGTGCGCGTCCTGGAGGCCGGCCTGGGCTACCCGCCCCGCCTCTGGGGGGTAAAGTTCCGGGACACCATCTACTCCATCAACCTACTACCCCTGGGGGGCTTCGTGCGGCTCCTGGGGGAGGAGGACCCCAGCCACCCGGAGAGCCTGGCCGCCCAGCCTGCCTGGGTGAGGCTCATCGTCCTGGCGGCGGGCGCTGTCATGAACCTGCTCCTGCCCATCCTGCTCTTCGCCATCGCCTTCACGATCCCGCGGGACGTGCCGGTGGGACTGGTGGGCATCAGCTCCGTGGTGCCCGGCTCCCCGGCGGAGGAGGCGGGGCTGCGCCCTGGCGACATCATCCTGGCCATCGATGGCCACGAGGTGCGCAACCTGCAGGACGTGGGCCGCGAGATCCGCCTGCGCATGGGGCAGACGATAGACTTCCGCATCAAGCGGCCGCCGGAGGGGCAGTTGGGGAGCGTGGGCACGGGAGGCGGCGAGATCCTCACCATCCCCGTGGAGGCCCGCTACCGGACCGATGGCCCCACCGGCATCCGCATATACATGGCCTCCCTGGCCTACGTGGAGAAGGAGTCCTATCCCTTCTGGGAGGCCATACCCAAAGGGTTCATGGCCACGGTGGAGGTGCTGGTACTGGCCCGCAACGAGATCATCTCCTGGATTAAGGGAGGTGGGACGCCAGAGCTGGCTGGCCCGGTCGGCATCGCTCAGGCCACGGGAGAGGTGGTGAGCCAGGCGGGGTGGCAGGTGCTGCTGGACTTCGCCGCCCTGCTCTCCATCAACCTGGCTATCATCAACCTGCTACCCCTGCCCATGCTGGACGGGGGCCGCATGGTCTTCGTCCTTCTGGAGGTGGTGAGAGGCGGCAAGCGCATAGCGCCGGAGAAAGAGGCCCTGGTGCACCTGATAGGACTCATCGCTATCATCAGTCTGGCGGTGATCATCACCTACTTCGATATCCTGCGCATATTCCAAGGGGAGAGCCTGTTCCGATGAGCGAGCTAGAGGCAATGGAGACCCTGGCCCCGCGGCGCAAGACCCGCCCCATCTGGGTGGGCAGCGTCCAGATCGGCGGCGATGCCCCCATCGCCGTCCAGTCCATGACCAACACCGATACCGCCGACGCCCAGTCCACCCTCCGCCAGATACAGGAGCTGGCGGAGCTGGGCTGCGACATCGTGCGGGTGGCCGTGCCCGACCGTGAGGCGGCGGAGGCTCTGCCTGAGCTGGTCAGGAAGAGCCCCGTCCCCCTCATAGCCGATATCCACTTCGACTACCGCCTGGCCCTGGCCTCCCTGCGGGCGGGCATCCACGGCCTGCGCCTCAACCCGGGCAACATCCGGGACGCCGACAAGGTGCGGGAGGTAGTGCGGGAGGCCAAGGCACGCGGCGTCCCCATACGCGTAGGGGTGAACGAGGGGAGCCTGCCGCCCCTGCCCCCCCTCCAGGAGGGGGAGATGCCTCCGCCCAAGTGGAAGCGCATGGTGGACGCCGCCCTGTGGGAGATCCAGATCCTGGAGGACATGGGCTTCTCGGACATCAAGGTCTCCCTCAAGGCCTTCGATGTCCCCACCATGGTCACCGCCTACCGGGAGATGGCCAAGCTGGTGGACTACCCCTTCCACCTGGGGGTGACAGAGGCGGGGACGCCGAAGGCCGGCTCCATCCGCTCCGCCATCGGCATCGGCATCCTGCTGGCAGAGGGCATCGGCGACACCATCCGTGTCTCCCTGGCCGCCGACCCCCAGGAGGAGGTACCGGTGGCCTACGAGATCCTGAAGTCCCTCAATCTGCGGCAGCGGGGGCCCACCATCGTCGCCTGCCCCACCTGCGGCCGCATCGAGATAGACCTGATACCGCTGGCCAACCAGGTGGAGGCCTACTTCCAGAAGCTGGGGAAGCCCCTGACCATCGCCGTCATGGGCTGTGTCGTCAACGGCCCCGGCGAGGCCCGGGAGGCCGACATCGGCATCGCCGGCGGCAAAGGGAAGGGGGCCATCTTCCGCAAGGGCGAGGTGGTGCGCATAGTCCCGGAGGGGCAGTTCCTCTCCGCCCTCATCGAGGAGGGCCACAAGGTCATCGCCGAGAAGTTCGGCGAGGCGCCACCGCCGCCGCCTGCCGCCCCCGCCCCGGACGAGGTCATCACCCTGACGCCGGTGGACGGGCCGGGCCCGGGGCGGGTAGCCCGCCGGCAACAATCCTGAGGCTCCTGCAGGGGCGAGGAGTGGCGCAGTGGACGAGGTGCTGGGCTATTTCTTCCGCCAGAACCTGTGGGCCAACCTGCGGCTCATAGAGGCCTGTCGCGGCCTCACCGACGACCAGCTCGACTTCCAGGTGGCGGGCACCCTGGGCAGCCTCCGCCAGATCCTCCTCCACATCCTGGCGGCGGAGGCCCGCTACGTCACCGGCCTGCGGGGCTCCCCACCCGAGGTGACGGTGGACGAGATGACGCCGTGGCCAGGCTTCGGGGCGCTGGCGGAGGCGGCCCGCATCAGCGGGGAGGCCCTCATCGCCCTGGCCTCGGAGGGGCTGGCCGGGCGGCAGGTGGAGCGCCGGATGGGAGACCGGGGCTTCCGCGTGCCGGCCACGACGGTGCTGGTGCAGGCCTTCCAGCACGGAACCGACCACCGCTCCCAGGCCCAGACCATCCTCAGCCAGCTGGGCGTGGAGCCACCCGCCCTGGACGCCTGGGCCTACGCCCGGTCCGTGGGCGATTTCGTGGAGTTCTAGCGCCCGCCGGGGCCCTGGACCAGGGCCAGCCGCACGCCCAGGCCGGGCGAGGCGAGGCGTCGGCCCCCGGGCAGGCCCGGCTCGGGGGCGAGGCTGCCTCCCTGCTGCCCCAGGTAGGCGGCGGCAGTCGCCAGGTCCCTCACCCGCAGGCAGGCCCGGAAGGGGCCGGGCCCCAGGGCGTCGAGCTCCTCCCTCGCCTCCCCGGCGGCCACGGGGGCCAGCAGCTCCAGGAGGCACTTCCCCAGGCGCAGGCGGGCCCGCCGCACCGCCAGCTCCGGCACCTCGTCCTCCCCCTCCAGGGGGAGGCCCAGGACTTCGTGGTAGAGGGCCAGGGCCTGGGCCAGGTCGGGCACCAGGAGGGAGACGACGGCCACGGCGCTGGCTCCCAGAGGGTGCTCCCCCGGCCGCTCCCACTGCAGGCGGACGTCGTCCGGCTCGTCCCAGCGGATGAAGAAGGGGAGGGGGCGGCGCCAGGGGCCGCCCCGCGGGAGGAGGAGCCGCCAGCCCAGGCGGCGGCCATCGGGGCGCTGGCGGGACATGGCGGTGGGGCCCACGTAGTCCAGACCAGCGGCGGCCAGGCGACGCGCCAGGCCGTCTATCTCCTCCGAGGCGAGACAGAGGCCGGCCAGGGCCTCCCCCCGGCGCTCCAGGAGGGAGAGGAGAGGGGCCATCAGGCCGCCGGCACGGGCCTCGGCCGGGTCGTGCACCGCCAGCAGCTCCAGGTAATCTGTGCCGAAGCGGACGATGGCGTTATGGGTGCCGACGCCGGGGTGGCGGCCGCCCGGCTGGACATCGAGGCCGAGATGGCGCCAGCGGGCCACTGCTGCGTCCAGGTCGCGCACGGCGACGACGAGATGGTCGAACCGCTGGACGAGGCTGGTCATGGGCGGGAGTTGGCGGCATTATAAGCGGGGCGAGGGACGGGGTCAAGGCGGGCCCTGGCCGGGCAGTGGCCGAAGCACCGCAGGGGGCGAGAGGCCCCGGAGGTTGCTCATCGTGACGGTAGAGGCGAGGGCGGCGTTCCTGGCCTTCTTCTTCGTAGTGTGGGCGCTGCTGGGGCTCCTGCCCTGGGTGGCCGCCGCCCTGTGGCGACGCGGCCGCGGCGTCCTCCTGACCCTCCCCCTGGCGCTCCTGGCCGGGGCGGCAGGCGGCGTCGCCGTCCCCCTCGCCGGCGCCGACGACGCCCGCGGCTTCCTCCTCAGCCTGGGGGCCGCCCTCCTGGCCGGAGGGCTGGCCACCGCCCTGGGCGTCTGGCTGGAGGGTGGCCTCGTCCGTCGCCCTGGCGAATAGGAGGGCGCCGGTGCTAGCCTAGACTTGAGGGATGGTAGAGGTATCGCTCTCCACCATGTGGGCCCAGGGGCGCTTCGCCAGCATGGTGGAGTTCGCCCGGGCCGCCCGCAGGCTGGGCTTCGCCAGCGTGGAGATCAACTACACCGTAGGGCCGCAGGGGCTGGAGGAGCTGCTGGCCTGCGGCCTCGTCCGCTTCCCCTCGCTGCACGCCCCCACGCCCCGCGTCCAGGTAAGGGACGGACGCTGGAGCGAGTCCCTGAACCTGGCCTCCCTGGATGAAGAGGAACGGGCCCTGGCGGTGGAGCTGGGCCGCCGCACCCTGGAGCAGGCCGCCCGCGCTGGCGCCCGCTACGTGGTCTTCCACCTGGGAGGCATAGGGGACGCCCGTCCCCTCCGGGAGGCGGAGGAGGCCCTCAGGCGGCTCTACCGTGAGGGAGTGCGCGAGGGCGAGGAGATAGAGGCGCTGCGGCGACGCTGCCGGGAGCTGCGGGCCCTCGCCGTACCGCCCCACTTGGAGCGGGCCCGCCGCTCCCTGGCCGAACTGGCGGAGACAGCCGCCCGCCTGGGCGTCGCCATCGGCCTCGAGAACCGCTACCACTACCATGAGATCCCGGGCATAGACGAGATGGCGGAGCTCCTGGCCGCCTACCCGCCCGGCCTGGTGGGCTACTGGCACGATATGGGCCACGCCGAGGTGCTGGACCGCCTGGGGCTGGTGCCGGGGCACCGCTGGCTCCGGGAGCTGGGCCAGCGCTGCCTGGGCGCCCACATCCACGACGTGGACGGCGTCGTAGACCACCGCGCCCCCGGCCGGGGCGACGCCGACTGGGAGCACATCGCCCGCTACCTGCCCCGGGAGGCGCCCCGCGTGCTGGAGATCAACCAGCGGGTGCCGGAGGAGGAGATAGCCGCCGCCCTGCCCTTCCTGCGGCAACGGGGCGTCCTTCCCTAGGGCGGACTCTTGACGGCCCAGCCCTCGGGCCCTACTCTCCCTCTGGGATGCGCCTCAGCCAGCTCTTCGGCAAGACGCAACGACAGGCCCCCGCCGAGGCGGAGACGCCCTCCCACCGCTTCCTCCTCCAGGCCGGACTGGTGGCCCAGGTGGCCGCCGGCGTCTACGCCTACCTCCCCCTGGCCTGGAAGGTGCTGCGCCGCATCGAGCAGATAGTGCGGGAGGAGATGGACGCCGCCGGCGGCCAGGAGCTGATGCTCCCCGTCCTCCACCCCATAGAGGTCTGGCAGGCCTCTGGGCGCGACGTCACCATGAAAGAGATACTCTTCCGCCTCCAGGACAAGCGGGGGCGGGAGTTCGTCCTGGGCCCCACCCATGAGGAGGTCATCGTCGAGGTCTTCAAGCGACACGTCCGCTCCTACCGCGACCTGCCCCTGATGCTCTACCAGATCCAGACCAAGTTCCGGGACGAGCCGCGGCCCCGGGGCGGCCTCATACGCCTGCGTCAGTTCACCATGAAAGACCTCTACAGCTTCGACGCCGACTGGGAGGGGCTGGAGCTCTCCTACCAGAAGATGTACCGGGCCTACGAGAACGTCTTCCGCCGCTGCGGCGTCCCGGCGGTGCCCGTCATCGCCGATGCCGGGGCCATGGGCGGCCGCGACACCCACGAGTTCATGTTCCTGACGGACGTGGGGGAGGACTCCTGCCTCTTCTGCGGCGCCTGTGGCTACGCTGCCAACGCCGAGATCGCCACCTTCCAGAAGCGTCCCGCCCACGCCGACGAGGCCCCCCGGCCCATGGAGGAGGTGGCCACCCCGGGCGTCACCACCATCGCCGCCCTGGCCCAGTTCCTGGGCATCCCGGCCAGCAAGACCTGCAAGGCCGTCTTTTACTCCGCCGACGGCCGGCCCGTCTTCGTCGCCATCCGCGGCGATATGGAGGTGAACGAGACCAAACTGAAGCGGGCCCTGGGCGCCGTGGAGCTCCACTACATGACCGAGGCGGAGGTGGCGGAGGCCGGCTTCGTCCCCGGCTCCGCCTCGGCGGTGGGGCTGCGGGGCGTCACCATCGTCGCCGATGACCTGGTGACGCAGGAGCGCAACCTGGTGGCCGGCGCCAACCGCCCCGACTTCCACCTGCTCAACGTCAACTACGGCCGGGACTGGCAGGCGGACATCGTGGCCGATATCGCCCTGGCGGGGCAGGGCTACCCCTGCCCTCAGTGCGGGGCGCCCATGGAGTTGCGGCGGGGCATCGAGATGGGCCACATCTTCAAACTGGGCACCTACTACTCCGAGAAGATGGGCGCCACCTTCCTGGACCGGGACGGCCAGCTCAGGCCCGCCATCATGGGCTGCTACGGCATCGGCATCGAGCGGTTGCTGGCCGCCGTCATCGAAGCCAACCACGACGAGAACGGCATCATCTGGCCGGCGGAGCTCGCCCCCTACCAGGTACACCTGGTGGCCCTCTCCGCGGAGCGGGAGCCGGTGCGGCAGGCGGCGGAGGAGCTCTACGGCCGTCTCCAGGCCGCTGGCCTGGCCGTCCTCTACGACGACCGTGAAGAGACGCCGGGCGTAAAGTTCAAGGACGCCGACCTCCTGGGGATGCCCCTCCGGGCCACTGTGAGCCCCCGCACCCTGGAGCAGAGCGCCGTGGAGCTGAAACGGCGCACCGACTCCCGGACGGAGATGGTCTCCCTGGAGGGGGCGCCAGAGGCGGTCAGAGAGCGCCTCTCCCTCTAGGCCCCGGGGGCTGGGCCTTGCGGCCCCGGGAACGTTATGCTAAATTGACACTGGAATATTACCTTGCCCGAAGGTGGGGCAACCCACCTTTTTAAATTCTTTAAATTCTATCGGAGGCGGCTGGCGGAGGTCGATCCGGCCATGAAGAGCGAGCTGCTCATAGCGATAACGCAGATGGCGGCGGAAAAGAACCTGCCCCGGGAGGTAGTCCTGCGGGCAGTGGAGGCCGCCTTGGCCTCCGCTTACAAGAAAGACTCCGGCCTCCAGGGCAACATCACCGTCCACATAGACCGGGAGCGGGGCACCGTTCACGTCTACCAGCACCGCACCGTGGTGGAAGAGGTGACCGATCCCAAGGTGGAGATCGGCCTGGAGGAGGCCCGCCGCCTCAAGCCGGACGCCCGTCCCGGGGACACCATCACCACCGAAGTGACCCCCACCAACGCCGGCCGCATCGCTGCCCAGACGGCCAAGCAGGTGGTCCTGCAGCGGCTGCGGGAGGCGGAGCGGGACAAGATCCACGAGGAGTTCGCCAGCCGCCGCGGGGACATCGTCTCCGGTGTCGTGCAGCGGGTGGAGCCGCGCCAGGTCATCGTGGACCTGGGGCGGACGGAGGCGGTGCTCCCGGCCGCCGAGCAGGTGCGCACGGAGCAGTACCGGCCGGGGCAGCGGCTCCGCTTCTACCTCCTGGACGTCCAGAGGCAGGCCAAGGGGCCGCAGATAGTCCTCTCCCGCACCCACAAGGACCTGGTGAAGCGGCTGCTGGAGCTGGAGGTGCCAGAGGTGGCCAAGGGCGTGGTGGAGATAAAGGCCATCGCCCGGGAGCCTGGCTACCGCACCAAGGTGGCGGTGGCGGCCCGCCAGCCCGGCGTAGACCCCGTGGGCGCCTGCGTGGGGCTGCGGGGGCTCCGCATCCAGAACATCGTCAATGAGCTGGGAGGAGAGCGTATAGACGTGGTGGAGTGGGACCGTGACCCGGCCCGCTTCGTCGCCAATGCCCTCAGCCCCGCTCAGGTGAGCCGCGTCATCATCAACGAGGAGGAGAACACCGCCATCGTCATCGTCCCGGACCGCCAGCTCTCCCTGGCCATCGGCAAGGAAGGGCAGAACGCCCGCCTGGCGGCCAAGCTCACCGGCTGGCGCATCGACATCAAGCCCGAGTCAGTCCTGGAGAAGGTGGCGGCCGCCCACCCGGGCGCCATCGCCGAGGCGGTGGAGGAGACGGCCGCCGCTGCCCCGCCGCGAGAGGGGGCGCCCCCGGAGGAGCGAGAGGAGGAGCGACCTCTCCAGCCCTGGGAGGAGGTCATCGAGCGGGAGCCTGTCTCCGCCGAGGCCGAGGCCCCCGCCGAGGCCCCGTCTGGCGAGGCGCCCCAGGCGCCCCCGGCGGAGGTGGTCTTCCTGGCCACCCCGCGGCCCGTCATTCGCTTCGCCGAGGACGTGCTGGGGACGCAGGCCAAGGGGAAGTCCGCCCGGCCAGAGAAGGAGGAGGCCAAGTCCCGCAAGGCCCGTAAGGGCGCCCGCCGCGTCCGCATAGAGGAGGACGAGGAGCTGGAGCTAGACCTGGAGGACCTGGAGGAGTAGCCCCTGCCATGGTGGCCCAGGCCCGTCCCAGAAAGCACATACCCCTGCGCACCTGCGTGGGGTGCCGCCGCACCTCCGCCAAGCGGGAGTTCGTGCGCATCGTCCGCACGCCGGAGGGGAGGGTGATGGTGGACCCCACCGGGAAGCGCTCGGGCCGGGGCGCCTACCTGTGCACCGACCCTAGCTGCTGGCAGGCGGCCCTGCGACGAGGGCGGCTCGACCGTGCCCTCCGCACCCAGATCGGTCAGGAAGACCGCCAGGCCCTCCTGGCCTACGCCGAGGCCCTGAAGAACAGAGAAGGGTGACAGATAGCATGACGACACGAGCAGGCGGAGAACGGGCACCGGCCGCCAGGGGCGGCACCGTAGTCCTCCTCCCGGAGGCCATCACCGTGCGGGAGCTGGGGGAACGGCTGGGCATCTCCCCCATAGAGGTCATCAAGGGCCTGATGCGGCGGGGGATCATGGCCAACATCAACCAGACCGTGGAGTATGAGGCGGCCGCCGCTCTGGCCCAGGAGCTGGGCTTTGAGCCCCGCCCCGAGGCGGCCCAGGCCGCCCGGCCCGCCGAGGAAGAGGAGGATCCCAGCCAGCTCCAGCCACGTCCCCCCGTAGTGACGGTGATGGGACACGTGGACCACGGCAAGACCAGCCTCCTGGACGCCATCCGGGAGACCAACGTCACCGCCCAGGAAGTGGGCGGCATCACCCAGCACATCGGCGCCTACCAGGTGGAATGGAACGGACACAAGATAACCTTTATCGATACCCCGGGCCACGAGGCCTTCACCGCCATGCGGGCCCGCGGCGCTCAGGTGACGGACATCGTCGTCCTGGTGGTGGCCGCCGATGACGGCGTCATGCCCCAGACGGTAGAGGCCATAGACCACGCCAAAGCGGCCGGCGTCCCCATCATCGTCGCCATCAACAAGGTGGACCTGCCGGACGCCGACCCGGAGAGGGTGAAGCGCCAACTGGCCGAGCACGGCCTCCTCATAGAGGAGTGGGGGGGCGACGTCATCGCCCTGCCCGTCTCGGCCAAGACGCGCCAGGGCCTGGACGACCTGCTGGAGCATATCGTCCTGGTGGCAGAGATATCGGAGCTGAAGGCCAACCCCAACCGTCCCGCTGTGGGCACCATCATCGAATCGGAGCTGGACCCGCGACGGGGCCCCATGGCCACCGTCATCGTCCAGAAGGGGACGCTGCGGGTGGGCGACGCCGTGGTGGCCGGGGACACCTGGGGCAAGATCAAGGCCATGTTCAACGAGTGGGGCCAGCAGGTGCGGGAGGCCGGCCCCTCCACCCCCGTCCGGGTGATGGGGCTGGAGGAGGTGCCCCAGGCCGGCGACATCCTGCGCGTCGTCCCCGATGAGCACGCCGCCCGCGAGCTGGTAGAGGCGCAACGACAGGAGCGCACCGCCACCCGCGCCGCCCGCACCATCACCCTGGAGGAGATGGCGGGGCAGATCGCGGCCGGCGCCATCAAGGAGCTGAACGTCATCATCAAGGCGGATACCCAGGGCACCGTGGAGGCCATACGGGGCGCCCTGGAGCGCCTGAACAGCGAGCGGACGCGGACCAACGTCCTCCACGCCGGCACCGGCAACGTCACCGAGTCCGATGTCCTCCTGGCGGCGGCGTCGCGGGCCGTCATCATCGCCTTCCAGGTGCGGATGGAGCCGGGCGCCCGCCGGGAGGCGGAGGCCAACGGCGTCCAGGTGCGCCACTACCAGATCATCTACGAGCTCATCGAGGATATCCAGAAGGCGCTGCAGGGGCTCCTGGAGCCGGAGACGGTGGAGGTTACGGAGGGCCGGGCGGAGGTGCGGGCCGTCTTCAAGGTCCGCCAGGGACGGGTGGCCGGCTGCTACGTGCGGGAGGGGGTCATCGTCCGCAACGCCCCCTGTCGGGTCATTCGCGGCGGCGAGGTGCTGCACACCTCCCGCATCGCCAGCCTGCGCCGCTTCCAGCAGGACGTGCGGGACGTGGCCGCCGGCTACGAGTGCGGCATCGGCGTGGAGGGCTTCGACGACTTCCAGGAAGGGGACGTCATCGAGACCTTCCGCCGCCAGCGCAAGGCCTAGAGCCCCCATGCCACTTCCAGGGGGTGGTCCCTATGAGCAGACGCCTGGAGCGCCTCGGCACTCTCCTGCGGGAAGAGCTGTCCGACCTTCTGCGGCGAGAGATGCAGGACCCGCGCCTCGCCCAGCTCATCACCATAACCCGCGTGGACGTCTCCTCAGACCTCCAGTACGCCCGCGTCCACGTGAGCGTCATGGGGAGCGCTGAGGAGAAGGACGCCACTCTGGCCGCCCTCCGCAAGGCCAGCGCCTTCCTCCGCTACCACCTGAGCCAGCGCCTCACCATCAAGAAGGTGCCCCTCCTCCAGTTCCGCCTGGACGAGTCCCTAGAGCGGGGTGACCGCCTCCTCCGCCTCATGGACCAGGTCTCCCGCGGGGGCAGCGCCTAGGCCCCTGGCCGATGTGGACGGCTTCCTGAACCTCCACAAGCCCCCCGGGCCCACCTCCTTCGCCATGGTGGAGAAGGTGCGGCGCTGGTCACGAGCGCGGCGCGTCGGCCACGCCGGCACCCTCGACCCCCTGGCCAGTGGCGTCCTCCCCCTCCTGCTGGGGCGCGCCACCCGCCTGGCCCCCTATCTGCTGGAGCTGCCCAAGGTCTACCGGGCGGAGGTGCGACTGGGCCAGGCCACCACCACCTACGACGCCCAGGGACAGGTCACCTGGGAGGGCGACCCCTCCACGGTGGACGAGGCGCGCCTGCGGGAGGCCCTCGGCCGCTTCCAGGGGGAGGTGGAGCAGACGCCTCCCCTCTACAGCGCCCTCAAGGTGGCTGGCCGCCCCGCCTACCTCTACGCCCGGGCCGGCCAGCCGCTGGCCCTGCCCAGCCGGCGCGTCCGTATAGACCGGCTGCAGCTACTGGAGTTCCAACCGCCCCGGGTGCTACTGGAGATCGAGTGCAGCCGCGGCACCTATATCCGCTCCCTGGCCCATGACCTGGGCCTGGCCCTGGGCTGCGGCGCCCACCTGACCTCTCTCGTCCGTCTCCGTCTGGGTCCCTTCACCCTGGAGCAAGCGGCATCCCCTGAGGAGGTGCGGGAGGCCTTCGCCAGCGGCACCTGGCCCCGCCTCCTCCTCCCCCTGGACTTCGGCCTCTCCCACCTGCCGGCCGTCCACCTGACGCCGGAGCAGGCGGAGGCAGCCCGTCACGGCCGCCTCCTGCCAGGGGACTCACTGCCCGGCGCCGACGCCGACCGCCTGCGGGCCTACGGGCCGGACGGCGCCCTCCTGGCCGTACTCCACCGGGAAGGCCCGGGCTGGCGCCCCCGGACGGTGCTGGCACCGGCCCGGCCCTCGCCCCCCTCAACCGAGGAAGGCTAGGGGCACCCCTCGGCGTCGTCCACGCCCCTTCCATCACACAGGCTGTCACCGGGGCCGGAGTTGCGGGCGCCCTCGGGCAGCGCCGCCGGCTCCCCCAGCGCCGGGTTGCCCACCGAGGGCTTGCCGTTGTTCAGTACGAAGACGTCATTAGCGACCTGGATGTCGCCCGTGCCATCCCCGTTAGTGTCCAGCCAGACATCAGCGAAGCCGCCAGCCGTCCGCCCTCCCGGGTTGGTGGGCTCCGTCACCTGGCCTGTGACGAGATTGATGACGACGTCCCCTATGTTGCCAGCGCCATCGGGCTTGTTGGCAGGGAAGCAATGGGCCGCCAGCGCCTCCCCTCCGCCTGCCAGAAGGAACACGCCTGCCGCTACCGCCACCGCCGCTAATACCTTCCTCAAGGACCCGCACCTCCTCTGAAAAGATGACTAATTATGCGATGGCCGGCCGCCCCCGTCAAGCGCAGGGGGCTGGCGCTTTCCGACCAAATGTTCTATAATCCCCCGGCGCCGTTGCCATGGGACGCACAGGCGTGGCACACCTCCCCCTGCACGACGGGGCGACGCCGCCCTGGCTCTTCCAGCGCATGCGTCTCCTCTCCCGCTACGTGGTGCTGACGCTGGTGGAGGAGTTCGGCCCCGGGGAGGTGCTGCGCCGCCTGGCTGACCCCTTCTGGTTCCAGGCCCTGGGTTGCCTCCTGGGGTTCGACTGGCACTCCTCGGGCCTCACCACGGTGGTCTGCGCCGCCCTGAAGGAGGGGCTCCAGGGGCTGGAGCGGGACGCCGGTGTCCTGGTGGCCGGCGGCAAGGGCCGCACCTCCCGGCGCACGCCGGCCGAGATCGAGGCGCTGGCCGAGCGCTTAGCCTTCGACCCTCGCCCCCTGGTCTACGCCTCCCGCATGGCGGCCAAGGTGGACTCGGCGGCCCTCCAGGATGGCTATCAGATCTATCACCACACCTTCTTCTTCACCCCTGACGGCGCCTGGGCCGTCGTCCAGCAAGGGATGAACGAGGCCACCCGCTACGCCCGTCGCTATCACTGGCTGTCGCAGACGGTCTCGGACTTCGTCTGCGAGCCCCATGCCGGCATCGTGGCCCAGCGGGTGGGAGCGGCCCTCAACATGGTGGCGGAGGAGGCCGGCCCCGCCCGCGCCCTCAGCGCCGAGCTGGCCCGGGAGGGCCCGGCCCGCCTGCTGCGGGACTGGGAGCGGCTGCGCCGCCTCGACCTGCCCGCCCGCCACCACCTGCTGCCCCATGACCTCGACCTGGCCCGCCTGGAGCGAGGGATCCGCCTGGCCTACGAGGCCCAGCCCCGGGACTTCGAGGCCCTCCTGGGGACGGAGGGCGTGGGCCCCAAGACGGTGCGGGCCCTGGCCCTGGTGGGCGAGCTGGTGTACGGGGTCTCCCCGTCCTATCGTGACCCCGCCCGCTACGCCTATGCCCACGGCGGCAAGGATGGCCACCCCTACCCCGTGGACCGGGCGACGTACGACCGCACGGTGGAGGCGCTCAGGCGAGCGGTGGAGCGGGCCCGGCTGGGCCAGCGGGAGAAGCTCCAGGCCCTCCGCCGCCTCGCCCTCGCCCTGCCCGGAGAGGGATGCTAGGGGCCGCGCTGGCCCCGGAACGCCCCCGAGAACGTCCCTCGAATGGCGGCGGCTGTGCTACGCTGGTGGTGCTGTGCGCGTGAGGGAGCTGCACCCCTGGGACGTGTCCCCGGCCGAGGCCATGCGCATCCAGCGGGAGCTGGCAGCCCGGGTGGTGGCCCAGGGGGGGCCGTCCCAGGTCCGCTACGTGGCAGGGGCTGACCTCGCCTTCGTGGAGAGGGACCGGGCGCGGGCCGCCGTCGTCCTCCTCTCCTACCCAGAGCTGGAGGTGGTGGCCCAGGTGGTGGAGGAGGCGGCGGTCACTTTCCCCTATATCCCGGGCCTCCTCGCCTTCCGGGAGGTGCCGGCCCTGGCGGGGGCCTTCGCCCGGCTGGAGCCGTCGCCTGACCTGGTGGTGGTGGACGGCCACGGCCTGTCCCATCCCCGTCGCTTCGGCATCGCCTGTCACCTGGGCCTGCTGCTGGAGGTGCCCACCATCGGCTGCGCCAAGTCCCGTCTGGTGGGAGAGCACGAGCCCGTCCCCGAGGAGGCGGGAAGCACCCGGGAGCTGCGGGACGGCGGCCAGGTCATCGGTATGGTAGTGAGGACCAGGGCCGGCGTCTCGCCGGTGTACGTATCGGCGGGCCACCGCATCGGCCTGGAGGAGGCGGTGCGGTGGGTGCTCCGCCTCTGCCGCAGTCATCGCCTGCCCGAGCCCACCCGCCTGGCCGACCAGCTCTCCAAGGGGCGTGCGCTGCAGCGTCCCCCCGGCCCGGCCGAGCAGCCCCGGCTTCTTTGACGCGCCTGCGCACGATCGTGTTCTACTGCCAGGCGGAGCGCGGGGGCGCCCTGGCGGGCAAGCGTCGGTGGGGTAAAATGGTTACCGGAGGTTCTTGACCATGCAGGAGACCGGCACTCTTCTCATGCACCTCAAGGGACGGCTGGACCAGCTCCTGGACCGTCTTTGACATCCCCGGACTGGAGCGAGAGATCGAAGGGCTGGAGCGGCAGGCCGCCCAGCCCGACTTCTGGAACGACCCCCAGACTGCGCAGCGGCTGATGCGCCGCCTGGCGGAGGCCAGGGAGCGGGTGTCTACCTGGCGGGGCCTGGAGTCCCAACTCACCGACCTGATGGAGCTCTGGGAGTTGGCCACCGCCGAGGGCGATGAACGAGTGACCGCCGAGGTCGCCCAGGAGGCGGCCGCCCTGGCCCAGCGCCTGGACGAGCTGGAGCTCTCCCTGGCCCTGGCCGACGAGTACGACCGTCGGGACGCCATACTGGAGGTCCACGCCGGCGCCGGCGGCACCGATTCCCAGGACTGGGCGGAGATGCTTCTCCGCATGTACCTGCGCTGGGCCCAGGCCCACGGCTACCAGACTACCGTCCTGGACCTGATGCCGGGTGAGGAGGCCGGCATCAAGAGCGCCACTGTGGAGGTGGCCGGCCCCTACGCCTACGGCTACCTAAAGGCGGAGCGGGGCGTCCACCGCCTGGTCCGCCTCTCCCCCTTCGATGCCGACCATGCCCGACACACCTCCTTCGCCCTGGTGGAGGTGCTGCCGGAGGTGGAGACGGCCACCGAGGTGGACATCCGCCCCGAGGAGCTGCGCATAGACGTCTTCCGCGCCAGCGGCCACGGCGGCCAGCACGTGCAGAAGAACGCCACCGCCGTCCGCATCGTACATATACCGACGGGCATCACCGTCTCCTGCCAGAACGAGCGCTCTCAGCAGCGCAACAAGGAGCTGGCCCTGAAGGTGCTGCGGGCCCGCCTCCTGGAGCGGGAGCGTCAGCGTCAGGCGGAGGAGCAGGCCCGCCTCAAGGGGGAATACGTGCCGGCCGAATGGGGGAACCAGATTCGCTCTTACGTCCTCCACCCCTACAAGCTGGTGAAAGACCACCGGACCGGCCACGAGACGAGCGACGCCGAGGCCGTCCTGGACGGCGAGCTGGACGAGTTCATTCGCGCCTACCTGAAGATGTCGGTGGGGAAGCGAGGCTGATGGGTTGGTGGCGGCCCCTGTTGCTGGCGGGGGCCATAGCGGTCTGGGGAGCTGTCTGGGCGCCCGCTGCGACGGCCCAGGCCCCTATAGAGGTCTCCCAGCAGCAGGCCGAGAACGCCTTCCCCCAGGGCGTCCGCTTCCGGCTCACCGCCACAGCGGAGGGGTCGGTCCAGGAGGCCAGGCTGCGCTATCGCCTCCTGCCGGACGGCGTCCCCGCCCTCATCGCCGCCGAGGTGACGCCCGGCCCCCGCGTGGAGGTCTCTCTGGAGCTGGGATGGCCCCGCCTCTACATCCCTCCCGGCACCACCATCGAGTACTCGTGGGAGCTGCGGGACGCCCAGGGGAACATGGTGGAGACGCCCGTCCAGTCCTTCACCTATACCGACCCCCGCTTCCCCTTCCAGGTAGAGGAGAGCGGGCCGGTCCGTCTCCACTGGTACGCCGGGGGGCGCGAGCAGGCGCAGCGACTGCTGCAGACCGCCAGGGAGACGCTGGAGCGGCTGCAGGCCCTCCTGGGCACCCAGGTGAGCTTTCCCGTCCAGGTGTGGGCCTACGCCAGCCCCCAGGACATGCGAGAGGCCCTGCCCCGGCGCAGCGAGGCCTACGAGGCGCGCGTCGTCACCGCCGGCATGAAGGTCTCCTCAGATACGGTCCTGCTGGCCATAGGGTCAGGTGGGCTGGACACCCTCCGTCATGAGCTGGCCCATATCGTCACCGCGGCCGCCGGCGAGGGCCCCTTCGGCGATCTCCCCGCCTGGCTGGACGAGGGCACCGCCGTCTACGCCCAGGAAGACCCCGGCGGCTACCGCCTCGCCTTCGAGCGGGCGCGGCGTCAGGACGCCCTCCTGCCGCTGGCCTCCCTGGGCTCCTACCCTGGCGACGCCAGCAAGGTAGACCTTTTCTACGGCCAGTCCTGGGCCTTCGTCTCCTACCTCATCGAGACCTACGGGGAGGAGAGGTTCGCCCGGCTCTTCGCCACCTTCAAGCGGGGGGCCACGGTGGACCAGGCCCTGGTCCAGGTATACGGCATGGACACCTACGACCTGGAGAACGCCTGGCGCCAGTCCCTGGGCCTGCCGCCGCGGCCCCGTCCCCAGGCGCCGGCCAACGGCCCCGTCCCAACGGTGCCCCCTTCCACGGGGCCCGTCGCTTCGCCAGGGGCCTCAGGGACGGACTGGGGCCTACTGGGGGGCATCATCGGCGGGGCGCTGGCGACAGCCGGCCTCATCGGCCTGGGCGGCTATGCCCTCTATCGCCGTCTGTCCTAGGGGATGATGAGGCCGCTGGGGCGGCGTTCCCCTCCCTGGGGCCCCCCGCCCTCCTCCGTCGGCGATGTCTCCCCCTGGGGCGGCGGCCCGGCCAGGGGGCCGCCGGCCGCCTTCAGCACCTGCTCCACCAGGACGTTGGGAGGGACGGCGCCCGGGATGGCGACCTTATCGTTGATGACGGTGAGGGGGACGGCCCGCACGTTGTAGCGACGGGCCAGCTCCGGGAACTCCGTCACCTCTATGACCTCCGCCCGCACCTGAGGGCTCGTCATGGCCAGTCCGTAGGCGACACGCGCCATCTGGGGGCAATATGGTCAGGTGGGGGTGACGAAGACCCGTATCCAGGCCGGCTCCTTCAGCCGGCGCACCTTCTGCTGCAGGTCCTGGGGCAGGGGGACGTTCCCCTGGGAGAGGTCGACGATGGTCTCGATGAGGCCCGGGAATTCGTTGCCGCCCGGGAAGCCGTAGAACTTGAGCTGGACGCTGTCACGGCCCCGCAAGACGATGGCCGGCACCCGCTCCACACCGAAGCGCTCCGCCTCCTCCCGCTCCTCGTCCAGGATGTGCACTCGCAGGCTGATCTTGTCCGTCAGGCCGGCCAGCTCCTGCAGCAGCTCCTGGGTGGGCTTGCAGTACTGGCAGGGCTCCTTGCCCGGCAGGTAGATGGGCAGGTCTCTCTGCGTGAAGTAGTCTATCCTGACCTGGCCCAGCAGCTCCCGCTCGAAGCGTTGTCGCAGCCGTTCCTGGTCCCTAAGGGGTATCACTCCTGTCTCCTCCACTCCTCCGCCAGGCGAGGATGAGACGTTGCAGGGCAGTGAGGCCGGCCGCCACGGCCAGCACCCACAGAGCGGTCTCTACTTGGCCTATTATAAGGCCCACGCCCAGCAGGAGCACCCTCTCCGGTCGGGCGAAGAGCCCCTCCGCCAGCGGTATGCCCACGATCTCCGCCCGCGCCCGCACGTAGCTCACCAGGAAGGAGGCGATGACGGCGGCCAGGGCCAGAAGGACGCCGTCCCGCTCCCCCTGGCCGCTCAGGTAGTAGGCGATGCCGAAGAGGACGCCCCCCTCCGAGAGGCGGTCCATGACGGCATCGAACACGGAGCCGAAGCGGGTGGCCCGGCCGGTAGCCCGGGCCAGGGCGCCGTCCAGCATGTCCAGGGCGCTGGCAGCCAGAAGGAGGACGCCGGCAGGCAGGAGCTGTCCGGCGGCCGCCAGCGCCCCCGCCCCTATCCCCCCCACGGTGCCCAGGACGGTGAGGTGGTTGGGGTGGACGCCCAGGCGCGCCAGGAGGAGGACTGGCGGCTGTAGCAGCCGCTGGACGGTGGAGCGTGGCACCAGGGAGGACATGGCCGGCCTTCAGGGGCGCGGGCTGGCCGCCTCCCCTCCGGCCAGCACCTCCTGATAGTAGGCCAGCACCCTCCGGGAGACGCTGCCCCAGTCGTAGCGGCGGGCGGTGCTGAGGCCCCGCTGCCCCATGCGCTCCCGCAGCGAGGGGTCCGTCAGGAGGCGGTAGAGGGCGGCGGCCAGGGCGTGCTCGTCCCCCGGCGGCACCAGGAGCCCCTCCTCGCCATCGGTGAGCACCTCGGCGAAGCCCTCGATGCGGGAGGCGACGATGGGCACCCCGCTGGCCATCGCCTCCAGGAGGATGATCCCCAGGCTCTCCGCTCCCGTGTTGGGGGCGCAGAAGACGTGAGCGCTGCGGTAGTAGCGGGGGACTTCGGCGTCGGGCACCCGCCCGGTGAACACCACGTCCCGCAGCCCCGCCCGCTCGATATAGCGCTCGCAGGCGGCCCGCATGCCGCCGTCGCCTCCCACCACTATGAGGCGGAGCTGGGGCAGCTCCCGCTTCAGCAGGGCGTAGGCCTGGAGGAGATGGGGCAGCCCCTTGCGCCGCTCCAGCCGCCCCAGGAAGAGAAGGTTCAGGCGCCCATCGTCGAACTGGGGCAGCGGCTCCACCTCGGGCGAGAAGCGCTGGCTGTCCACTCCGTTGGGGATGATGCGGTAGCGCCCGGCGAAGTACTTGCCGATGAGCCTCAGCGCCGGCCGCGAGACCACGATGCGCCCCCTCAGGCGGCCCCAGTAGGGACGGATCAGGTAGCGGGCGTAGCTGTAGAGGCGGCTCCCGCCCTCCCGGGCGGCGTGGAAGGTGGCCACCAGGGGGCCATCGTAGAGGCGGAGGAACTGGAAGGGGAGCAGGGGCATGAACGGCTCGTGCAGGTGGACCAGGTCGAACTGCTCCCGCCGCAGGAGGCGCTGCACCTGCCCCGCCAGGGCGAAGGAGAGGGAGATGTGGGCTACGGAGCCGCTGGCGGGCAGCCCCACCGTATAGCGGCCGGCCACGAAGAGGCAGTCGTTGGGGTGCTCCCAGGGCCGCGAGGAGGGAGCGACGATGCGCACCTGGTGTCCCTGGCGCTGGAACTCCGCCGCCAGGTGGGCCACGTGATTGTTGACCCCCCCTGGCACCGCCCAGTCATACGGCGATACGAGAGCGATCCTCATCCTGGCTTCCCTGTCGGAGGGGGGAAGGCCTCCCCTCTCCGCCCCCGTAGAGTAGCCTCACATGGGGGCCCAGGGGAAGAGCCGCTTCATGAAGCTCCGGGCGGTGGGCCAGAGCCCTACCGTCCGGGGGGTGACGGTGAGGCCGCGCCAGGACTGGCGGAGCACCTGGCCCAGCCCCAGCTCCCACAGGGTGGGGTGGCGGCCGTTCACCCCCCGCGTCCGGCGCTCCAGGATGGCCTGACGCAGCTCCTCAGCGGTGCGGCCGGGGAAGAGGGTGTAGGCGCTGCCGATGGCCGCCAGGAAGTGAGCATCGCTGCCGCCCACCTCGGCCAGGTGGTAGCGGCGCTGGTTCAGCTCCCGCGCTGGGCGCTGCCCGGGCTTCGCCCCCGGGGAGGCGTTGGCCGTCTCCAGGCCATCCAGATAGACGCCCTCTCTTCCGGAGGCCAGGAGGCGCTCCAGGGCCCGCCGCCCCAGGCTGCGGGTCATCCAGCTAAAGGGGTGGGGAACGATGCAGAGCCCTCCCTGGCGGTGTATGGCGGCGATGATCTCCTCCGCCGGCCGCAGACTGGGCAGCGGCTCCTCTATGAACAGGGCCAACAGGTGCCCCTCCAGCGCCGTCACCTCCATCCCCATGACCACCTGGAAGCGGTAGCTCCCCCGGGCCCACAGCTCGCGCGTCTCCCAGGCGCCGCGCAGGCTGTCATGGTCCGTAATGGCGATAACGTCCAGGTCAGTGTGCGTCTCCACGTACTCCAGGATCTCGCGGGGGGAGGCCATGCCGTCTCCCAGGGCGGTGTGCACGTGCAGGTCTGCCTTTCCCAGCTCCCTGTCGCTCAATCCCTTCTCTCCCTCGTCATGGCGGCGTCCCAGACCCGCTCCAGCACCAGCCACTGGCTGGGCTCCTGGCGCAGGTAGCGCTCGAACCGCTCCAGGAAGCGACGGGTGTTGACCAGGACGTCCTCCTGGAAGTTGCCGGTGCGGACCAGCTCCAGCGGCTCCTCCAGCACCACCTCCAGCCCCTCCCAGCCCCGCCGGTAGCAGAAGGCCGGTATCACCGTAGCCCCCGTCCGCAGGGCCAGTTCCATGGGGCCCGTGGGCACCAGCGTCTCGTAGCCGCAGAGGGGCAGCAGCGCCTTGGGGCCCTCTATGTCCCTATCCCCCATCAGGGCGACCACCCCGCCCGACCGCAGCGTGCGCATGGCCGCCTTGACCCCGGTCACCCCCACGGGCAGGAAGGTCAGGCCCTGGGAGGAGCGGAGGCCGTCCACCAGCCGAGAGAGGCGGGCCGGCCGTAGCGGCTCCGTCAGCGCCATCCCCTGGATGCCGGCCATGAGGAGGGCCTGCATGGCCAGCTCCGGGCTGCCCATGTGGGCGCTCATGATGATGACGCCCCGCCCCTGGGCCAGGGCGGGGCGCAGGTTCTCCTCCAGGCCGCGGATGTTCATGCGACGGTGATAGAGGTCGTTCAGGTCGAGGCGGGGCATGTGTACCAGGTCAGCGTAGTACTTGGCCACGTTGCGGAAGACGCGCCGGGCGGCCCTGCGCACCTCGCCCCTGGAGGCCTGGGGGCCCAGGACGTGGCGCATGTTGTCCCATACGTTGCGCCGCAGGCGAGGGAAGAGCCAGTAGACCAGGTCTCCCACGCAAGCGCAGAACCGGTACAGGGGCCTGAGGGGCAGGCGCCCCAGGGTATGGAGGGCTACCACGAACAGGACGTACTTCCACATCTGGGCCCGAGGCCCTCCCGCCCGGCCCTGGGGCCGCTGGCCACCGCTCAGGCGGACGATTGCCCGTCCCGGCCGGCGATGAACTCCTCCGTCAGCCGGCGGGCCTCCTCATCGGTGAACTGCTGCGGCGGCGACTTCATGAAATAGGCGCTGGGGCCGATGAGGGCGCCAGCGATCCCCCGGTCCAGGGCCAGCTTGGCACAGCGTATGGCGTCTATGACCACCCCGGCGGAGTTGGGGCTGTCCCACACCTCCAGCTTCACCTCCACGTTCAGCGGCACCCCGCCGAACCCCGTCCCCTCCATGCGGATGTAACACCACTTGCGGTCCAGCAGCCAGGGCACGTAATCGCTGGGGCCGATGTGCACGTTCCCCTCCGGCAGCGGGTAATCGAGCTGGGAGGTCACGGCGTTGGTCTTGGAGATCTTCTTGGAGATGAGACGCTCCCGCTCCAGCATGTTGAGGAAGTCGGTGTTGCCGCCGAAGTTGAGCTGGTAGGTGCGCTCCAGACGCACCCCGCGGTCACGGAAGAGGCGGGTGAGGACGCGGTGGAGGATGGTGGCCCCCACCTGGGACTTGATGTCGTCACCCACCACCGGCAGCCCCCGCTCCTCGAACCGCCGCTGCCAGTAGGGCTCCCGGGCGATGAACACAGGGATGCAGTTGACGAAGGCACAGCCGGCCTGCAGCACCTGCTCCACATACCACTTGGTGGCCTCCTCCGCCCCCACGGGGAGGTAGTTGACCACCACGTGCGTCTGGGTCTCCCGCAGGATGCGGACGATGTCCGAGGTGCTGCCCGGCGCCTTGTGGATCACCTGGGTCAGGTACTTGCCGAGGCCGTCGTGGGTCATGCCCCGCTCCACCTTCACACCTAGATGGGGGACGTCGGCGAACTTGTAGGTGTTGTTGGGTGGCGTGAAGATGGCCTCGGAGAGGTCTTTGCCCACCTTGTTGGCGTCGATGTCGAAGGCGGCCACGAACTCTATGTCTCCCACGTGGTAGCCGCCCAGGTTCACGTGCATCAGACCAGGGATGGACTCGTTCTCGTCCGCGTTACGGTAGTAGTGGACTCCCTGCACCAGGGAGGAGGCGCAGTTCCCCACGCCGATGATGGCCACGTTGATCTTGCCCATAGCCCTGTTCTCTCCTTTCGCTGCCCTGCGGCATAGGGCGCTTCATATTTTATATGCTCCCCTAGCTTATGGCGAGGAGCAGGGCCGGCGTCCCGGCAAGGGGTGTTGTGGTGGCCCTAGCGGCTCGGATGGGCTCTGGCTGATCTGCCGGCGCCCCCTCCCTCCTCTTGGAGCGGGCGGCGGGAATCGAACCCGCGTAGCCGGCTTGGAAGGCCGGTGCTCTGCCACTGAGCTACGCCCGCTCCCCGGGGCCCGGTGGGCCGCCCGTACACGGCCCTCACATTATGATTATAGCGGCGCTCTCACTGCAGGCAGTAGCCACGGCGAGGGACGGTGCGCACAGTGAGCCGGCCCTGGGTGGCCTGCCACAGCTTCCCCCGCAGGTTGCTGATGTGGGCCCGCACCAGCTCCGGCGGCCCCTGGCCCTCCGGGAAGCCCCATATCTGCTGCAGCAGCTCCCTGACGGGCACCACCCTGCCCTGACGGGCGGCCAGATACTCCAGCAGCTCGGACTCCGTCGGCGTCAGGGTGACGGAACCGGCCGGTCCCTCCAGGGTGCGGCTTGCCAGGTGCAAGCGGGCGGCCCCCAGGAGCACCGTATCGCCGTCCAGGTGGAAGGCCAGCAGGCGGGCCAGCGCCTGGCCTATCTCGCTGGCGCTGTAGGGAGGCCAGAGGAGGGCGTCCAGCTCCGGCCGCAGAGGGACGGCGTCGGGCAGCCAGCGCTCCTCCGGCCCCACCAGGTAGAGGAGGGGCAGCGGCCCCGGCTGCCCCTGGAGGAAACGGGCGAGGCCCAGCATCTGGGAGCGGCCGATATCGCTGGCGATGACGGCGGCATCGAAGCGGAGGGTGAGGGTGGCCCGCTCCGCCTGAGCCACCCGCCCCACAGCGATAGTCTCGTGCCCCCGCTGGGCCAGCGCCTGGCGCACCATCTCTCGGAGGGCATCCTGGGCGCTGACGATGAGCACCACCGCCATGGCCGTCACCCTATCGCAGCTCTTGCAGCTCGAAGAGGTGGGTGCCGTTGTCGTAGCGCACCACCGGGCGCTGGGGCGTGTCCGCTATCCATATGAGGTGGCGCTGGCCACCGCTGCGGGCCTCCAGGCGCCAGGCGTCGAACCCCCCGCCGGGCACCGTCACGAACTCCTTGGTGACGACGGTGACCTGCATGATGGCGCTGCCCGGCTTGGACAGTATGCAGGTGCCGATGTCCCAGTAAGCGAAGCTGGCGCCCCGGTCCAGCCCCATGGTGCGCCAGAGGAAGATGTCCGTCCAGGAGTCGTAGGCGTGGGCAGGGACGACAATCTCATCGGTGCGGCTCTCGTCATCGGACTCCTGGTGGACGCGGACGCGCCCCCCCTCGTACTCGGCCCGACAGCGGCGCTCCCCCTCCGGGCCGGTGAGGACGCGCTCCACGGCCCGTGGCTTGAGAGTGGCGGCGTCCACCGTGGCGGTCACCACGTCCCGGAAGCGCTCGCGGGCGTCGCGGAACTCCTGGCGAACGGTGAAGACGCCCCCCTCGCGGGCTACGGTGAGGGTGGCGGAGCCCGTGACCTCTCCCCCTCTGAGGATACGGTAGCGGGCGGTCTCATTGGCCCCCCAGGGGACTTGCTGGACCACGTCCGCGGTCTCTACCTGGCTCTCGGCCTGGGAGCCGTTGCAGGCAGTCAGCGCCAGCAGTAGCCCCCCGACGGCGAGGGCGGTCGCCAGCGCTCTAGCGGTGCGAGACTTCACTGGTCTCCTCCTGCGGGTGTTCCGCCAGCACCCGGCCCACCCGCTCCACCGCCTCCTCCACGAGCTGGCGGGTGATGTGACGGTGGGTGACCATGCGCACCCGCTCCCCTTCCGTGAGACAGAGGACGCCGGCCTCGGCACAGGCGCGGACGAAGGCCTGAGGGCTCCAGCCAGCTACCCGGAAGTAGACGATGTTGGTCTGGGGCGGCGGCGAAAGGGCCACCCCGGGCAGGGAGGCCAGCCCCTCGGCCAGGAGGCGAGCGTTCTCATGGTCCTCGGCCAGCCGGTCGATCATGCTGTCCAGGGCCACCAGCCCCGCCGCGGCGATGATGCCGGCCTGGCGCATCCCTCCTCCCACCATTTTGCGGTAGCGGCGCGCCCGCTGGACGAATTCGGCGCTGCCGCAGAGGACGGAGCCTATGGGGCAGGAGAGGCCTTTGCTGAGGCTGAAGCAGACGGAGTCCACGGGGCGGGCCAGCCGCTCTGCCGGCACGCCCAGGGCCACGGCGGCGTTGAAGATGCGGGCGCCGTCCAGGTGGACGGGGAGCCTGTGCTCCCGCGCCACCGCCGCCACCGCCTCCGTGTCCTCCTCGGTGAGGACGGTGCCGCCGCAGCGGTTGTGGGTGTTCTCCAGGCAGACGAGGCCCGTGCGGGGATAGTGAATGTTGTCGGCCCGGATGGCGCGGTGCAGTGCCTCCAGGTCGAGGCGGCCCTGGGCGTCGTTGGGAACGGGCCGCAGGCCCAACCCTCCCAGGGCGTAGGCACCGCCCACCTCGTAGTGAAGGATGTGGGCCTCGCTCCCCAGGACCACCTCGTCGCCCCGCTGGCAGTGGGCCAGGAGAGCCACCAGGTTGCTCATGGTGCCGGAGGCGGTGAGGAGGGCGGCCTCCTTCCCCAGGAGGCGGGCGGCCCGCTCCTCCAGCCGGCGGACGGTGGGGTCATCGTCCAGGACGTCGTCCCCCAGCTCGGCCCTCGCCATGGCCTCGTACATGGCGGGGGTGGGGAGGGTGACGGTGTCGCTGCGCAGGTCTATGGTGCCTGGGGTAGCCATTATGGTGACTGGCAGGGACAGCGGAGAGGACCCGGGCCTCCTCTCCCCGCCCCTTAGTGGGCCTGTCGTCTAGGGCTGCCGCTCCCAGAGGGACTGGTAACCCTCGCCCCCGCGTATGGCCGACAGCACCTCTCTCCGCTCCTCGCGCAGCAGCTCCTCATAGACGGCCTCGCAGCGCTGGGACATCGGCGGCCCTCCCAGGGCCACCAGGCGCTCCACTATCCGCTCCCAGAGGCCGGACTGCTTGAAGGACTCCACGGAGGCCCGCTGCCACATGAAGGCGACGATCTTTTCCGGGAGGGGGAAGCGAGGCCGCAAGCGCTTGAGGCTCTTGTACCGCTCCTCCAGCGAGCCGGCCCTGGGCACGACGGCGATGAAGGGCCCCTCCGTCTCGCTGGTGCGGAAGTCTATGAGGAGCCTCTTCTCCAGGATGGCGAAGCGGACTACCAGCACCTCCGCCGTCTCGATGGCCTGGAGGGCCTCGTCCATGTCCAGTCCGTAGTCGTCCAAGGCTCTCACCCGTCCCG
>DAOTWZ010000064.1:0-2622 GCA_034435615.1 Dehalococcoidia bacterium
AGGTAGCCGCCCCACAGCCTCGTCTTCACCGCCCCGAAGACGCCCTCCACCACCCCCCGCAACCGGTAGAGGGAGGGGACGCGGGTGTCTCCTGCCCGAGAGCCGCCTCCCGTCCCTCGGCTCTCCCCCTCCCTTGAGGGGGATGTGCGCCACAAGCCCCTTCTGGCTGCCAGTTGCCGCAGGGAGACGGCATCGAAGCCGGCGTCGGCAAGGAGGTGGCCTTGGGCCCTTGCGCCTGCCAGAGCCAGGAGCGGAGCCGCCCCCCGAGAGTCATCCCGCTCCCAAAACCCGTCTCCTCGAGGAACATCTCCCGGAGGATGCCCGTCGTCACGGTGAACAGATACCCGCCAACCCCGCGCGGTTAGGGGATGGATGGTTGCCTCTCCCTCGGGCTCGGCCTCGGCGGCGGAGGAAGCGGCTGGGTAACGGCCCGTCGCTCGCAGGAGACGGCCCGCCCTGGCCGCTCGCCTCCCGGAGTTGTACGCCACTCCGGGGGTTTTGTTAAGCGCCCTGAAGAGCTAGAGCCTAGCTCCACGGCCATTTGACAGGGGCTGTAACGCTACCTATTATCATAGCTCCTACCCACTAGTGGGTGGGTGACTGGCCAAGGCCGTTTTATGGCAGACGGCGGCATGCCTTTCGTAGCCGCCGCGGAGAAAGGAGGGACGTCATGCCTAGGCGGTGGTCGCCGGTCCTGTGGGGCGGCGCAGGAGTCCTTCTGCTCCTCCTCGCCGCCTGCGGCGGTGGTGGAGGGGAGCAGGCCCGGGAGGAGCAGCCTTCGGCTGATCAGAGGACCGGCGGCGGTGCCCAGACGCCCAGCGCAGGTGGCCAGACAGGGGCGTCCGACATCCAGCGTGACCTGCAGGACGCAGCCCAGCGGTGGGCACGCAGCGAATACAAAATCACTTATAGCGCCAGCGGGGATTTAGGGGGTGGCGCGACTACTAGGGACTCCGCCCAAGCCGGTGGCCAACAGGTGGTGCTCTATTGGAAGGCGCCGAACTGGCGGATGGATCTCATCGTCGGTGGAAGCCCGGTCTTCACGATGATGTCTGCTCCGGGAGGTGGGGACGCTGCGGTCATGTGTATGCATCAGGCGCGCAGCTGTCAGAACATAGGCAGTGGGCCCACGCCCCTACCGAGGGGGGACGAGTTCTTCACCTCTCAGAGTAACAACTTCTTGACCTTCGCGACCAACAAGAACTTGCGCATCGAGCGTAGCAGTCGCACGATAGCTGGACAGCAGGCCACCTGTGCGTCTACGCAAGAGGCCGGCAGTGAGCGCTTCGAGCTGTGCTGGAATAGCGACGGCGCTATGCTCTATATGGCTACTATGGGCTACAAGATGGAGGCGATCGAGGTAAGACGCCCCACAGACGCCGACTTTCAGCCACCCTATCCGATTACAGGCACACTTGGTCGCTGAACGGCCAGGGGGAAGAGTCTATACGCCCATCAGCGTGGATTCGGCTGAGGCCCTGCAGAGCGCCTGAGGAAAACCAAGACTGATATCGGAACGAGCGAGGCATGAGTTGCAAAGAGGATCCATCGGCCATCCCGTCTGCCCCTCTTTGCCTTTCGATATCCAGCAGGGAGAGGTTTCGCTAGGCGCTGTACTGCTCATCAGCGACCGCGGTCTTCACTAGCCACCTGGCTGGCGGGTATCGTCCAGGAGCTCCAGCCCTCTGCAGGCCCTCCCCTCCGCCTGGGCGAAGGCCTCCCTGGCCAGGGCGAGGAGGAGGGCCGACAGCGCCTCGGGGGAGAGGTCTGGGCAGGGCATCTCCATCTCTGCTCCCACCTCCTCGGTCTTCTGGGGGGCGACGGGGAAGGGCCTGGGGTCCAGGCCCCTGGCCCAGCGCCAGGCCAGCTCGCCCATGCCGCCCAGCAGCTCCAGCCTGCGCCGGGCCCGGGCGGGCAGGGGCAGGAGGGAGACGGGCAGGTGGGCGATGGCCCCCATGCGCTCGCCCTCGTCCTCGGGCAGGAAGGAGACGTGGCCGACCCGGGCCAGGTGGGTGGCGAGGAGGGCGGGGACCATGCCCATCCCCACGCCTGCCCTGGCCCGCAGTCCTGGAGGCGCCAGCGAGAGGGCCTTTCCGGGCCGCCTCCCTCTCTCCGCCCCGCTGCCAGAATTAGAGCATATGTACCGTAAAGACGAGGGCTGACTGGCGCTCCCGTGGGGCCGGTCGACGCTTTCGGCAGGAGGTTAGAGGGGCACCGCTGTTCCAGCTATGGTGTAGAGACGGGCACCACCTGGAGGGTCGTCAGGATATCTGGTCCACAGTGTGCGTCTACCCGTATGCCATTCAGCGGCGCTCCATGATCCTGGCGACGGCCTCGATCCCGCTGCGAGCTCCCAGCTTGCGGTAGGCCCGCTCCAGCAGCTTGCGGGCCGTGCCTGGCGAGATGCCCATAGCCTGGGCCACCTCCTTGGTCGTGAGGCCCCTGGCCAGGAGCATGAGGGCCTCGCGCTCTCGGGGCGAGAGAGGCCCCCTGCCGTCCAGTCTCAGCTCCAGGGCCGCGCGCTCCGTGGCCCTGACCGGGGGCCAGAGGACCGAGGCGACAGCCAGGATGGTGGCCGCGGTGAGGGCCACCGCCTCCTCCCTTTCGGCCACCAGACCGCTC
>DAOTWZ010000065.1:0-23082 GCA_034435615.1 Dehalococcoidia bacterium
GGAGAGGTAGAGCTCCCAGAGGCTGCGGGCCTGGGACATCCAGAGGAGGCCGGCGGCGATGAGGAGGGCGCCGGCCAGGAAGACGGGCCGCGGCCCCCAACGGTCCGTCGCCAGGCCCGTGACGACGCTGGCGAAACCGTAGATGGAGGCCTGGATGGTGAAGGCGAGGGTGATGAGGGCCCGCTGGCCTGGGGCGAGGGAGGCCTCGATATCGGGCAGGAAGAGGCCGAAGCTGAACTGGACGCCGTAGGAGAAGTAGAGGACGAGAAAGCCGCCCAGCAGGATGACCCAGCCGTAATAGAAGCCGGCCCGCGGGAGCAGCCGCCGCCCTACCCCTACCGGTTCGTCTTCCGCTCGTTCCATCGCTCCCAGGCTGGGGAAGCCCGCGCCTTTCTTTCAGAATAAGTGGAAACTCCAAAACGTCAAGACAGGACGGGGCCTCAGGGGATGGCCGTCTGACGGCGCGTCGTCGCCCTTCGCCGCGGGCGGCGCACCATGAGGAAGAGGGGAAGGGACGAGATGACGAAGAGGCCGCCCAGGAGGAAGGCGCCGGCGTAGCCGTCCGTGAGCTGGTAGAGGACGCCGGCCAGGAGGACCCCCAGCCCGGTGGCCCCGCCGGCCATGGCGTAGACAGCGCCCGATATGGACGAAGCGTACCGCCGGCCGAAGAGGTCGGCCAGGATGACGGCGTAGAGGGCGGCCACCGTCCCGTAGCCGATGCCGAACAGGAAGGCGGAGATGTAGAGAAGGGGCGTCACCTGGAACACCGCCGTGGCCCACATCCCCAGATAGGCCAGCACCTCCAGAGCGATGGCGGTCACCAGCGTCCGGTAATGTCCAGCCAGGTCGGAGACGGCGCCGCCCAGGAGGCGGCTGCTGATGGAGCCCACGGCGATGGCGGTGAGGATGAAGGAGGCCGCCTGAGAGGAGAGGCCCAGCGTCTCCTTGGCGAAGGGCGGCAGGTGGACAGCCGGGAGATAGACCACGGCCCATAGCAGGCTCAGGGCCACCGCGAACTGCCAGAAGGGGAGGGTGCGCAGCGCCTCGCGCAGGGTGAAAGAGTCGTCCTGCGGGTCGGCCCCCGGGGAGGGAGCGGCCCCCTCCACTCGCAGCCCCCGCGACTCCGGGTCCCGCTCCAGCAGGAGGGCGGCCAGGGAGAAGACGGCCAGCAGTCCCAAGGCGTAGATCAGGTGCGCGGTGCGCCAGCCCAGGGGCTCAAGGGCCAGGGCGGAGAGCGGGGGGACGGTGAGCTGGCCCGCCCCCACCCCCGCCGTCACCACCCCGGCCGCCAACCCCCGCCGCGCCATGAACCACTTGACCACCGTGGAGGTGGCCGGCACCCAGGTGACGCTCATCCCCAGGGCGAAGATGACGCCGTAGCCCAGGAAGAACTCCCACAGCGCCCGTGCCTGCGAGGCCCAGAGGAGACCTCCGGCGGCCAGCAAGGCGCCCGCGAAGACGGTGGGCCGCGGCCCCCAGCGGTCGGTGGCGATGCCGCTGACCACGCTGAAGCCCCCGGCTAGCCCCAGGTAGAGGGCGAAGGCCAGAGAGAGGACGGCGCGTCGGCCCGGTGCCAGGGCCGCCTCGATGTCGGGCAGAAAGAGGCCGAAGCTGAACTGGACGCCAAAGCCGCTGTAGAGCAGGAGGAAGCCGGCCAGGAGGATGACCCAGCCGTAGTAGAAGCCTGGCCGCCGTCCGGGCCGACTCTCCCCGCTGGGCGGCGCCGCCCTCGCCCTGTCGCCCTGGCCCGCAGCGTCCTCGCTTCTGGGCGCCATCTCCTCAGCGTTACGTGTGCTGTCATCAGCGTGGGACGCTGGCCAGCGGGCCGGCAATCCCGTTTCTTGCCCTCAAACCCGCCCGGCCCCGGGCTGCGGGTGGCCGTCCCCGGCCGCGGCCTGGGGCGCTGGCTTGCTGGGCCGTCGCACCGCCAGGAAGGGCGCCGCGCTGACCAGGCTGATGAGGGCGGCCAGGGCGAAGGCCCCCTCGTAGCCGCCGCTGATATCGTAGAGAAGACCACCCAGGTAAATGCCGAGGCCGGAGAAGCTGGCCGCCACGGCGAAGACCACCCCGCCGATGGAGGAGGCGAAGCGCCGCCCGAACAGGTCTGCCAGCACCACCGCCCAGAGGGTGGCCAGCCCGCCGTAGCCCATACCCGAAAGGAAGGCGCCCGCATAGGCCAGGGGGAGGTCCCTCAACAGGGCCGATAGCCACATGGCAGCGAAGGCCAGCACCTGACAGGCGATGCTGAGCAGGGTGGAGGGACGGGGGCCGATGGCGTCCGCCAGCACGCCCCCCAGCAGGCGGGCCACTATGGAGCCGAGGCCGACGATGGTGATGGTGAGGGAGGCTGCCTGGGTGGACCGACCGAGCTCCTCCTCCACGAACGGCGGCAGGTGGACGGAGGGGAGGAAGACCACCGACCAGAAGAGGGCCAGCGTCAGCGTCACCAGCCAGAGGGCGGAGGTGCGGACGGCCTCCCCCACCGTGAAGTAGGTCTCGCCAGCGTAGGGGTCGGCGCCAGTGGGAGCCCGGGCAGGGGAGGCATCGGGGGCCAGGCCCAGGCTCTCGGGGTCTTTCTCCAGCAGGAGGGAGGCCAGGGCGAAGGTGACCAGGATGAGGACGCTGTAGACGACGTAGGCGGTGCGCCAGTCCACGTGGGGGGCCAGGAACAGGCCGGACAGGAAGGGGACTGTCAACTGCCCCAGGCCGATGGCGGAGGCGACGATGCCCAGGGCCAACCCCCGCCGGGCGACGAACCACTTGGCTGCCGTGGTGAGAATGGGCACCCAGGTGCTGCTCATCCCCAGGGCGGCCACCACGCCGTAGCCCAGGAAGAACTCCCACAAGTGACGGGCCTGGGAGACCCAGAAGAGGCCACCGCCCAGCAGGACCGCCCCCAGGAGGACGACCGGCCGCGGTCCCCAGCGATCCGTCGCCATGCCGCTGAAGAGGCTCACCGCCGCCATGAGGGAGAAGTAGAGGCCGAAGCCCAGGGTCAGGAGGGAGCGCTGGCCTGGGGCGAGGGAGGCCTCGATATCGGGCAGGAAGAGGCCGAAGCTGAACTGGACGCCATAGGCGAAGTAGAAGACCAGGGAACCAGCGGCCAGGACTATCCAGCCGTAGTAGACGCCCGCCAGAGGGCCGACCTGTCCCCTCCTGGCCCTTCCTGCTCGCTCCACTTCGTCCCGCATCGGCTCTGTGGTCGGAGGGCGCGCCCTCCGCTACGAGGCCCCGGAGAGCGGCCAGGGCTTCGCTCATCCGTGGCGACTTCTCCCCATTCTACGACCGGCCGGGGCGATAGCTCAAAGCTCCGGCGCGGGCGTGGCGGGGTTCGTCCCGGGTGCCGGAGTGTCCCCAGGGCGCGGCCCGTGAGCGGGCCGTCCTCTCCCTCAGGGGAGGCGGGGTCTATGCTCTTCGCAGCTCTTCCGCTATGGCGGCCATGTTCTCCATGCGGCGGCGGCCGCTCCGTCCCAGCGCCAGGACGACGTGCTCCACTCCCGCCTCCTCGTACTGGCGGAGCACCGTCGCTATGTAGGCTGGCGGCCCCACGATGCCCCCCGTCTCCCAGGGCGGCCGCTCCGGCGGCTCCTCCGCCACCTCCGCCGGGGCGAAGAGGGTGAGGCCAACCGAGGCCGGGTCGCGGCCTGCCCTCTCGGCCAGCTCCTGCACCTCCCGGTAGCGGCGGGCCAGGTCAGCGGGGCCCAGGTGCCAGATGGTGGGGTGCCAGGCCGTCCCGTAGCGGGCCGCCCGCTCCCGGGCCCGCCGCCCGTTCCCTCCCACCCAGAGGGGCAGGGGTCGCTGCACCGGCTGTGGCCGCACCAGCACGCCCTCGCAGCTGTAGAAGCGGCCCTGGAAGCTGAAGGCCCCCTCCTGGTACCAGGCGCCCTGTAGCAGGGCCAGCGCCTCGTCGGTGCGGGCCGCCCGCTCCTCGAAGGGGACGCCCAGGGCGGCGAACTCCTCGGCCAGCCAGCCCTCACCCACGCCCAGGACGGCCCGCCCGAAGGAGAGGAAGTCCAGGGTGGCCACCACCTTGGCCAGCGCCAGCGGGTGGCGGTAGGGCACCACGCAGACCGACACTCCCAGGCGCACCCGCTCCGTGGCGCAGGCGGCGAAGGCCAGGGTGGTGAAGGGCTCCAGGAAGTTGCGCTCCGCCGGCACCGGGTACCGGGGTTCCTCGGCGTATGGATAGTGGGAGCGCTGCTCCTGGGGCAGGAGGATGTGGTCGCCGGCCCAGACGGAGGCCAGGCCCAGCCTCTCGGCCGCCTGGGCCACCTCTCGGATGCTGGCCGGGTCGGCGGCCATGCCGGCGTGGGGCAGGAGGATGCCCAGCTCCATGACGTCACCCCCGAGGAAGGCTGCCCCATTCTAGCCAGGGCATCGGCGGCCGTCAACGACGCCTGGACAGGGCCCCTGGCCGGTGCTAGGCTGGCATCGCCAGCGAAGGACGGAGCCATGGAGGGAGGCCCCCGCAAGGTAGCGCTCTTCGTCACCTGTGTGGTGGACGCTCTAGCCCCCGACACCGGGGCGGCGGTGGTGAGGCTGCTGCGACGGAGGGAGATCCAGGTGCTCTTCCCGGAGGGGCAGGGCTGCTGCGGTCAGCCGGCCTGGAACTCCGGGCTTGTCCGGGAGGCGGCCATGGTGGCCCGCCCCACTCTGCGGGCGCTGGCCTCGGCCCTGGACCGGGGGGCGGAGGCCATCGTCTGCCCCGCCGGCTCCTGCGCCACCATGTGCCGCGTCTACTGGCCGGAGCTCTTCGCCGCCGCCGGCCGGGCGGCCGAGGCGGAGGAGGCCCGCCGCGTGGGTGAGCGTCTGCTGGAGTTCTCGGAGTTGATGGCCCGGCTCCCCGCCCTGCCTGCCCGGCCGGACGGCCGTCGCATCGCCCTCCACTTCTCCTGCCACATGTTGCGAGAGCTGGGCATCCGGCGCCAGCCGGCCCTCCTGGCGGAGCGGGCCGGCTGCAGCATCGTCCCCTGGGCGGGGGCGGAGCGCTGCTGCGGCTTCGGCGGCACCTTCAGCGTCAAGCTGCCGGAGCTATCGGTAGCCATGGCCGAAGAGAAGCTCCAGGAGCTGGACGACCTCGCCCCCCAGCTCCTCGTGGGCTGCGATACCTCCTGTCTGCTGCACCTGGCCGGCCGGGCCCGGGCGCGGGGGCGGCCCCTCGCCACGGCCCACCTGGCGGAGCTTCTGGACAAGGCGGAGGCGGCCCATGGCTGAGTTCACCCTGGAGCGGGCCCCCCTGCGAGCGCGGACGCGGGCGGCCCTGGCCCAGCCCCTCCTGCGCCAGAATCTGCGCCGCGCCACCGACCGCTTCATGCAGGTGCGGGCCGCCGCCTTCGCTCAGCTGGCCGACGCCGAGGCGCTACGGGCCACCGCGCGGGCCCTGCGAGCCCGCACCCTGGCCCGCCTGCCCGAGCTTCTGGAGCAGTTCGCCGATCGTCTCCTGGCCCGCGGAGCCCATGTCCACTGGGCCAGCGATGCCGCCTCCGCCCGCCGCTACATCGGCCAGGTGGCGGCCCGCCACGGCGTCCGCAAGGTGGTCAAGTCCAAGTCCATGGCCTCCGAGGAGATCGGCCTCAACCGCTACCTGGAGGGGCTGGGCGTCCAGGTGGTGGAGACCGACCTGGGGGAGTGGATCATCCAGCTAGCGGACGAGACGCCATCCCACATCCTGGCGCCGGCCATCCACAAGGACCGTCGGCAGATAGCGGCCCTCTTCGGGCAGGTGGCCGGCTCCCCCCTGCCGGAGGAGCCTGCCCGCCTCACCGCCTTCGCCCGCGCCCGCCTGCGGGAGGAGTTCCTGAGCGCCGATATGGGGATAAGCGGCGTCAACTTCGGCGTGGCTGCCTCGGGGAGCCTGGTGCTGGTGACCAACGAGGGCAACGGCCGGCTGGTCACCTCCCTCCCCCGCGTCCATGTGGCCGTGATGGGGATGGAGCGCCTGGTGGCCGACCTCGCCGAGCTGGACGTGCTGCTGGCCCTGCTGGCCCGCTCTGCCACCGGGCAGCCCCTGAGCTGTTACACCTCCATCATCAGCGGGCCCCGCCGTGCTGAGGAGGCGGACGGCCCCGAGGAGCTGCACGTGGTCATCCTGGACAACGGCCGCTCCGCCCTCCTGGGCAGCGAGTTCCAGGAGGCGCTGCACTGCATCCGCTGCGGCGCCTGTCTCAACGTCTGCCCCGTCTACCGCCAGATAGGGGGCCACGCCTACGGCTGGGTATACTCGGGGCCCATCGGCGCTGTGCTGACGCCCCTGTTGCTCCCCGCCTCGGCGGCGGCACAGGAGCTTCCCCGCGCCTCCTCCCTCTGCGGCGCTTGCTGGCAGGCCTGCCCCGTCGGCATACCGCTGCAAGACCTCCTGCTGGCGTTGCGGCGCCGTCGCCCTCCCGAGGGCGCGGCGGAGAGGCTGGTGTGGAGGGCCTGGGCCCGCCTCTGGGCCTCCCCGCGCCTCTACCGCTGGAGCCTGCGGGCCCTGCACGCCCTGGCCCCCCTGGCCCGGCTGCCAGGGGTGGGACGCCTCCCCCTCGTCTCCCGCTGGGCGGCGGGACGGGCGCTGCCGTCCCTTCCCTCGCGCGGCTTCCGGGACTGGTGGAGGGAGAACGGATGACGCCCGAGAGGGAGTCCGGCGACCGCGCTCGCTTCCTGGGACGGCTGCGGGAGCGGCTGGCCCGCCGGTCGGCCCACCCCCACGGCCGGCCCGTCCTTCGCCTGGAGGGGGAGCCTCCCCTCGTGGCCTACGCTACCCCCCTGGACGACCTGACGACGGCCTTCTGTCAGGCGGCCGCCCAGTTGGGGGCGCTGGTGCGCCGGACGGGCCGGGACGGCCTGCCGGAGGTGCTGGACGAGGCGCTGGCCCTGGCCGGCCCCGGCCCGGTGGCCCTGACGGAGGAGCCGGAGACGGCGGGCCTGGAGGGGCTGCTGAAGAACCGTGGCCGTGGGGTGGTCCGCCCATCCCAGGGGCCACGGGCCGTGGCCGGCGCCTGCCTGGGGATAACCGGTGCCGTGGCCGGCCTTGCCCGGACGGGGACACTGGTGGTGGACTCCTCCCGCGCCGGCTCCCGCATCGTCTCCCTCCTGCCGCCGGTCCACCTGGCCCTCCTGCCGGCCGCCGCCCTCTTGCCCGACCACGGCGCCCTCCTGCGCTCCCTGGACGCGGCGGCCCTCCCCGCCAGCCTCGTCCTCATCACCGGCCCCAGCCGCTCCTCCGATATCGAGCTGGAGCTGACGCTGGGCGTCCACGGCCCGGGCCGCCTCCTGGTGGCCCTCCTCGTCTAGCCTGTAGCGCCTGCCCCGTCTTTCCCGTAGTATCTAATCGCAGCGGGGGAAGAGGGTGAACGACAACGGCCCGCTCTTCTATTACGAGGTGCACGAGGGCCAGGGCCCCTACCTGGTGCTGGTCCACGGCTACCTCTCCAGCCGCGCCCAGTGGCTCCTGAACCTGGAGGCCCTCTCTAGGGTCGCCCGCCCGGTGATCATAGAGCTGCTGGGGCACGGTCGCTCGCCGACGCCGCAGCCGCCGGGCCCCTACCTGCCCGATAGCTACGTGGAGCAACTGGAGGCGCTGCGACGCTCCCTGGGGGCGGAGCGCTGGTTCCTGTGCGGGCAGTCCCTGGGAGCGGGGCTGACCCTGCGCTACGCTCTCGCCTATCCGGAGCGGGTGCTGGCCCAGGTCTTCACCAACTCCACCTCCGCCCTGGCGCCGGAAGGCTGGGACCGCTCCATCCGTCCTGTAATGGAGCGAGAGGCGGAGCGCCTCCTGCGGGATGGCCGGCGCGCCCTGCGGGACCATTTTCTGAGCCCTCTGCGCGCCTCTCGCTTCCCCCGGGAGGCCAAGGAGGCGCTGGTGAGGGACCTCTCCCTGCACGACCCGGCCGGCATCGCCTATACCGGCCTCTACACGGTCCCCCGCGTTTCCGTGCGGTCCCGCCTGGGGGAGAACCGCGTCCCCACACTCCTGGTGGTGGGTGAGCGGGAGGAGCGCTTCCAGGAGTCGCGCCGCTACGCCGAGGCCCACATGCCCTGTCTGGAAGTGGCGGCGCTGGACGCCGGCCACTCTGTCAACATCGAGGACGCGCCGGGCTTCAACCGGGCCGTCAGCGACTTCCTCCGCCGTTTCCGGGACTAGCACCCCGCCCGCTTTGACAGGGCGACGGCCCCGGTGCTACAACTCTAGGCATCGGCGGCCCCGTGCAGAGAGGAGGTGCGCTCCCCATGAAGTTCGGCGTCATGTTCGTCATCTCCACGCCGGAGTTCTCCAGCCGCAGCGATGTCCAGCGGTACGACCAGGCCCTGGAGCAGGTGCGCTGGGCGGAGGAGCTGGGCTTCGACAGCGTCTGGTTCGCCGAGCACCACTTCACCGCCTACGGCAACATCCCGTCCACCTACGTGATGGCAGCGGCGGCCGCGCGGGTCACGCAGCGGGTGCGCCTGGGCACGGCGGTGGTGCTCCTACCCTTCTATCACCCCATGCGGGCGGTAACCGAGGCGACGATGGTGGACATCCTCAGCCACGGACGGCTGGAGCTGGGCCTGGGCCGCGGCTACCAGCCCCTAGAGATGGCCGGCTTCGAGCTGGACCCCGAGGAGACGGCGGCCCGCTTCGACGAGGGCGTGGAGATCCTCCTACAGGCCTGGAGGGAGGGCCGGGTGGACTTCCAGGGGCGCTTCTACCGCCTGCGGGACATACCGGTGCGGCTGCGGCCGGTGCAGCAGCCACATCCGCCCCTCTGGATGGCCGCCATCAGCCCGGAGAGTTTCCGCAAGGCAGGTCTGCGGGGGGCTAACCTCCTCATCAACCCCAGCATCACGCCGCCGGACAAGATGCAGGCCAACCTGGAGGGCTATCGGCAGGGGCTGCAGGAGGCCGGCCACGATGCTATGCCCCGCGAGGTGGGCGCCTTGGCCCAGGTCCACGTGGACGAGGACGGGGAGGCGGCCCTCCGCCGCATGGAGCGCCACACCGTCTGGTTCCACCGCACCCTCTCCAGGCAGATCGCCCCCGACTCCCGGGAGCGGGTAGCCAGCAGCTACCGCCTCTACGCCAGGTCCAAGGAGCACCTGGCCTCCGTGGAATTCCAGGAGATAGCCTCGTCCCTGGGGGCGGCCTTCGGCACGCCGGAGCAGGTGGCCGAGAAGCTGCGGCTCCTGCGGGACCAGTTCCAGGTCTCCCACTTCATCGCCTGGTTCGAGGTGGGGGACATGGCCCACGAGGAGGTGCTACGGGCCATGGAGCTCTTCGCCCGTCGGGTGATGCCGGCCCTTAGGGAGGAGGCCGTCCCCCGTCGCGGCCTCTGAGGACGGAGGTCAGGAGGGGACGGCTGCGGGGGCGTGGCGCCGCTGGGGCCTGCGCACCATGAGGAAGAGGGGAAGGGCCAGGAAGCTCACCAGGGCGCCCAGGGCGAAGGCGCCCTCGTAGCCGCCGGTGCTCTCGTAGAAGAGGCCGGCCATGTAGACGCCGATGCCCGAGGCGCTCCCCGCCAAGGCGAAGAGGGCCCCCGATATGGAGGAGGCGAAACGCCGACCGAAGAGGTCGGCCAGGAGGACGGCGTAGAGGCCGGCCACCGCCCCGTAGCCCAGCCCGAAGACGAGGGCCCCCAGGTAGAGGAAGGCGGGGCTACCCGCCAGCGCCGTCCACCAGAGCACGGCGAAGCTCACGCCCTGGAAGAAGATGGAGAGCCCCATGGTGGCCCGCAGGCCGATCATGTCCGACACCAGGCCGCCGAACAGACGGCTCAGGAGGGAACCCACCGCCATCGTGGTGATGGTCAGGGAGGCTGCCTGGGCGGAGAGGCCCAGCTCCTCCTGGGCGAAGGGCGGCAGGTGGACAAAGGGCAGGAAGACCATGGACCAGACCATCCCCAGGGAGACGGTCGCCAACCAGAAGGGGAGGGAGCGCAGCGTCTCGCCCAGGGTGAAGGAGTCGTCCTGGGCCGGCGCTGGGCCGCTGGCATTGGCTGGCGGGGGCGTCCGTTCCGCCCCGTAGGGCAGGAGACCCTTGGATTCGGGGTCTCGCTCCATTAGGAGGCCCACCGCGGCGAAGATGACGAAGAGGGCCACAGCGTAGACCAGATAGGCCGTCCGCCAGCCCAGGGGCACCAGGGCCAGCGCCGAGAGGATGGGCACTGTGAGCTGGCCGGCGCCCACCCCGGCAGTGACGATCCCCACCGCCAGCCCACGGCGGGCCACGAACCACTTCACGACGGTGCTGGTGGCGGGGATGATGCAGGTGCTCATGGCCAGGGCGGCCAGCAGTCCGTAGGCCACGTAGAACTCCCAGAGGCTCCCGGCGCGGGAGACCCAGAGGAGGCTGCCACCGAAGAGCAGGGCCCCCAGCAGCACCACCGGCCGCGGCCCCCAGCGGTCGGTGGCGATGCCGGTGGCCAGGCTGAAGACGCTGTACATGGCGGCGTAGATGGAGAACCCCAGCGTGAGGGCAGCCCGCTGGCCGGGCGCCAGCGACGCCTCCATATCGGACAGGAAGACGCCGAAGCTGAACTGGACGCCGTAGCCGCTGTAGAGGAGGACGAAGCCGCCGAGGACGATGACCCAGCCGTAGAACAGGCCCGACAGAGGGAGCCGGAGGCGACGGCCTAACGCTGCGGGCTCTCCTTCCGTACGCTCCATCGCCGGCTCCCGGGGCCCATCGGCCTCGCCTTTCTCTCTAGCATAGGCCGGGTGGATAGGGCGTCAAGGGCCACTGGCCTCTCTTTCCTCAGTCCTCCCGGGCGAAGGTCATCGCCCAGACCGCCTCCGCCCCGGCGGCCAGCAGGGCGCGGGCGGCGGCGTCCAGGGTGGCGCCGGTGGTGAGGACATCGTCCACCAGGAGGAGACGCCGGCCGGCCAGGCGACGGCCGCTGGCGTGGAATGCGTCCCTGACGTTGGCGCGGCGGGCCGCCTCTCCCGTCGCCTCCGTCTGGGGC
The DNA here is from genome assembly GCA_034435615.1 of Dehalococcoidia bacterium. Lineage (GTDB taxonomy): Bacteria > Chloroflexota > Dehalococcoidia > SM23-28-2 > HRBIN24 > H17-190. The sequence continues at coordinate 10,917 of DAOTWZ010000065.1, forward strand.
GGCGTCCAGCGCCTGCGGAGCGCCCCTTTCAACACCGGGAGGCCCGCCCGGCGGCCCACCTCTCGGGCCAGGAGGGCCGCCTGGTTGAAGCCCCGTAGCCGCTCCCGCAGGCCCGGCAGCGGCACGGGGACGATGGCGTCCACCGGTGGCGTCCATTCCTCTAGGAGGGAGGCCATGGGCCGCGCCATGACGGGGGCGATGGCCCACAGGCCGCCGAACTTCAGGGCGTGGACGGCCTCCCGGGCGGTGCCCTGGTAGACGAAGGGGGCACGGGCGGCCACGAAGGCGGGCGGGGCCTGGCGACAGCGCCGGCAGCGCCCCTCGCCCTCCCGGGGCAGCCAGCATCCGTCACAGCGGGGCGGGGCGGCGGGGGGCATCGCCTCCTGGCAGCGGCGGCAGAGGAGGGCGCCGCCCCCTCCGCAGACGGCGCACCGGGGCGGGAAGAGGGCGTCCAGGGCCAGGCCGGCCAGTCGCTCCAGGAGGCCCGTCGGCATGGGCCCATGATACGGGCTGGCCAGGGGCGGCAACAAGCTCGTCTTGTCGGCCCGGGGGCGGTGGCATACACTGGACTTGGCCATGAGGGCTAAGGTGCGCTTCTTCGCCCGGCTGCGCGAGCTGGCAGGGCAAGGGGAGGCCGAGGTGGAGATCGGCGAGGGGCTCACGGTGAGCGAGCTGTTCCGCCTCCTCCAGGGACGCTATCCCGGCCTGGCCCGCTACCAGGCCCCCGTGGCCTACGCCGTCAACGCCGAATACGTCCCCGCCCACCACCCGGTGAAAGAGGGGGACGAGGTGGCCTTCATCCCCCCCGTGAGCGGAGGCGGCCATGCGCTTTGAGGTGACCCGCGAGCCCCTGGACGTGGCAGCCGCTGCCCGGGAGGTGCGCCGGGACGCCAGCGGCGCCGTCGTCGTCTTCCTGGGGACGGTGCGAGACCACAACCTGGGCCGCCGCGTCCTCTACCTGGAGTACGATGCCTACCCGGAGATGGCCTGCCGGGTGATGCGGGCCCTGGCGGAGGAGGCGAAGGCCCGCTGGCCCCTCACGGACGTGGTCATCCTCCACCGCGTGGGGCGGCTAGAGATAGGGGAGACCTCCCTCCTGGTGGCCGTCTCCTCTCCCCACCGCCGGGAGGCCTTCGAGGCGGGGCAGTGGCTGGTGGACCGCGTCAAGGAGCGGGTGCCGGTGTGGAAGAAGGAGGTCTTCGAGGGAGGGGAGGAGTGGATCGAGGGGGAGCTGCCGGCGCCGGAGGCCAGGCCGGGCCCTTAGAGCGCCATGGCCTTCCACCACCCCCCGCCGCCCCCTCGCTTCTGTCCTCTGTGCGGCAGCCCCCTGGAGGAGCGCTGGCTGGATACGGAGGAGCGGGAGCGCCTCGTCTGTCCCCAGGGCCACATCTACTACCTGAACCCCAAGCTCATCGTCAGCGTCATCGTGGAGCGGGACGGGCGCGTCCTGCTGCTGCGGCGGGCCATAGAGCCGCGGCGAGGCTACTGGACCTTCCCCGGTGGCTACATGGAGATCGACGAGTCGGTGGAGGAGTGCGTCCTGCGGGAGACCCGCGAGGAGGCGGGGATCGCGGTGGAGCTGGAAGGGCTGGTGGGGATCTTCTCGCGGCCGGCCCCGGAGGGCCCGGGCATAGTCTCCATCGTCTTCCGGGGGCGGCTGCGAGAGGGCGAGCCGGGTCCCAGCCGGGAGGTGCTGGAGGCCCGCTTCTTCGCCCCGGACGAGCTCCCCTGGGACGAGCTGGCCTACGATACCACCCGCTGGGCCCTGGAGGCCTACCTGCAGCAGAGGGCCCAGTCGCCGCGCCGCTGCTGCTGACTAGGGACGCCGCCCTGGCCGGCGAAGGGACGGCGCCTCCCTCCCCTGCTCCCAGAAGTCGAACCGGCCCATGAGGAGGATGGTGCTCACCTGGGGGTCGGTGAGACGGGCCCGCAGCTTGGGGTCCAGGGCGGAGACCGTGAGGTTGGTGGTGACCACCGTGGGCAGGAGGTTGTTGTAGCGGTAGTTGATGATCTGGAAGAGCTTCTCCTCCGCCCAGGGGGTGGAGCTGTGGGAGCCCAGGTCGTCCAGGACGAGGATGGGGACCGTGCGCACCATCTCGAATATGTCGTCGTAAGGGATGAGGTGGCGAGGGTCGAAGCTGGAGCGCAGGTGGTCCAGCAGGTCAGGCACCACCACGAAGAGCACCTGCCGCCCCTGCTGCCGACAGTGGTTGGCGATGGCCGCCGCTAGCCGCGTCTTTCCCTTGCCCGGGTGGCCGGCCAGCACCAGCCAGTAGCGGGGCTCCTTGGCGAACTCGCGGGCCTGACGCCAGGCGTGCCGCAGCATCCGCAGCTCCTCGGCGTCCCGGGTGATGAGGGAGGGGTCGAAGCTGTCGAAGGTCATGGCCCGCAGGAGGGGCTGGGAGAGGCTGTCCAGGCGGGCCAGGTCGGCGGGGCCGTCGCTCCCCAGGTGGTAGATGCGAGAGAGGGTGGGGTCGCTGAGGCGGGTGCGTAGCTTGGGGTCCAGCCGCTCCAGGGGGACGGCCAGGGTGAAGACGGTGGGCAACTGGGCGGCGAAGCGGTGGTTGACGAGCTGATAGAGCTTCTCCTCCGCCCAGGGGGTGCCGGAGTGGCTGCCCAGGTCGTCCAGGACCAGGAGGGGGACGCTGCGGAGCTGCTCGAACAGGTCGTCGTAGGGGGTATCGGCCTCCGGGCGGTAGGCGGCCCGCAGGTGGTCCAGGAGGTCGGGGACGGCCATGAAGAGGGTGAGGGTGCCCCGCTCTATGCAGCGGTTGGCGATGGCGGCGGCCAGGTGGGTCTTGCCGCTGCCGCTGGGGCCGCTCAGAACGAAGAATCCCTGGGGGGACTCGGCGAAGCGGCGCGCTCCCTCCACGGCCTGGGCGTAGGCCTGCTGGACCAGGGGGCCCAGGCCACGGCCGGCGGGCTCCAGGTTGTCGAAGGTGAGGCGGAGGTAGAAGCGGAGGTTGCTGAAGCGTTGCAGGCGCTCCCGGCGGGCTGCCTCGTCCTCGGAGAGGGTGCAGCGGCAGGGGAAGGCCTTGCCGAAGTCGGGGTGGCCCAGGGGGACGGCCCGCCGGACGAGGCCGGCACCGCCGCAGTGCGGGCAGACAGGAGTCTCCGCCTCCGCCTCAGGGGGCGGCGCCGCCCTTTCCCCGCCGGTAGCGCTCGGCAAGCCACTCTGCTTCAGGATCTCGTCTAGTCTTTTCATGGGGTGGCCCCTCCACTTCCCACCGTCTCAGGATGGCCTTGATGTAGCGCCAGTTGCGCCGGTTGAGCTCGGCCGCCTCGCGGAAGGCGGCCTCTATCCAGGCCCAGGGGTAGCGCTCCTCCGCCTCCTGCAACTCTTCGGCGATGAGGGGGGTTATGGTGCCGATGTTGTCCTCATAGAGGCGGAAGATGTTGGGCAGGGCCAGGGCAGGGACGGGCGCTCCGCCCCCCTCCGGGAGGACCAGGGCGCGACGGTTGGCCGGGGTGTTCAGGGCGTAATGGGGGCGGCCCCGCCCGTCCAGCAGGCGGAGGAGGGTGCCCCGGCGGGCGGCCAGCTCCAGCCCCTCGCGGACGCCGCGGGCGGGGTCCGGGCAGTGACGGGAGAGGGCCTGGAGGAGGGCCGGGTCGGCCAGGAGCTCTGCCTCGCTGAGGCAGCGGGGCTGCCGACGCTTGCGCGCCTGGGCGAAGAAGAAGTAGACGGAGACCAGCAGCTCCTCCGGCCGCTCTATCTGGGGGAGGACGGCGGTGAAGAAGCTGTAGGGGACGGGGGCAGCCCTGTCGCCCGGGGGGAAGCCGGGGAAGGCCGGCGTCGTCTCTTCTGCCTGCAAGCCCTCGCTCCTTTCCGGGCCCGGGGCCGTCAGCCCTGGGGCTCCCAGGCCTCCGCTTCCTGGACCAGCAGGTCCTCGAAGCGGGCTATCTTCTGGCGGAAGCGCAGGTGGATGGTGGAGGTGGGGCCGTTGCGGTGCTTGGCGACGATGATCTGGGCGTCCTCCGCCGGGTAGGCCTGGGAGGGCTTGTCCTTGTGCATCTCCTCCCACTCCTCCTTGCGGATGTAGGCGGCCTCCCGGTAGACGAACATGACCACGTCGGCGTCCTGCTCGATGGAACCGGACTCTCTCAGGTCGGAGAGCTGGGGTATGTGGCTGGCCCGGGTGTCGGCGGCACGGGAGAGCTGGGCGGCGGCCACCACCGGCACGTCCAGGTCGCGGGCCAGCGCTTTGAGAGAGCGGGATATGTAGCTCACCTCCTGGACGCGGTTCTCCAGCCGCAGGTCGGGCCGCACCAGTTGCAGGTAGTCCACCAGCACCAGGTCCAGCCCCCGCTCCACCTGGAGGCGGCGGGCCTTGGCCCTTATCTCCGCCATGGTGAGGACGGGGGAGTCGTCTATGTAGATGGAGGCGTCGGCCAGGCGGCCGATGGCGCGTGAGATGAGTCGCTCCTCGCGGTCGTTGAGGACGCCGGTGCCGATGCGGGCGGAGTCCACGCCGGACTCCATGGCCAGGAGGCGCTGGGCCAGCTGCTCCGCCGCCATTTCCAGGCTGAAGATGGCCACAGTGGCCTTCTGTCGCAGGGCGGCGTTGCGGGCGAAGTTGAGGAGGAGGGAGGTCTTGCCCAGGCCGGTGCGGGCAGCGACGATGATGAGCTCGGCCCGCTTCAGGCCCCCCAGGAGGAGGGTGTCCAGGTCCATATAGCCGGTAGTGATGGCACGGGCCTCCGCCGCTACGGGACTGGTGAGGGCGGCCTGACTGCGCTGGTACTCCTCCAGCACCTCACGCAGGTGCTGGAAGTCCCGCACCTCCTGCGTCTGGCGGACGGCGGCGATGAGGGCCTCGGCGCGGGCCAGCACCCGCCCTACGTCCGGGTCCTCCGCCCGGTAGGCGAACTGGGCTATCTCCTGGGCGGCCTGGAGGAGGCTGCGGTAGATGGCGTCCCGCTGGACGATGCGGGCGTAGTGCTCGGCCACCAGGGGGGTGGGCAGCTCGGCCACGAGCTGGGAGAGGTAGGCGACGCCCCCCGTCTGCTCCAGGAGGCCGCGGCGGGCCAGCTCGTGGGCTACGGTGACCTGGTTTATGGCCTCGCCCCGCTGCCAGAGCTCCCGGCAGGCCTCATAGATCCAGCGGTGCTCCTCCCGGAAGAAGTCCTCGCCCTTCAGGAGGGGAGCGACCTTGTAGATGGCCTCCGGGTCCACCAGGAGGGAGGCCACCACCGCCTTCTCTGCCTCTATGTCATGGGGCGGCAGCTTCTCGGTTACGATCAACGGCCCCACCCCCCACGCGGGTTCAACCCTCCGTCTCGGGCCCGGCCTCCTCGGCCGGGGCCTCCTCCGCCGGGGCGGCCGGCTCGCCGCCCAGCGGCACCACCTGCACCTCTATCTGGGCGTGGACGTTGCGGGTGAGGCGCAGGGTCACCGTGTAGGTGCCGGTCTCCCGAATGGGCTCCCCCAGGGCCACCTGACGGTGGTCCAGCTCCACGCCGGTCTCCTGGCGCACCACCTCGGCGATGTCCTGGCTGGTGACGGCGCCGAACATGCGCCCCTGCTGCCCTACCCGCACCTGAACGGTGAAGCTTTTGCCTGCCAGCCGCGGCAGGAGCCGCTCCTGGGCCTCCTGGTCCAGCCTGGCCTGGCGCCGCGCCTCCTTCTCCGCCTTGGCCCGGGCGATGTTCAGGTAGTGAGGGGTGGCCGGGGCGGCCAGCCGGCGGGGGAAGAGGTAGTTGCGGGCGTAACCGTCGGCCACCTCTTTGACATCGCCCACGCGGGCCTTGCCCTCCACGTCCTCCAGGAAGACAACCTTCATGACCTGCCTCCGCTCTACTGTACTGGGGCCGCCTCGCCCGCTGCCATGGGCGGGGGGCCGGCTCTTCTCCAGAACCTTTCGACGCCAATCCACAAGGTAAGACCTCCGCGGCCGACGGTCTACCCGGCCCCCTCTCAGAACACCTGTGCTATATTCTAGCCGCCGCAGGTGGGGCTGGCAAGGGGCCGGCGGCAGGCCGGTGCGGCCGTTGACGCTGACTGGGGGCTGTGTTAAATTCCATAAGAACCTAACGAATACCGTCCCGTTACCTGGACGTTGCCTCTAGGCCGGCATAGGGCGGGGGCTTTATACTTTTCGGCAGTCAGGTGTGACGAGGGCCTAAGGACGGGAGCTAATGACGGCGCGTCCATTCCCCAAGAGCCTTTACGACCCGTCTTTCGAGCAGGACGCCTGCGGGGTGGGATTCCTGGCCCGCCCCTCGGCGGAGCCGAGCCGCGACATCGTTGAGAAGGCGCTGGAGGCGGTGGTGAACCTCACTCACCGCGGCGCCCTGGACGCCGATGCCAAGACGGGGGACGGCGCCGGCATACTGGTCCAGGTGCCCCGGCGCTTCTTCGCCCGCGAGCTGGAGCGGCTGGGCCTGCGGATGGAGCGGCCCCAGGAGCTGGCCGTGGGGATGGTCTTCCTGCCCCCTTCTCCCGAGGAAGGGGAGCGGGCCCGCCGCATCATCGAAGGGCGGCTGACGGCGCGGGGGCTGCGGCTCCTGGCCTGGCGTCCCGTCCCCGTGGACCGCGGCGTCCTGGGGGACAAGGCCCTCTCTACCTGCCCGGACGTCCAGCAGGCCCTCGTCGTGCCTGCCCGCCCCCTGGCCGGCGACGAGTACGAGCGTGCCCTTTACCTGGTGCGCAAGGAGGCGGAGGCCGCCCTCCGGCAGGAGGGGCTCAGGGACTGCTACATACCCTCCTTCTCCCACCGCACGGTGGTCTACAAAGGGCTCTTGGTGGCCCGGCAGCTCCGGGGCTTCTACCTGGACCTGCAGGACCCCCTGTTCGAGTCGGCGCTGGCCATCTTCCACCAGCGCTACTCCACCAACACCTTCCCAACCTGGCCCCTGGCCCAGCCCTTCCGCATGCTGGCCCACAATGGCGAGATCAACACCCTGCAGGGGAACTACAACTGGATGCGGGCCCGGGAGCCAGAGCTCCACTCCAGCGTCTGGGGCGAGGAGATAGAGAGCCTCAAGCCCATCATCGTCCCTGGCGGGTCGGACTCGGCCATGCTGGACAACGCCCTGGAGGCGCTGGTCCTCTCCGGGCGGGACATCCTCCACGCCATGCTGATGCTGGTGCCGGAGGCCTGGGAGCGCATGCCCGACCTGGACCCCGTCTGGCGGGAGTTCTACGAATACCATGCCTGCCTCATGGAGCCCTGGGACGGCCCCGCCGCCCTGGCCTTCACCGACGGCGCCAAGGTGGGGGCCACCCTGGACCGTAACGGCCTGCGCCCTCTCCGCTACAAGATAGCCGATGACGGGCTGGTAGTGGCCGGCTCCGAGGTGGGCATCGTGGAGATGGACGACGCCCACATCGTGGAGAAGGGCCGCCTGGGCCCCGGCGAGATGCTGGTGGTGGACACCGAGCGCGGTCGCCTCCTCAAAAAGACGGAGGTGATGGCCGAGGTCACGGGCCGCCGCCCCTACGGGGAGTGGGTGCGTCGCCATATGGTGCGTCTCCCGGAGCCCTTCTCCATCGATGGCCACAGCCGGGAGGGGCTGGACGGCGTCGACCTGGGGCAGCTCCAGGCCGCCTTCGCCTGCACCAACGAGGACGTGCGCATGATCCTGCGGGAGATGGCTGCCAAGGGCCACGACCCCGTCTTCTCCATGGGGGACGACATCCCCCTGGCCGTCCTCTCCCAGATGCGGCGTCCCCTCCCCTTTTACTTCAAGCAGCGCTTCGCCCAGGTGACGAACCCGGCCATCGACCCCCTGCGGGAGGAGCTGGTCATGTCCCTGGACTGCTACCTGGGCCCGCGGGGGAGCATCTTCGAGGAGACGCCGGAGCACGCCCGCGTTATCCACCTGGAGACGCCCATCCTGACGGCCGGCGGCCTGGAGGCGCTGCGTCGCCTGGACAACCCCGCCTTCCGCCTGCGGGAGGTCTCCGTCCTCTTCCCCGTGGAGCGCGGCCCGGACGGCCTGGCGGAGGCGCTGGAGCGGGTCTGCCGCGAGGCCAGCCAGGCGGTGGACGAGGGCTACAACATCCTCCTCCTGAGCGACCGCGGCGTGGACGAGGGCCACGCCGCCATACCCATGCTCCTGGCGGTAGGCGCCGTCCACCACGGCCTCATCCGCGAGGGGAAGCGGATGAAGGCGGACATCGTGGTGGAGACGGGGGCCGCCTGGGACGTGCACCACTTCGCCCTGCTGCTGGGCTACGGGGCCAACGGCATCTATCCCTACCTGGCCCTGGCCACCCTGCGCTCCTTCCTCCAGGAGAGGGACATGCAGGAGGCGGACATCGAGGAGGTGCTGGACAACTTCCGCCAAGCGGTGGAGCGGGGCCTTCTCAAGGTCATGTCCAAGATGGGGATCTCGGCGGTGCGGAGCTACCGCGGTGCCCAGATATTCGAGATCATTGGCCTCAGCCAGGAGGTGGTGGACCGCTACTTCACCGGCACTCCCGCCCGGCTGGGAGGCATCGGCCTGCGGGAGATCGCCGAGGACGTCCTGCACTGGCACCGGGAGGCCTTCCAGACCTATCCCCAGGCGCGGCGGCTGCCGGACGTGGGCTACGTCCGTTTCCGTCGGGAGGGGGAGTACCACGGCTTCAACCCCCAGGTAGTGACGGCCCTCCAGAAGGCCGTCCAGTCCGGCAGCTACGAGGACTACAAGGAGTTCTCGCGGCTCGTCCACGGCGGGCCGCCCCGCACCCTGCGGGACCTGCTGGAATTCCGCAGCGACCGCCCGCCGGTGCCCATCGACGAGGTGGAGCCGGCCAGCGAGATCGTCAAGCGCTTCGTGACGGCGGCCATGTCCATGGGCGCCCTCTCGCCCCAGGCCCACAAGACGCTGGCCATCGCCATGAACCGGCTGGGGGGCAAGAGCAACACCGGCGAAGGGGGCGAGGACCGGGACTGGTACACACCCATGCCCAACGGCGACTCCGCCTCCAGCAAGATCAAGCAGGTGGCCTCCGGCCGCTTCGGTGTCACCACCGAGTATCTGGTGATGGGCGAGGAGATGGAGATCAAGATCGCCCAGGGCTCCAAGCCGGGCGAGGGGGGCCAGCTACCCGGCCACAAGGTGAACGAGTTCATCGCCTCGGTGCGACACGCCATCCCGGGGATACCGCTCATCTCGCCGCCCCCTCACCACGACATCTACAGCATCGAGGACATCGCCCAGCTCATCTATGACCTGAAGCAGGCCAACCCCCAGGGCCGGGTGGGGGTGAAGCTGGTGGCCGAGAGCGGCGTGGGGACCATCGCCGCCGGGGTGGCCAAGGCCTACGCCGACTACATCCAGATCTCGGGGGCGGAGGGAGGCACCGGCGCCTCACCCCTTTCCTCCATCAAGAACGCTGGCTGCCCCTGGGAGCTGGGGCTGGCCGAGACGCAGCAGGTGCTGGTGTTGAACGGCCTGCGGGGCCGCGTCCGCCTGCGCACCGATGGCGGCCTCAAGACGGGACGGGACGTGGTGATGGCTGCCCTTCTGGGGGCGGACGAGTACGGCTTCGGCACCGCCGCCCTGGTGGCCATCGGCTGCGACATGGCCCGTCAGTGCCACCTGAACACCTGCCCCACTGGCATCGCCACCCAGCGGCCGGACCTCATAGAGAAGCGCTTCGTGGGTCAGGTGGAGTGGGTGGTCAACTACTTCACCTTCGTGGCCGAGGAGGTGCGGGAGATCCTGGCCTTCCTGGGCTATCGTCGCCTGGAGGAGATCATAGGCCGGGTGGACCTGCTGGCCCCGCGGGAGCTGCCCGAGGGGCACCGCGGCCGCACCCTCAACTTCGATGCTATCCTGGCCGATGTGGACCCCGACCGCGTCCTCCCGCGCCGCTGCGTCCAGCCCCGCAACGACCGCCCCCACCCCTGTGCCGATGACAGGATCTGGGAGCAGGTGCGGCCGGCCATCGAGGAAGGGCGGCCGGTGCGGGTGGAGACCACCATCCGTAACAGCGACCTGACGGCCGGCGCCCGCATCGCCGGCGAGATCGCCCGCCGCTACCGCCTGCCGGGCCTCCCCGAGGGGACCATCGAGATCGTCTACCGGGGGACGGCCGGCCAGAGCTTCGGCGCCTGGTGCATCAACGGGATGCGCCTCGTCCTGGAGGGGGAGGCCAACGACTACGTGGGCAAGGGGATGTGTGGCGGCGAGATCATCGTCCGGCCGCCCCAGGGTGCCCCCTTCCGGAGCCACGAGAACGTCATAGTGGGCAACACCGTCCTCTACGGGGCCACGGGGGGCAAGCTCTTCGTGGCCGGGCGGGCGGGCGAGCGTTTCGCCGTCCGCAACTCCGGCGCCATCGCCGTGGTGGAGGGAGCGGGCGACCACTGCTGCGAGTACATGACCCAGGGGCTGGTGGTGGTGCTGGGCCGCACCGGCCGCAACTTCGGCGCCGGCATGTCCTGGGGCAACGCCTACGTCCTGGACGAGGACGGCACCTTCCCCAGCCGCTACAACCCGGAGCTCATCGGCATCGAGCGGGTGGAGCGACCGGAGGACGAGGCCTTTCTGCGCTCCCTCATCGAGGAGCACGCCCTGAAGACGGGGAGCGCCTGGGCCCGTCACATCCTGGAGAACTGGGGCCGTTACCTGCCCCTCTTCTGGAAGGTGGTGCCGCTCTCGGTGCCCATGGACGTCATGGGGCACGCCATCCACCGCAAGGACGGGCACCACGCCCCGGCTCCCCAGGCCGACGCCGCCGCCAGCCGCCCCTAGAGGGCAGACGGGCGTTTGCCAGGTGGACAGCGCCAGGATATAATAACAGTGCACTTGCCAAAAAGGCACAGGACCGAGGAGGGATGAGGATGACCACCGGAGCGGCCCTCATAAGCATGACCGAGAAGGCCGTGGCCAAGGCCAGGGAGATAATGGAGGAGAAGGGCCTGGGCGCGGAGGGAGCCCTGCGTGTCTTCGTCGTCGGTGGTGGCTGCTCCGGCTACCAGTACGGCATGGCCCTGGCGCGCGAGGTGGAGGAGGATGACTTCGTCATCGAGCAGGGTGGCGTGCGCATCGTGGTGGACCCGGAGAGCGCCGCCCTCCTCCAGGGTGCCGAGATAGACTACGTGGACGACCTGATGCGGGCCGGCTTCACCATCTACAACCCCAACGCCGTCCGGAGCTGCGCCTGCGGCCACAGCTTCTCCACGGCCGAGGGCGGCGGCACGCCCCGCCCCTGCCACTGACAGGCTGCGGCCGGCAGCCTCGCTTGCGCCTCTGGAGCCTTCATCCCCGCTACCTGGACCCTCAGGGGCTGGTAGCCCTGTGGCGGGAGGGACTCCTCGCCCGCTCCGTGCTGACTGGCCAGACCAGGGGCTACCGCAGCCATCCCCAGCTCCAGCGCTTCAGGAGCGCCCCCGATCCCGTCGCCGCCATCGATGCCTACCTCTTCCACGTCTGGCGGGAGGCGACGCGGCGCGGCTATCGCTTTCGTCCCTGGCCAGCGCCCCCGCCGCTTTCCCTGCTATCAGTGACCTCCGGCCAGCTCGCCTTCGAGCTGGCCCATCTCAGGCGGAAACTGGAGCGCCGCGCTCCCGGGTGGGCGCTGGGACTGCCCGATGCCCCGCCGGAGGCCCATCCCCTGTTCCGGGTGGTGCCCGGGCCGGTGGAGCCCTGGGAGCGAACGTCCTCGTCCAGACGGGCCGTCGATGCGCCCCCCAGGGGCGACCAGGCCTAGGGCCGGCCCTTACCCCAGCGCCCGCTCTCTCCTCGCCCCACTGGTAGTGGACGCGCTCGCTCCGGGGGCGTCCGGGGCGGCGGTGTTGCAAATAGAAGCATAAATGATGAGAAACAGGGGGTTATGGCAGCCTCTGAAACCTTGACAAGGCTCCACATATTGACTATTACTCCCTGAGGGCGAGAAGGGCGCCCTTCTGCTGACGAGGGAGAGGCGCGGCGCCAGGACGGGGCCGCTTCCCCTCATCGCCGATGGCTCACCGCCGTTGGGGAAGGAGGTGAGGGGTGCGAGGGCAAGGAGGAGCTGTCCAGGCTACCGCCGGCGGGGACTGACCCGCCAGACAGGGCCCAGGGGTTTCGGGGAGGCGGGAGACGGAGCGCTCGCTCCCCGGTTGGAACCGGGCCCATGATCCCCCACATACCTGCGAGCAGCGAGGAGGTAGAGCTATGAAGTTCGCGGTGCTGTCGCTGCCAGCGATACCGGCCAGCCCCGAGGAGCGGAAGCGGCTGCGGCCCATAGCCC
>DAOTWZ010000066.1:0-22655 GCA_034435615.1 Dehalococcoidia bacterium
TGGAGGGCCGCCCGGGAGTCGAACCCGGAACCCGCGGATTAAGAGTCCGCTGCTCTGCCGATTGAGCTAGCGGCCCACCTAACAGATTGACAGGGCCCCTCCCCGTTTGTCAAGGGAGGGGCCCTGTCCGCTCCCCTGCCTTCTCCCGGGGCGGCCGCGCCTAGGCCACTATCTCCGCCAGTCGCCGTAGCTGGTCCAGGTCTGCCACCGTGGGCCAGAGGCATACCTCGTCGAAACCGGCCTCCTCGCACACCTTGATGACCTGGCGGACCGCCTCTGGGGTGGTCACCATCCCCTGGACTACGTATTCGGCACCCTGTCCGGCGAAGGCGTAGTAGTCCCGCAGGTAGGCGGCGCCTTTCTCGACGTCGCCCAGGGCGAAGTAGGCGGCAGCCTTGAGGGAAGGGGTGCCGGAGCGGCCGGCCTCCCGCCAGGCGTTCCTGATGAACTGGGCCACCTCCTGGGCCCGGCCCAGGACGGCCGGGGTACCGATGAAGCCATCGGCGATGCGGGCAGCGCGGGCCATGGCCGCCTCGGCATTGGCACCGATGAGGATGGGCGGACCGCCGGGCTGGACGGGACGGGGGCCGATGGGACCCACCTCGTCGCTCAGGGGCTCGCCCCGCCAGATGCGACGCATCGTCTCGATGGTGCGCTCCAGCCGGCGGCCACGGTTGCGGAAAGGCTGCCCCGTGGCCTGGTAGTCGTCCGGACGGGCGCCGATCCCCAGGGCCAGCGTCAGGCGGCCGCCGGAGAGGACGTCCACGGTGGCCGCCTGCTTGGCCAGCATGACCGGCTCCCGCAAGGTGGCCAGGAGGACGGAGGGCATGAGCCTGACCCGCCGCGTCACCGCCGCGGCGGCCGCCAGCGCCGCCATGGGCTCCTGGTTGGGATAGACGACGCGGTCTATGACGGAGAGGGAAGAGAAGGGGCCTTCATCGGCCAGTTGCGCCCACCGGATGACGGTCTCCCCCGGCGTCCCCGGGATGGTGGACGGCAGACCCACGCCTATGTCTACCATTCGCTATCTTCCTCCCTGATCTATGGTCCGGGCCGGAGGCGTCAGGCCAGCTCCCGCAGGGCCTCCAGCCGGTAGAAGTAGTCCTCGCGAGTCCTGACGGCCGTGGAGAAGGTGGGGTCGAAGAAGACCTCGTCCACGCCCAGCTCCCGCAGGCCCTGGACATCGCCCTTGATCTGCTCCAGGGTGCCCATGAAGATGGCCCGCTCCTCTGCCTTGAGGGGGCTCTCGGTCAGCTCCACGTTCCCCCGCACTATCACCTTCACCTGGGCCGGGTCGCGGCCGGCCTGACGGGCCAGCTCCTTCACCGTGCTGATCATCTCCGCCATGCGGGAGAGAGTGCGCACGGTGCGCCCGGAGGGCGTCCAGCCGTCGGCCAGGGTGGCGGCCCGCCGCAGGACGTCGGGGGCGTAGCCGCCTATGTATATCGGGGGATGGGGCTTCTGGAGGGGCTTGGGCTGGATGATGGACTTGGGGATGCGGTAATAGCGCCCCTCAAACTGGACGGGCTCCTGCATCCAGATGGCCTTGAGGACGGCCAGATACTCGTCCGCCCGGCGGGTGCGTCCCCTGGTGGAGACGCCCACGGCGTCGAACTCGTCCTTGTTCCACCCCTGGCCGAGCCCCACCAGGAGGCGCCCGCCGGAGTAGAGGTCGAGGGCGGTGAGGAGGCGGGCCAGGACGATGGGGCTGTAGTAGAACATGACCGCCACGTTGGTGCCGATGCCGATGCGCCGCGTCTGGGTGGCGGCCACTGCCAGGGTTATGAAGGGGTCTATGGAGCGCTTGAAGAATTCGGGGTGGGAGCCGTCCGGCGTGCCCGGGTAGGGAGACTGGGGCTCCAGGGCGTAGAGGAGCCGCTCGGTTATCCAGAGAGTGTCGTAGCCCAGCTCCTCCGCCCGCCTCGCCGCCTCCACCACCGCCTCGGGGCTGGCTGCCAATCCCAGGTGGGGCAGGACGATACCTACCTTCATCGGTGCTCCTTTCCGGAGGTCTGGCGCAGGCCCTCCCGAAGTGAAATCGCTGCACTTATGATAGCACAGCGGCGCTGCAGCCACAGGGGGGGGAGCCCTAGTCTCCCTGGCGACCGCCGTCCTGGCGTTCCCGCTCCAGCTCCTCCTCCAGGGCGTCCAGAGCGCGCCGCAACAGCTCCACCTCCCGGCGACGCAGTTGCCAGAAGCGGGGCCGCCGCTTCTCCAGGAAGGCGGTGCCCCCCTCTCTCCCCTCGGGGATGTCGAAGAAGTCGGGGTAGAGCCAGTTCATCTGGGCGCCTATCTGGGGCATGGTGTCCAGCTCCCAGTCGAAGGCGGCCTTCAGGATCTCCAGGCAGCGCGGGGAGACGGAGAGGAGCTCCTCGCACCACTTGTCCACTTCTTCCTCCAGCCTCTCCAGGGGCACCACCTTGTTGACGAGCCCCATCGCCAGCGCCTCGGAGGCGGTGTAGCGGCGGCAGAGCATCCATATCTCCCGCGCCTTCTTGGCCCCCACCACCCGCACCAGATAGGGCATGATGTAGCCATCGGCGGGGCTGGAGATGCGGGGGCCGTTCTGGCCGAAGATGGCGTTGTCGGCGGCGATGGTGAAGTCGCAGCAGTAGGCCAGGTGGTGGCTGCCGCCGATGCAGTAGCCCTTGACCATGGCGATGACCGGCTTGCGGCACATGCGGATGAGACGGTTGGGCATGGGGCGCCAGTAGAACTGCTCACGGAGCCCCCACTGCTCCCAGACCACGTCGCCCCCGGTGCCGAAGTGGTCGCCCGTGCCGCTCAGCACCGCCACGCCGATGAGGGGGTCATGGCTGGCGTCGTAGAAGGCGCGGAACATCTCGTCCAGGGTGTGGGCAGTGAAGGCGTTGTAGGTCTCCGGGCGGTTCACCAGGACACGGGCCACCCCGCCGCCCAGCTCCGTATGGAACTTCTTCTCGTAGACGATGTCGGT
Organism: Dehalococcoidia bacterium; assembly: GCA_034435615.1. Classification (GTDB taxonomy): domain Bacteria; phylum Chloroflexota; class Dehalococcoidia; order SM23-28-2; family HRBIN24; genus H17-190. The sequence continues at coordinate 2,957 of DAOTWZ010000066.1, forward strand.
GAAGTCCAGGCCCTCTCCCCTGACCTTCTCCCAGTCGGTCCAGCCCATGGCGCACCTCCTCGCTCAGAAGCTACCGATGACCTGCCTGGCCCGCTCCAGCATCTGCAACAGCTCTCCCATCTCCACCCTGACGACGCCCTGGGGGAGCCGGCCCTCGGCGTTCAGGAGGGCCGTCCACAGGGGGCAGGCCAGCAGCCTGACCCCGGCCTGCCTCGCCTCCTCGATGGAGGCGGTGGCGTGGAGCTGCCGCCCCTCGCCGCGGCCCAGGAGGGGCAGGCCCATGGCCCGTCCCTGGTCGGCCATGGTGAGCCGCAACTCCTGCCCCTGGAGGCCGGTGGGCCAGAGAAAGACGCCGCCCGTCAGGGCGGCCAGGGCCTCCCCGGTGAAGAGGACGGCCACCTGCTTGCCCGCTCGCTGTGCCTCCGTGGCCACCCGCATGGTGCCCAGCAGGGAGCTGGCCTGAGCGTCCCTGAGGATGAAGAGCAGGTCCATCCGCCTACCTCCTTCGGACTCTTGGCGGTAATATAGCACGCCGGCCGCTTACGCTCCGCGCCCGGGGAGCGACGGGGATTCCCTTATCGACCTCTCTTCCCTTACCATTAGGGACGGCCCCGGTGAGGCGAGCAGCATGATAGACCGCTACACGCGTCCCCAGATGGGGCGCATCTGGTCCCAGGAGAACAAGCTCCAGAAGTGGCTCCAGGTGGAGATCGCCGTGGCGGAGGCCTGGGCCGAACTGGGCCACGTCCCCCCGGCGGCCCTGGAGCGCATCCGCCAGGCCAGCTACGACGTGGAGGCCTGGCGCCGCTACGAGCGGGAGATGCACCACGACTTCAACGCCTTCCTGCGCACCGTGGCCGACAGCATCGGCCCCGAGGCGGCCAGCTATCTCCACCTGGGCCTCACCTCCTACGATGTCGAGGACACGGCGCTGGCCCTCCTCCTCCTGGAGGCGGCATCCCTCCTCCAGGAGGACCTGGAGGGGCTCATGGCGGCGGTGGCGGAGCGGGCGCGGGAGCACCGGGGCACCATCATGGCCGGCCGCACCCACGGCGTCCACGCCGAGCCCACCTCCTTCGGCCTGAAGCTGGCCCTCTGGTGGGACGAGCTGCGCCGCCATCGTGAACGCCTCCAGCGGGCCAGAGAGGAGATAGGGGTGGGGAAAATTTCGGGCGCCGTGGGGACGCACGCCACCGTCCCGCCGGAGGTGGAGGAGCGGGTCTGCCGTCGCCTGGGACTGGGGGTGGCCCCCGTGACGGACCAGGTCATAGCCCGTGACCGTCACGCCCACTTCATGGCCACCCTGGCCCTCCTCGCCGCCAGCCTGGAGAAGTTCGCCACCGAGGTTCGCCACCTGCAGCGCACGGAGGTGCTGGAGGCGGAGGAGCCCTTCGCCGCCGGGCAGACCGGTTCCAGCGCTATGCCCCACAAGCGCAACCCCGAGAAGTGCGAGCGCATCTGCGGCCTGGCCCGCCTCTTCCGCGGCTACGTCACGGCCGCCCTGGAGAACGTCTCCCTCTGGCACGAGCGGGACATCTCTCACTCCTCCGTGGAGCGGGTGGTCCTGCCGGACGCCTGCATCCTGCTGGACTACATGCTGGACCTTTTCACCCAGGTGGTGCGCGGCCTCCAGGTCTACCCGGAGCGGATGCGCCGCAACCTGGAGGCGAGCCACGGCCTCGTCTTCTCCCAGCGGGTGCTCATCGCTCTCATGGAGAAGGGGCTCCCCCGGCCCGAGGCCTACCGCCTGGTGCAGCGCAACGCCATGCGGGCCTGGCGGGAGGAGCGTCCCTTCCTGGAGCTGCTGGCCGACGACCCTGAGGTGACCGCCCACCTCTCCCGGGACGAGCTGACCTCCCTCTTCGACCCTGCCTATTACCTGCGCTACGTGGACACCATCTTCGCGAGGTTGGGACTATGAGCGTCGTCATCGAGACCCACCTGGACCTGCCCCTCTTCCACCGCGGCAAGGTGCGGGACACCTACGACCTGGGCGACCGCCTCCTCATGGTGGCCACCGACCGCATCTCCGCCTTCGACGTCGTCCTGCCCAACGGCATCCCGGACAAGGGGCTGGTGCTGAGCCAGCTCTCCGCTTTCTGGTTCCAGCAGACGGCGGAGGTGGTGCCCAACCACTTCCTCCGCCTGGTGGACGCCACGGAGGTGGACGGCCTCCGCCTCCCCCCGGAGGTGGTGGGCCGGGCGATGATCGTCCGCAGGGCCCAGCGCATAGACATCGAGTGCATCGTGCGGGGCTTCCTCTCCGGCTCGGCCTGGGAGGAGTACCGTCGGCAGGGCACGGTGGGGGGCATGAAGATGCCCAAGGGGCTGGAGGAGTCCCAGGAGCTGCCGGAGCCCCTCTTCACGCCCACCACCAAGGCGGAGGTGGGCCACGACGAGCCCATAACCTGGGAGCAGATGGTGGAGATGGTGGGGACGCGGGCGGCCACCGCCATGCGGCTGCGCAGCCTGGCCCTCTACCGCTACGCCCGGGACTACGCCCGCGAGCGGGGTATCATCATCGCCGATACCAAGTTCGAGTTCGGCTGGCTGGACGACGAGATCATCCTCATCGACGAGGTGCTGACGCCCGACTCCAGCCGCTTCTGGCCGGCCGACCAGTACCAGCCTGGCCGCCCTCAGCCCAGCTTCGATAAGCAGTTCGTGCGGGACTACCTGAGCTCCCTGGGCTGGGACCGCCAGCCGCCCGCCCCCGAGCTGCCGCCGGACATCGTGGAACGTACAGCCGAGAAGTACCGCGAGGCCTTCCGTCGCCTCACCGGACAGGAGCTGGTGAGGGCCTGACACGGGCAGAGATGCAGCAGGACGAGCGGAGCCAACGGGCCCTGGCCTACCTGCGCTATCAGGGGGCCAAGCCCCCGGCCGAGCTGCGCTCCCTCCTGGAGCGCACCGCCGCCGAGTGTGCCCGCTCCCTGGAGGGCGTGAGCGAGGAGCAGGCGCGCTTCAAGCCCTCCCCCGATGAGTGGTCCATGACCGAGGTGCTGCGCCACCTGGTCTTCTCGGCCGAGCAGGCCAACCGCACGGCCCGCGCCCTGGCCAGCGGCGCCGGTGGACTCCCCACCTACGACCCCGGCTTCGGCCCCTACCAGGGCTGGGCCTTCCCCGACCTGAAGCGGCGGCTGGCGGAGCTGCTGGACGAGGCCATGGACCTCGTGGAGGCCCTGCCAGCGGCGCAGGAGACGATGGCCACGGCGCCCCACATCCTGGGCGACCTCAACTGCAGGGAGTGGCTGGTCTTCCACCGCCTGCACATCGCCGACCACCTGGAGCAGATCGAGAAGATCAGGTCCGCCCCTGGGTACCCGGAGGGCTGATATGTTCCTGGCCCGCGTCTACGTCACCCTGAAGCCCACTGTCAACGACCCCCAGGGCCTCACCATCCGCGGCGCCCTGCACGACCTGGGCTTCCGGGAGGTGGAGACGGTGCGGGCGGGCAAGTACCTGGAGCTGAAGGTAAAGACCGCCGACCGCCAGGAAGCGGAGCGGCAGGTGGAGGAGATGTGCCGCCAGCTCCTGGCCAACCCCGTCATCGAGGAGTACCGCTTCGAGCTGGAGCCCCTGCCCTAGGAGACGGGCGCCTCGCTACAGGTTCTCGCGGAAGAGGCGCAGCACCCGCTGCCAGGCGTCGGCGGCCGCCTGGGCGTTGTAGACCTCCGGTCGGGTGTCGTTGAAGAAAGCGTGCTGGGTGCCCGGGTATATCTGGATCTCGTACTTCTTGCCGTAGCGCTCCAGGGCTTCCCTGAGCCTGGCCGAGGTGACGGGTGGGTTCACCCACTCGTCGTTTTCGGCGTAGATGACCAGGACGGGGCCGCGCAGGTTCTGCACCCGGTCTATGGGCTCCGGGTTGATGCCGTAGAAGGGCGCGGCGGCCCTTATGTGAGGGCTGTCGCAGGCCAGGGTCAGGGCCAGGCCGCCCCCCATGCAGAAGCCGATGGCGCCTATCCCCCTCCCGCGCGTGTAGGGCTGAGAGGCCAGATAATCGGCCGCCTTCACCAGCTCCCGGCTGGCCTGGTCCATATTCAGGGCCATCATCAGCTTCTCCGCCTCGTTGGGCTCGCTGGTGACCTTGCCCCGGTACAGGTCGGGGGCCAGGGCGGCGAAGCCCTCACGGGCGAAGCGCTGGGCCACGTCCTTGATGTGGTCGTCCAGCCCCCACCACTCCTGGACGACGATGACGCCGGGGAAGGGGCCGTCCCCCGCCGGCCGGGCCAGGAAGCCGGGCATCGTCTCGCCGTTGGTAGGGAAGTGGACGGTCTCGGTGACGATCTCCGTCATGTCACGCCTCCTCTCCCGTAAGGTCGCGGCCACTCCATAAGTTATATCACGCCCTTGGTGCTGGGGAGCTCTCCCTCCAGGCGGGGCTCGAGCCGGGTGGCCTGGCGCAGGGCCAGGGCCAGCGCCTTGAAGATGGCCTCGGCGCGGTGGTGGTCGTTATCGCCCGCCAGGAGGCGGACGTGGAGGTTGAGGCGCCCCCCCTGGGCCAGGGCGGAGAGCAGGTGTCCTATCAGCTCCGTGGGCAGGGCGCCCAGCGACTCCCGACGGAAGGCCGCCTCGACGCTGGCGTGGGGTCGCCCTCCCAGGTCCACCGCTGCCAGGGCCAGCGCCTCGTCCATGGGGGCGAGGGCATGGCCGAAGCGGACGATGCCCCGTCGCTCTCCCAGGGCGCGGTCCAGGGCCTGCCCCAGCACCAGGCCCACGTCCTCCACCAGGTGGTGGGCCTCCCGGTCCAGGTCGCCCCGCGCCTCTATAGTTATGTCGAACAGGCCGTGGCGGGCCAGTTGCTCCAGGAGGTGGTCCAGCATGCCGACGCCGGTGCTGACCTGGTAGCGGCCCTGGCCATCCAGGTCTATCTCCGCCTGCACCCGGGTCTCCTGGGTGCTCCGCTCCGCCTGGGCGCGTCGCCCGTCCATGGGCCTGCTCCTCCGACGCTATCGGCCGGGGGGAGGACCCGGCCTCAACGCCTCGCCTATCTCTCGCAGGGCCGCCAGGAGACGGTCATTCTCCTCCGGGCGGCCCACGCTCACGCGCAGATACTCCCGCAGGGTGGGATGACTGTATCGGCGCACCAGTATACCGCGATGCCGGAGCTCCTGCCAGACCCGGGCGGCCTCCAGCCCCTCCACCCGGCAGAGGACGAAGTTGGCCTGGGAGGGGTAGGGCCGCAGCCAGCCCAGTCCCCCCAGAGAGGCCAGGAGGCGCTCCCGCTCCGCTACGAGGCTGCGCAGACGGGCGTTGAGCCGCTCCAGGTCAGCCAGGGAGGCCAGGGCAGCGGCCTGGGCGGCCACGTTGACGTTGTAGGGCATCTTCACCTTGAGGACCAGCTCCGCCAGCTCCCGGGGGAAGAGCCCGTAGCCCACCCGCAGGCCCGCCAGCCCCGCCCACTTGCTGAAGGTGCGGAGCACCACCAGGTTGGCATGCTCCCGCACCAGGTGGCGGACGCTCAGGTGGCCGCCGGGCCAGCCGCCCTCGGCGAACTCCATGTAGGCCTCGTCCACCACCACCAGGGCACCGGTGGCCAGGAGGGCCTCCACCGCCTCCCTGGGGGTCAGCTCCCCCGTGGGGTTGTTGGGCGAGGCGAGGAAGCAGAGGCGCGCTCCGTCCCGCAGCGCCGCCGCCACCGCCTCCACGTCCAGGGAGAGGTCGGGACGGCGGGGCACCTCCACCACCCGCGCCCCGCACAGGGCAGCCACGAAGGCATACATGCCGAAGGTGGGGGGCGAGATGACCACCGCCTCCCCGGGGCCCAGGAAGATACGTCCCAGGACATCCAGCAGCTCATCGGAGCCGCTGCCGCAGACTATGTGCTCCGCGCCCAGGCCCAGGTGGCGGGCCAGGGCCTCCCGCAGCTCTCGCTGGAGGGGATCGGGATAGAGGTGATAGCGGTCGAGGCGGGCCAGCGCCTCCCCCACCAGGGGCGAGGGGCCGTAGGGGTTCTCGTTGCCGTCCAGCTTGACGATGCGCTCGGCCGGCAGGCCCAGCTCCCGGGCCAGCACCTCCGGCGGGTCTATGGGCTCGTAGGGCTCCAGCTCGCGGAAGCCGGGCCGGGCCAGGGGCGGCAGATCGGCAGCCATCTCACGTCCTGTCCTGGTGGAGGCGGGCCTCTATGGCCCCGGCGTGGCCGGTCAGCCCCTCCGCCCGGGCGATGACGGCGGCCGCCGGGCCGAGGGCCGCCACCTCGTCGGGGCCGAGGCGCACATAGCTTATGACCTTGAGGAAGTCCCACACCCCCAGACCGGAGGCGAAGCGGGCGCTCCCCCCCGTGGGGAGGACGTGGCTGGGCCCGGCCACGTAGTCCCCCAGGGACTCCGCTGAGCGCCCCCCCAGAAAGACGCAGCCGGCGTTCCGCACCTGGGCCAGGGCGGCCTCCGGCTCCCTGACGTGGAGGCAGAGGTGCTCCGGGGCCAGCTCGTTGGCCAGGGCTAGGGCCTCCGCCAGACCCTCCAGTACGGCCACCGCGCCCCGTCTCTCCAGGGACGAACGGGCCACTTCCGCCCGGGCCAGGGAGGCCAGGCCGGCCTCCACCCGCTCCCGCGCCGCCCGGGCCAGGCCGGCATCGGTGGCCAGGAGGACGACGGTAGCCAGCTCGTCGTGCTCGGCGCCGGCCAGGAGGTCGGCCGCTACCAGGGCCGGGTCGGCGGAGGAGTCGGCCACCACCACCGTCTCCGAGGGGCCGAAGAGGCCATCGATCCCCACCAGGCCGAACAGGCGTCGCTTGGCCAGGGCCACGAAGACGTTACCGGGGCCGCATATCTTGTCCACGCGGGGCACCGTCCCGGTGCCGAAGGCGAGGGCGGCCACCCCCTGCACGCCTCCCGCCCGAAAGACGCGGTCCACCCCCGCTATGTGGGCGGCCACCAGCTTCTCCGGAGAGACGCTGCCGTCGGGCCGGGGCGGGGTGACCATCACCAGCTCCTCCACACCGGCCACGCGGGCGGGGATGGCGATCATCAGGACGGTGGACGGGTAGACGATGACGGTGCCCGGGGCGTAGACCCCCACCCGCTGCAGGGGACGCACCACCTGGCCGGCGCCGTCGGCCTGGAAGGGGCGCAGGGCATGCTCCAGTTGCCGCCGGTGATAGGCCTCGATGCGGGCGGCCGCCTGCCGCAACGCCTCCGTCAGGGAGGGCTCCACCCGGGCGTAGGCCTCCTTTACCTCCTCCGGGGAGACCTCCAGGGGAGCGCCGGGCGGGGCGCCGTCCAGGGCCTGGTTGTAGCGGACGAGGGCGGCGTCCCCCTCCCGCTGCACCTCGCCCAGGATGCGCTCCACCACCTCCTGCGCGCTCAGCTCCGCCCCGAAGAGCTCCCGTATGCGTTGGCGCAGGGCGGGAGGCAGGTCCTCCTCGGGCAGGGGGCGCCCCAGGAGGCGGCGACGGGCCTCCTCCAGCCCGTGGACTAGGAGCACAGGTATCCCCTCACGGCCTCCAGCCCCTTCTCCACGGAGGCCGCCATGAACTCCTGGATGCGCTCAGGCGTCAGGTAGCGAACCGTCTCCTCCACCAGCTCCGGCAGCGTCTTCAGGAACTCGCCGAAGGCCTCCGGCGAGTCCAGCCCGGCGTCCCTCAGGTAACGGCTGGCCACGAAGCGAAACCGCTCCCAGTCGGGGGGCCGGGAGAGCACCTCTACGATGACCTCTCGCCAGCGGCGCATCGTCTCGCCGTCTATGAAGCCGATATCGATCCCCAGGTCGCCCCTGGTGATCTCGCGCAGGACGTGTTCCATGAGCCAGCGGTCGTTCCGCTTCTCCTGGTCCAGAGCGAACTGCACCGCCTTGTCCATGATGTTGGCCCGCAGGCTCCCCCCCAGAGGGGAGCGTTCGCCGAAGAAGGGCCTGTAGACCTGGTTGATCCAGACCTCGTCCATCACCAGGTGGGTGATGTAGCCGGCGACGAAGGAGACCGTGCGCACGTCCAGCAGGGAGACATCGGCCAGGTGAGGATGGGCCTGGAAGAGGCCGGCCACGCCGCTCTGCTCGTCGAAGTTGGAGAGGTCGAAGAAGTGGGTGCGGTGCCGCTCCCAGCGGGTGAGGACGCGTATATCGGGAGCAGTGGAGCCCAGGTAGAGAGCGCCCCGCTCCTCGTCCAGGACGCGGTGGCGGAGCCTGTCGCCTATCTCCTTGGCCACCACGGTGTGCAGGCCCAGGGGGGGCATCTCCGGTCACCCGGTTAGATTTTAGCAGAGGCGGCCGGGGCGGCCCGCCGCAGCCGGTCCAGAAAGCGCTCCAGCAGCTCGCCGCGGCGGCCCGCGGGCCTCGGCCCCTTCCGCACGATGACGCAGGTGGTGGAGCGGAAGAGGACGTGGACGGGCTTGAGGCGGTTCTCCACCAGGGTGCGCCCCGTCTCCGTCCCCTCGATGAGCAGCTCCGCGTCCTCGGGGACGAAGCCCTCGGACGCCCCCGCCGTGGGTATCACACGGTAGCGCCAGATGTGGTGGGAGCGGGCGAAGTGGTCGGCGATGCTGACGAACTCGGAGGCGATGCGCACCAGGGGCCGGCCCTCCCGCCGCCACAGGGCCAGCGCCTCCTCCAGCGTCTCGGCCGGCAGGTCGGCGGCGGCGACAGCGCAGACGTTGAAGGCGCCCCGCCCCAGGTCGACGACGGCCTCCACGGGGCTGGATGGGAAGCGGTAGAGGTGCTCCAGGAGGCAGTCCCTGCCGGTGATGGCCACATCGAAGGCGCCAAGGGCCACCATCTGGGGCATGTCCTGGGGGCGCACTACCTTGGCCTCTATTCCCTCCCAAGGAGCGTCAGGGCGCCGCTGGCCCTCGGCGTAGCCGGGGAAGGAGAGCCCCGCCTCCGCCAGCGCCTCCAGGACGTGCCGCTGCTGATGGCCATCGGGCAGGGCCACCCGGAGGGCCGTCCGCTCCCCGGGTGGAGACGGGCGCTGCGCCACCCCCAGGCCCAGCGGAGGCGGCAGCTCCAGGCGGGACGATTGCTGCCAGCCCAGGCTGCCCAGGGCGGCCAGGAGCCAGCCCATCTCCTTGCTCGCCAGGCTCCCCCGGTGGGCGATGACCCAGGCCGGGCCGGAGGCCAGACAGTGCAGGGGGACCAGGCCCCTCGCCCGCACCGCCTCCTCGTCCGGAGCGGCCAGGAGGGCCAGGTCAGCGTCCTCCGGCGGGTAGGCCTCCGCCGCCCCCCAGACGGGTATGACGCGGTAGCCAGGCAGCCGGGCGGCCAGGGCGAAGGCCTCCGCCAGGTTCGGGTACTCGCTGACGATGCGCAGCCCCCAGCGGCCCGAGAGTTCGGCCAGGCTGCCCCAGGACTCGGGGGCGGCGGCCACATAGAGCCGCCCCTCTCCCACCGGCAGGCCGCCCACCTTGGTCAGGGCCTCCCGGGGGTAGTGCACCAGGAACTCCTCCACCCAGGGGAGGCCGCAGATGCCCAGGTCATAGTTGCCCAGGGCTATCTGCACCGGTATGTCCCGCTCCCGGAAGACGCGCACCTGCACCTCCTCCCGCCCAGCGACGCCGAGGCGATAGGAGCGGGAGCCCTCCTCGTAGCCGGGTATGCGGAGGCCGGCCCTGGCCAGCAGGGCGGCCAGGGGTCGGCGCAGGTCGCCGGCGGGGAGGGCCAGCTTCAGCACGTTCAGCTCCTGTGGGGCAGCCGGGACAGAGCCTCCTCCAGGGAGGGGAAGCGCTCCCCCACCGGGCTGCCAGGCGGGAGGAGGACTACCTGTCCGTCCTCCATCCGCAGGCGGGGCCCCTCTCCCTCCTGGCCTGGCTGGAGGGCCACCTGGGCTGGCCAGCCCTTCCCCCGCAGCAGGGCCGCCGCCCGGAAGGCCGCCGCCACCAGGGAGGGCTCGCGGGAGGCCGGCTCCACCAGCACCGGGCCGGGGGCCGGCTCGTCGTCATCGGCCAGGAGGCGGAGCAGCCGCCCCAGGTAGAGGGCGAAGCCGGAGGCAGGCACGGGCGGCCCGCCCACCAGGCCGATGAGGGAATCGTAGCGGCCGCCGCCCCCCACCAGGGTGTCCCGCACCTCGAAGCGGAAGACGGGCCCAGTGTAGTACTCGAAGTTGCGCACCAGGGCGCCGGAGAGGGCTGGCTCCAGCCCCAGGGCAGCCAGGGGGGCGGTCACCGCCTCCAGCTCCTGCAGAGGGCCCAGCAGCTCCGGCAGGGAGGCGCCGAAGGCAGCCCGCAGGTTGGCCAGGTAGCCCAGGCCCCGTCCCTCCAGGGTGAAGAGAAGCTCGGCGGAGGCGCCCAGGTCCGGCACGCGACGCTGCACCTCGGCCAGCGCCTCGGCGTCGCCGTCCAGGATGCCATCGTAGAGGCGTAGCTGCTCCGCCGGCGAGAGGCCAGAGCGGGACAGGACCGCCCGGACCAGCCCGGGGTGGGAGAGCCGGACGGTGACGGGGCCCAGCCCCAGCCGCTCCAGAACCTCGTGGCCCAGGAGGACCAGCTCCACGTCCCCCAGGGGTTGCGTATCGCCGATGAGCTCGGCCCCGCACTGCCACTCCTCCCGCGGCTCGTCCCCCTCGGCGAAGCGAAAGACGTTCTGGACGTAGAAGAGTCTGGCCAGGCGCTCCTCGGAGAGGTGCTCCACGTAGAGGCGGGCGGTGGGTATGGTATTGTCGGGCCGCAGCACCACCCGCTCGCCGCTCCAGCCATCCCAGTCCAGGAAGGAATAGACGCGCCCCAGCATCTGGGGGGAGAGGGTGCCGGCGGCGGTGAAGAGGAAGAGGTGTTCCACGGTGGGGGTGCGCACCTCCCGGTAGCCCCAGCGGAGGCAGCTCTCGCGGAAGACCGCTTCCACCCGGCGGAAACGGGCCATCTCCGCGGGCAGAAGGTCGCGCATCCCTCGGGAACGGAGAGATTCTGTCATGCCGCAAGAGGCCAGAACAGGGCTAGAGCTATTCTACACTGGCCCGGGGGCTTAAGACAAAAGCGGCCCCTGGAGGGACGGGGGGCATATCAGGGAGGGGGCGGCTGGCCGCATCCGGGAGGGGGCGTATCGCCGTCCTTCTGGCCGAGAGGGTTTATAATTGGCACAGGCGAGTAATATGGCCAGCAGGCGGCAACAGGGAATGCGCCGCGCCGCGAGGTGGCTGCGGCTGGCCCAGCTCGTTGCCCTGCTATCGCTCCTGGCCTCCGCCTGCGGCCAGGGCCCCGATGCCCCTCCCGGCTCCGTGCACGTCCTGCGGGCCACTGGCACCGTCGGCCCCGTAATGTCCCGCTACATCGACAGGGGTCTGGACCACGCCGAGGCGACCCGGGCGACGGCGGTGGTGATAGAGTTGGACACGCCGGGCGGCCTCTCCTCCTCCATGGACGAGATCGTCAAGCGCATCCTGGCCGCCCGGGTGCCGGTGATCGTCTACGTCTGGCCACCCGGCGGGCGGGCCGCCTCCGCCGGCACCTTCATCACCATGGCGGCCCATGTGGCGGCCATGGCGCCGGGGACCAGCATAGGGGCGGCCACGCCGGTGCAGATCGGCGGCGGGGAGACGGACGAGACGCTGCGCGACAAGGCCACCAACGACGCCGCCGCCCGCATCAGAGACATCGCCATCGCCAGGGGACGCAACGCCGACTGGGCGGAGGCAGCGGTGCGACAGGCCGCCTCCGCCGGCGCCGAGGAGGCCCTGCGCCTGAACGTCATCGAGTATGTGGCCCCTTCCCTGACCTCCCTGCTGCAGCAGGTGAACGGCCGCCAGGTCTCCCTGGCCGACGGCAGCACCGTGACCCTTCGCACCCTGGAGGCCCAGGTGGTGCGCAACGGCCTGAGCCCGGCGGAGCGCTTCCTGAACGTCATCGGCGACCCCAACATCGCCCTTCTGCTCATATCGCTGGGGACGCTGGCCCTCCTCTTCGAGCTGGTGAACCCCGGCGCCATCTTCCCCGGCGTCTTCGGCCTCATCGCCCTCATCTTCGGCTTCTTCTCTCTGAGCGTCATCCCCTTCAACTGGGCGGGGCTGGCGCTGGTGGTGGCGGCGCTGGCCCTCTTCGTGCTGGAGGTCTTCGTTACCAGTCACGGCATCCTGGCTGCGGGAGGCATCACCTCCCTGGTACTGGGCGCCCTGCTGCTGACCACCGGCAACCCCGACTTCGCCGGGCCGGGGCTGGAGGTGAACCGCTGGCTCATCTCCGGCCTGGCGGCGGGGCTGGGCGTCTTCTTCACCTTCGTGGCCATCAACGTGGTGCGGGCCCGTCGCCTGCCCGTCACCATCGGCCCCGAGAGCATCGTGGGGAAGCGGGCCATCGTCCGCTCCCCCCTCAACCCGCGCGGCTTCGTCCTGCTGAACGGCGAGTACTGGCAGGCGGAGTCCGAGGAGGGCGAGATCCAGCCGGGCGAGGTGGTGGTGGTCACGCAGAGGCAGGGCCTGCACCTGAAAGTCCGCCGGGCGAGCACCCCAGAAGGAGGTAATACGCCATGAGCGCCAGAGAGATGGAACCGAGCCGGGCACCCAACTGGCTGGCCCGCGTCCTCACCGCCCTGGGCATGGTGGCCGCTATTCCCCTCTTCCCCCTGGCCATCCGCATCGTCCAAGAGTATGAGCGGGGGGTGATATTCCGCCTGGGGCGGCTGGTGGGGGCCCGCGGGCCGGGCCTCTTCTTCATCATCCCCTTCGTGGAGCGGATGGTGAAGGTGGACCTGCGCATCGTCACCATGGACGTGCCGCGGCAGGAGGCCATCACCCGCGACAACGTCACGGTGCGGGTGGACGCCGTCATCTACTTCCGGGTGGTGAACCCGGAGGACGCCGTGGTGAAGGTGGCCAATTACATCGCTGCCACTTCCCTCATCGCTCAGACGACGCTGCGCAACGTCATCGGCCAGTCCGACCTGGACGAGCTGCTCTCCCGCCGCGAGGAGGTCAACCAGCGACTGCAGCAGATCATCGACGAGGCGACGGAGCCCTGGGGGATCAAGGTGACGGCGGTGGAGGTGCGGGACGTCATCCTGGCCCCGGAGATGATCCGGGCCATCGCCCGTCAGGCGGAGGCGGAGCGGGAACGCCGGGCCAAGGTCATCAACGCCGAAGGCGAGTTCCAGGCCGCCCAGCGGCTCTCCGAGGCGGCCCGCGTCATGGCCCAGAACCCCATCACCGTCCAGCTACGCTTCCTGCAGACGATGACGGAGATCTCTTCGGAGCGGAGCAACGTGGTGGTCTTCCCCATACCGCTGGACCTCCTGGGGGTCTTCCTGGACCGGGTGAGGGCCGCCACTCCAGGGAGCGGCAGCCCTGCCCCCGCAGGGGGCCAGGAGAGCGGCGCCCGAGAGTGACCGGGGACAGCTAGGCCCGCAGCGTCACGTCCCCCGCCTCGATGGTGACGAGGGTGCCGTCCGCCCGCCGCAGGAGGAGACAGCCGCTCTCGTCCACGTCCTCAGCCACCCCCTCCTCCACTCGGTCGGGGAGGCCCACCCGCACGGGCCGCCCCAGGACTATGAGGCGCTCCCGCCACGCCAGGTGAACCGGCTCGCCGCGGCCCGCCGCCCGGTAGAGGCGCTCGAAGTGGTCCAGGAGGGAGGCCAGGACGTCCTCCCGTGAGACCTCCCGTCCCAGCTCGCGTCGCAGGCTGGTGGCGATATCGGCGATCTCCGGGATGGCCGCCACGTCCATGTTCACGTTGAGGCCGATGCCCACCAGGCTGAACAGCACCCGCCCCTCCACCAGCTCCGACTCGATGAGGATGCCCGCCACCTTTCGCTCCCCTATCCAGACGTCGTTGGGCCACTTGATGCCGGCCCGCAACCCCGTCCGCTCCTCGATGGCCAGGGACACCGCCAGTGGGGCGACGATGCTGAGGCGCCGCAGCGCCTCCAGGGATGGCCGCAGCACCAGGGTGACGTAGATGTTGGTCCCCGGCGGGGAGGCCCAGGAGCGCCCCAGGCGACCACGGCCGGCCGTCTGCTCGTCCGCCAGGACGATGGTGCCCTCGGGGGCGCCGGCCGCCGCCTCCTGCCGGGCCACGTCCTGGGTGGAGCCTACGCTGCTATAGTAGACGAGGCGGCGTCCCAGCGTCTCGGTATGGAGCTGCGACTCTACTCGGGACAGGTCGGGCCAGGGCATGGTTCACCTCCTGGGGAAGAGCTGGCGCAGGACTTCCCGGGCCACGGCGCGGTCATCGCAGGGGTAGGGGCCGCTGTTGCTGTAGATGGTCTCCTCGTGTCCCCGGCCGGCCAGCAGGACGGCGTCGTCGTCGGAGGCCATGGCCAGCGCCTGGGCGATGGCCTCCCGACGGTCCGCCACCAGGGCAAAGTGGTGTCCCTCCAGCCGCCCCACCGCCCGCAGACCGGCCGCTATCTCCTGCATGATGCTCTCCCTGTCCTCGTCGTAAGAGTTGTCCTCGGTGACGATGGTGTAGTCGGCCAGCCGTCCCGCCACCTCGCCCATGGGGAAGCGACGCTCCCGGTCCCGGCCGCCCAGGCAGCCGAAGACGACGATGACGCGCCCCCGCACGCTGCGCCGTAGCAGCTCCAGGGCCCGTTGCAGCGACTCCGGGGCGTGGGCGTAGTCTACCACCACCAGGAAGGGCTGCCCCTCGTCCACCAGCTCCATGCGTCCGGGCACCCCCGGCCAGCTCGCCAGCCCCTCCACGATAGCCCTCAGTGGGAGCCCCAGCGCCAGCGCCACAGCGGTGGCCGCCAGGGCGTTGGCCACATTGAAAAGCCCTGGCCGGCCCACCCTGGCTACGGCCTCCCCCTGAGGGGTGCGCAGGCAGAAGCGACTCCCCCAGCCCTCGGGCGCTATGTCGTGGGCCGTCACGTCGGCCGGGCCAGCCAGGCCATAGGTGAGAGAGCGCGCCCGCGTCAGGGAGCGGAAGTAGTCGCAGGAGGGGTCGTCGGCGTTGAGGACGGCCACCTTGGGGATGCCCTTCTGATGACCCTCGTCCAGGAGCTGGAAGAGGCGACCCTTGGCCGCGCGGTAGCTCTCCCAGCTACCGTGGAAGTCCAGGTGGTCACGGCCCATGTTGGTAATGGCGGCCACGTCGAAGTCGCAGTCCTCGACGCGGCACAGGGCCAGGCCGTGGGAGGAGCACTCCAGGACGGCGTAGCGACAGCCGTCCGTCGCCATCTCCGCCAGCGCCGCCTGCACCTCCGGCGCCTCGGGGGTGGTGCGCTCCGCCAGGACCCGCTGCTGGCCGTCCAGGCTCCAGCCGGTGGTGCCCAGGGCCCCCGTCCGCCCCCCGGCCGACCGCAGCAGGTGGGCCGTCAGGTGGACGAGGCTGGTCTTGCCGTCCGTTCCCGTGACGCCGATGACGGTGAGCCGGCGGGCGGGAAAGCCGTGGAAGGCGGCGGCCAGGCGGGAGAGGGCCCGGCGCGTGTCCCTCACCGCCAGCGCGGGGAGGCCCGCCTCCTCCAGCAGGGGGCGCCACCGGCCCTCTCGATCCGCCTGAACGACGACGCCGGCCGCCCCGGCGGCTATGGCCTCTGGCAGGAAGTCATGGCCGTCGTGGCGCTGGCCCGGCACGGCCACGAAGAGGTCTCCGGGGCGGATGCGCCGTGAATCGTAGGCGATGCCCCCCACTCGCACCGAGGTGTCGCCCAGGGGGCGAGCGTCCGGCAGGTGGGAGGCCAGGGCGGAGAGGGCGATGGAACGCTGACCGTGGCGCATCGGGCGGCTGCTTTCGTGCTGTGCCTGTGACCGGACGGGAATGGCCAGCGGCGCTGCGGGCCAGTGGGCCTATAGGCCGGGTTCTGTAGTCGCCCTGCTCGAGAGGGCGACCGGTGGTCATCACTCTGGGCCTCCCCTTTCGGAGAGGCTCAAGCGGCCTACCCGAGGGTCTCGGGCCGGGCACCCTTAGCCCTGGCGGTGTCCAGGGCACGCCCTCCTATTTGGCCTTGCTCCGCGCGGGGTTTGGCCAGCCGGCAGGTCGCCCTGCCGCTGGTGGGCTCTTACCCCACCTTTTCACCCTTACCCGCCGCCCGGAGGGACGGCGGGCGGTATGGTTTCTGTGCCACTTTCCGCGGGTCGCCCCGCCTGGGTATTACCCAGCGCGCTGCCCGGTGGAGCCCGGACCTTCCTCCCCCCGCTCTCGGCGGGAGGCGACCACCCGGCCCGCTGGCGCCGCCGCGCCGCCTCTATTTATTCTAGCACGGCCGGACGACCCGCCTCACTGGACGACGAAGCCGGCGTCCACCGCCAGGGCGTGGCCGTTGACGTAGCTGGCCGCGTCCGAGAGGAGCCAGACCACCGCCTGCGCCACCTCCTCCGGCTCCGCCAGCCGCCGGTTGGGCTGCGCCCGGGCGTACTGCTCCTCCATGTTGGGGCCCCGCCGCTCCATGATGCGACCCAGCATGGGGGTGCGGATAGGCCCCGGGCAGACGGCGTTGACCCGTATGTTGGAGCGGGCATACTCCAGGGCCGCCGTCCTGGTCAGCCCCAGCACGCCATGCTTCGCCGCCACGTAGGCGGCGCTCCCCCGCACTCCCTGCAGCCCCGCCACCGAGGAGGTGTTGACGATGGAGCCCCCGCTGCCCTGCTGCACCATCTGCTGCAGCTCGTACTTCATGCACAGCCAGACCCCCTTCAGGTCGATGGCCAGCACCCGGTCCCAGTCCGCCTCCTCATACTCCGCCGTGTAGGCCCGAGGACCTTCGATGCCCGCGTTATTGAAGGCGCAGTCCAGCCGGCCGAAGCGCCCCACCGCCTCACTGACCATGGCCCGCACCTCGGCGTCCTGAGAGACGTCGCAGTGGACGTAGAGGCCACGGGAGCCCGCCTCTTCTACCTGGCGCACCGTCTGGGCGCCCCCCTCGTCGTCCACGTCCACCACCACCACGCCGCCAGCGCCCTCCCTGGCCATCAGCAGGGCGGTGGCCCGCCCGATGCCCGAGGCGCCCCCCGTCACCAGCGCTATCTTCCCTGCCAGTAGGCCCGCTGCCATTACCTACCTCCTGTCCCAGGATCATGGCCCTCGCGCCGCGCACGGCGGAGGGAGCGAAAAGGCCCCGGCCGCGGCGTTCCCGAGACAGGCGGCCGCGGCCGGGGTCTTTTCAGGCCCATGCCCTCAGTATACCCAGCTCTTGCGTCGCCGGTAGAACTTGACCTCCTTGTAGCTCTTGCGCTCCCCCAGGGCGCTCAGGCCCAGGTAGAACTCCTTGATGTCATCGTTGGACATGAGGTGCTCCGGGTCCCCCTCCAGGACGATGCGGCCGTTCTCCATGACGTAGCCGTAGTTGGCTATGCGGAGGGCCATCATGGCGTTCTGCTCCACCAGCAGCACCGTCACCCCGGCCTCGCGGTTGAGGCGGGTGATGATGTCGAAGATCTCCATGACCAGCGTGGGGGCGAGGCCCAGGGAGGGCTCGTCCAGCAGCATGAGCTTGGGCCGGGCCATGAGCGCCCGGCCGATGGCCAGCATCTGCTGCTCACCACCGGAGAGATAGCCGGCCTTCACGTTGCGCCGCTCCAGGAGGTGGGGGAAGTAGTGGTAGACCATCTCCATGTCCCGCTTCACCTGGCCATCGCGGCGGGTGTAGGCGCCGGTCATCAGGTTCTCCTCGGTGGTCAGGTGCTCGAAGACATGGCGGCCCTCCATGACCTGGACGATGCCCATACGGACGATCTCGTCGGCCGTCTTGCGGTCGATCCGCTCCCCCATGAACTCGATGCTGCCCTTGATGATCTCGCCCCGCTCCGGCCTGAGCAGGCCCGAGATGGCCTTGAGGGTGGTGCTCTTGCCGGCGCCGTTGGCCCCCAGGAGGGCTATGACGCTGCCGCTGGGCACCGTGAAGGAGACGCCCCGCAGCACCAGTATCACGCCGGCGTAGACCACCTCGATGTTGTTGACGCTGAGGAGGGGCCGACCATCGGTGGCTGTCATGGCTCCTTACCTCCCTGGCTCTCTGCTGCTATCGGCGGCCTCTATCTGGCCGTGGTCTTGCTACATTTTGACGACATCATGGCCTCTTTGCAAGCCCGCTCGGGGCCATGGCTACCCCCGCTCCGGGGAAGAGAGCAGGGCGAGGCCGTGGCCTCGCCCTGCCCCCGCTTGCGAGATGGCCTGCCCTAGCCTCCCGCCACCTTGGTGGCCACCGCCAGCACCTCCTCGCGGTAGGCGTTGTACCAGTCGGTGACGGGCTGCCACTTGCCGCCCTTGGCCTGGAAGACCTTGACGTAGCCGCCGCCCTCGTGGTCCTGAGGGCTCATCTTAACGCTGGCCAGGTCGAAGATTTCCCCGCTGAGCTTCTCCAGCCCCCGTTTCACCTTCTCGCCGTTGAGGGGCCAGCCCTCGCTCTTCAGTGCCTGCTCCACCCCCTTGACGGTGAGGGCGGCCGCCATGACGCCGTGCCAGTAGAAGACGGTGTCCTGGAAGGCAGGAGGCGGCGTTTTCCCCTCCTCCTGATAGAGCTGACGGATGTCATTGGCTATGGGCAGGTCAGGGCCGAAGCCGTGGAAGCTGACGCCGTACATACCCTCCACGGCCGCCGTGCCGCCCACGCCGGTGAGCTGCTCCGGCGGGAAGCATCCCCACAGCCCCACCACACGGTTCATGGGGAAGCCCTGGTCCTTCACCGCCCGTGCGAAGGGAGCGGGGGAACGGGAGAAGAGGTGACAGATGATCCAGTCCGCCCGGAAGCGCTGCACGGCGTCCGTGACCTGAGCGGAGACGTCCAGCCCAGGCAAGGGGACCGCCCAGGTCTGGAGCTCGAAGCCCTCCTTGCGCTGGATCTCGTTCAGGAGGTCCAGGGGCTCACGCCCCGCCGGGTTGTCCTGGAAGATGAAGGCTATCTTTGGCTTGCCAGGCCGTCCCTCCTCCTTCCATTTGTCCAGAATGAACTTGACCGCCCCGGCGGTCTGCGTCCAGTAGCTGCCGGTGGTGGGGAAGAGGTAGGGGAACTTCTCACCCAAGAGGGCCGCACCCACGCCGAACCCCGGGTGTATGAGAGGTATGTGGTCAGCGACCGCGCGCTCCTGCAGGGCCGCCACCAGCGGCGTGGCCCACATGCTGATGGCCACCACGCCCTCACGCTTCATCCTCTCGTAACCCTCGATCCCCTTGGGCACCTCATAGCCCATGTCGATGACGACTGTGTTTATGGGGTGCCCGTCCACACCGCCTCGCTTGTTGACGAGGCGTATGTAGTCATCGAAACCCTGGCGGTGGGGCACCCCCACGGCCGAGGTGGCTCCGCTGCCATCGTAGAAGCTTCCTATGGTAATGGGCTCCTTGGTGGGCGTGCCGCTGGTTGAGCCTCCGCCGGCACAGGCCGCCAGCAGGGCCGCTATCGCCGCCAGCGAGAGGAAGACGGGACGGAATAAAGCCCTCGACATTCTCTCCTCCTTGCATTCCCTCTACAAGCAAGTGATGTGTCACTCTTCGTCTCTCTTTTCACCCCCTCTCTCCCTCGATCTCCTGGAAGCTCCTGGTCAGGGCCCTGTGAGATATTAGCCGCCCGTTACCCTTCCGTCAAGGTTAGACGAACCTCGTCAGACCTGGCCTTATCGTGATGTAAAGGCCTGGGGGTGGGGAGCCGGCTCCCCACCCCCAGGGATCCGTGGCCTCTGCAGGCCCCGTATCAGCGCTGCAGGAACTGGTTGATGACGTCGCGGTAGGCGTTGTACCACTCCGTCACCGGCTCCCACTGGCTACCCTTCACCTGATAGACGCGCACGAAGCCGCCGCCCTCGTGGTCCTGCGGGCTCATCCGCAGCGTCACCATCCCCGCAATGTCCCCCCGCAGCGACTCCAGCGCCTCCTTCATCTTCGGCCCGTCCAGCGGGTAGCCATGCTTGTCC
>DAOTWZ010000067.1:0-6348 GCA_034435615.1 Dehalococcoidia bacterium
CTGATGGTGGGCACCATCGGCGGCATCATCCTGGCCACCTTCCTGAACAACGTGGGCGGCGCCTGGGACAACGCCAAGAAGTACATCGAGGCGGGGCTGCTGCAGCTGCCGCCGGAGGAGGCCCGCCAGCAGGGGGTGGCGGTGAGCGGCAACCCTGGCCACAACCCCGGCCACAGCCCGGTGGCCAGCGCCGGCCTGGTGGTGGTGGGCAAGGGCTCCGAGGCCCACAAGGCGGCGGTGGTGGGGGACACCGTGGGCGACCCCTTCAAGGACACGGCCGGTCCCTCCCTCCACGTCCTAGTGAAGCTCCTCTCCACCGTCACCCTGGTGCTGGCGCCCCTCTTCATCAGCTAGAAACGACCCCAACCCTACACCAGCAGGGGCCTGCCGCTGGGCAGGCCCCTGCCTTCTCTACCCCCGCACAGGGACTACGTCCGCTCGAGACGCTCCACCGGGATGACGAAGACGATGGCGCCCCCCACCCGCACCTCCACCGGCTCCCCGGGCAGGGCCACGTCCGGGAAGGGGAGGGCCTGGGTGGGGACGATCTCCGTACGGGCGCGGCACTCCTGGCGGACCAGTTGCAGCACCTCCTCCACCCGCTCCTCCTCCACGCCTGATAGGATGGTGCTGTTGCCGCGGCGGAGGAAACCGCCGGTGCTGCTCATCTTGGTGGCAGGGATATTGTGCTCCACCAGCGCCCGCAGCAACCTGTCAGCGTCTATGTTGGAGGCGATGATGAGGACGAGCTTGTAGCTGCTCATGGCCGGAAGGGCTGCCCCCGGGCAACCTCCCCGCGCCCCTGCCCCTCCGGCGGTGGCTGCCGCTCGCCCGCGGCGCGGGGCTCCAGCAGGACCCCCACCAGGACCCCCAGGGCGACGCCTATGAGCAGACCGAGGAGGAAGCGCATCCCTATCACCTCATACCGCTGCTGACCGGGCTGGCCCCTCGGACACGGGGACGGGCCGATGCTACCAGCAATTCCCCGGGCCAGTCAAGGAAGCCGGCTTTGACTTGTCCCCCCGCCTGCTGATAACTTGCACAGAGGAGCCCGCATCTGACAAGGGGTGTCCAGGAGATGTCCAGCGAACTCACTATGGAGAAATTCGTCTCCCTGTGCAAGCGCCGGGGCTTCGTCTTCCAGGGGAGCGAGATCTACGGCGGCATCGGTGGCTTCTGGGACTACGGCCCCCTGGGAGTGGAGCTGAAGAACAACATCAAGCGGGCCTGGTGGAAGGCGGTGGTCCAGGAGCGGCCCGATGTGGTGGGTCTGGACGCCGCCATCGTCATGAACCCCCGTGTCTGGAAGGCCAGCGGCCACGTGGACACCTTCGCCGACCCCATGGTGGACTGCAAGCAATGCAAGCGCCGCTTCCGGGCCGACGAGCTGGCCCGCGAGCGCCCGGAGCCGGAGGGCGCCCACGGCCACACGGTGGCCCCCCCGGCCGAGCGCTGCCCCGTCTGCGGCGGTGAGCTCACCCCGCCCCGCATGTTCAACCTCATGTTTCGCACCTACGTGGGCCCCATAGACGTGGAGGCCGAGTTCACTCGTCTGCTGGAGCAGGCGGCCGGCGAGGACCGGGAGGCCACCTCGGAGCGCATCCGCCAGCTCAAGGAGGAGCTGGACCGTGCCACCGCCTACCTGCGGCCCGAGACCGCCCAGGGTATCTTCGTCAACTTCGACAACGTCCTCACGGTGGCTCGCAAGAAGCTCCCCTTCGGCATCGCCCAGATAGGGAAGGCCTTCCGCAATGAGGTGACGCCCGGCAACTTCATCTTCCGCGACCGCGAGTTCGAACAGATGGAGCTGGAGTTCTTCGTCCGCCCCGGCGAGGACGAGGAGTGGCACCGCCGCCTGGTGGAGGAGCGCTACCAGTGGTACCGTCGCTACGGCATGCGGGAGGAGCGGCTGCGGGTGCGCCGACTAGAAGCGGACGAGCTGGCCCACTACGCCAAGGACACCTACGAGATAGAGTACCTCTTCCCCATGGGCTGGTCAGAACTGGAGGGGATCGCCAACCGGACCGACTTCGACCTGCGCCGCCACTCCGAGTATTCCGGCAAGCAGCTCACCTACTTCGACGAGGAGACGGGGGAGCACATCTACCCCTACGTCATAGAGCCCTCGTGTGGGGTGGACCGCCTCTTCATGGCCTTCATGATGGACGCCTACCACGAAGAGGAGGTGCGAGGGGAGAAGCGGGCGGTGCTGCGCCTCCATCCCGCCCTGGCCCCCGTGAAGGTGGCCGTCCTCCCCCTCTCCCGCCACGAGTCGCTGGTGCCGGTGGCGCGGCGAGTGTGGGACATCCTCCGTCCCCACTTCATGACCCAGTACGACGACGCCCAGAGCATCGGCCGGCGCTACCGCCGCCAGGACGAGATAGGCACTCCCCTCTGCGTCACCATAGACTTCGACACCCTTCAGGACGAGGCGGTGACCATCCGCGACCGCGACACCATGGCGCAGGTGCGGGTGCCCATCGCCAACCTGGTGGCGGCCCTGAAGGAGAGACTGGGGGACGCTTTATGAGCCAGGGCCCACGAGCGACGCCCCGTGGACCGGTCCGGCCGTAGGACAGCAGGGAGCCCCTGCCCGGGGGACCCGGCCGCTGGCGCCAGCGCCGGCATCGCTCACCTGTGAGGGACTACCGAGCCGTCCATCAAGGGGACCACGATGGACGTTGGGCGCCCATCCACCGTATATGGCACCGACGGGAAGTCTATCGGGGGCATGAGTTGAGGTGAGCAAGGTCCTCTGCACCTACGAGCGTCCCGATGGGCGAGTGCTGCAGGCCGTCCAGGGCGATATAACGGCCGAGGAGGTGGACGTCATCGTCAACGCCGCCAACGAGCACCTGGCCCACGGCGGCGGCGTGGCGGCGGCCATCGTCCGCCGGGGCGGCCCCCAGATCCAGGAGGAGAGCCGCCGCTGGGTGCGGGAGCACGGCCCCGTCCCCACCGGGAGGGCCGCCATCACGGGGGCGGGCCAGCTCAAGGCCCGCTATGTGGTCCACGCCGTGGGGCCGGTCTGGGGCGGCCGGGGTGACGAGGAGGCGCTGCTGGCCAGCGCCGTGCGCAGTGCCCTGGAGCTGGCGGACCAGCAGGGCGCTCGCAGCATATCCCTACCCGCCATCTCCACCGGCATATTCGGCTTCCCCAAGCCCCTGGGGGTGAGGGTCATCCTGCGGGCCGTCCAGGAGTACCTGGACCAGCACCCCGGCTCCTCCCTCCGACTGGTACGCTTCTGCAACATAGACGCCGAGACGGCCCAGCTCTTCCGCGAGGAGCTGCAGCGTCTGGGCGGCCGGGGGTAGTCAGGGCCGCCCCACCGCCGCTGACGGGACGAAGACCGGGGGCGGCCCGGTCGGGCCGCCCCCGGTATGCGGTCCGTGCCTGTCCTGCCTCTAGGCGGGAGGCTTCAGCTCGTTGACGCGGGCGCGAGCGGCGTCGGCGTCCTTGTACCAGAGGGCGTCGATCTCGATGTAGTCCTTGTACTGGTCGGGGACGTCGTCCTCGGCGAAGATGGCCGTGACGGGACAGACGGGCTCGCAGGCGCCGCAGTCGATGCACTCGTCGGGGTCGATGTAGAGCTTGCGGTCCTTCCCCTCCTCGTAATGGATGCAGTCGACAGGGCAGACCTCGACGCAGGACTTGTCCATGACATCGATGCAGGGCTCGGTGATGACGTAGGCCATCCGCTCTACCTCCTCTCAGGGATTAAAAAACAATGTTCTGTCTAAACCACCCAAATTCTCAGCCCTCTATGATAGTAGCTGCCGAAAGGCGTGCCGTCAAGGTATCGGGAGGCCGCGGCGCCCTCGCCCTGCAGCCTCCCGGTCCTACCTGACGACGCCTGCGGCCCTGAGGCGGGCGATCTCCCGAGGGGAGTAGCCGGCCCAGGCCAGCACCTCATCGGTGTGCTCGCCCAGGAGGGGGACGGGGCGCAGGGGGACCTCCTCCCCCTCGCCGATGCTCCAGGGCGCCCGCACGTGCCGGGCCCTGCCGTAGGCGGGGTGATGGGACTCCTGAAAGGCGCCGATGGCCTCTATCTGGGGGTGGGCGGCCAGGGCTGGATAGTCCAGGATGGGCGCCCCCTCGGCGCCGTGCTCCCGCAGGAGGGCCAGCGCCTCCTCGGCACTGTAGCTGGCCAGCGCCTCCTCCCACAGGGGCTTCAGCTCGGCGGCGTAGCGGCCGAAGCCCATGGCCTCCCTGCCCCCGTTGGCGAAGCGAGGGTCGTCCGCCAGATGCTCCAGCCCCAGACGGGCCAGGAGGGAGCGGAAGCGGGCCTCGTCCCCCTGGCGGGAGAAGAAGTAGATGGGCCAGTCCCCGGTGCGCACCCCGTGCTCCGGCGGCAGCGTGATGTGCTCGCAGTGCACCCCCACCCAGTCATCGGGCTGGGAGGCGATGGAGAAGTAGAGGCTGCGCAGGAACATCATGGGCCCCGGCTTGGCCAGTTGCACACGGTCCCCTAAACCCGTCCCCAGGCGACGGTACCAGGTCGCCAGCACCCCCACGAAGGCGTACATCCCCGCCGTCAGCTCGCCAATGTCGGCCCCCACCCGCACCGGCGGCCCCCCGGGCTCCCCCAGGGAGTTCAGATAGTCGGTGAGGGCCTGGTAGACCAGCTCCGAGCCCGGCTGCCCCCCGTAGGGCCCCTCGGGTGAGAAGTCGCGGATGGCGCAGTAGACCAGGGCAGGGTTGGCCTGGCTCAGCCGCTCGTACTGGAGGCCCGCCGCCTCCGCCTCCTCCTCCCTCAGATCCTCCACCACCACGTCGGCCAGGGAGAGGAGGCGCCCCAGCACCTCCCGCCCCTCCTCCCGCCCCAGATCCAGGGCCAGGGAGCGCTTCCCCAGGTTGAGGGCCAGGAAGACGGCGCTCACCTCCCCCTGGAAGGGAGGACCCCAGCCCCGCGCCCGGTCGCCCCCCAGCGGCTCCACCTTGATGACGTCCGCCCCCGCCTCCGCCAAATACTGACCGCAGAAGGGGCCAGCCAGCCCCTGGGCCACCTCCAGCACCTGACAACCCCTCAAGGCCACCATCTCAGCCCTCCCTCGCCCCCACTGCCGCCCGGAACACCCTCAGCGCCTCCTCCAGCGTGGTGCTCTCCCCCAGCGGGTCCACGTGGCACCAGGGCTCCGCCAGGGCCCAGCGCTGGTAGCGCAGAGGGAACCGCGCCACCTGGAAGGGGCCGTACCTGGGGTGCAGCACCCCAGCCAGGTAGCGCCCCATCTCCTGGTGCAGCCGGATGAGGCTGAAGTCCAGCCGCCGCCCGTGCGGGACGCGGTAGAGGCTGAGCCGGTGCTCCCACCAGCGGTAGGGACGGCTGGCGAAATGGGGCTCCAGCAGGGCGTCCAGCTCCTCCCGGTGGGCCACCCGCTCCCGGTTGCTGGCGAAGCGGGGGTCATCGGCCAGCTCCGGCCGCCCGATGGCCAGACAGAAGCGCCGCCACTGCGCCTCCGAGGTGACCCCCACCATCAGCCACTCCCCCTCCCGGCAACGGTAGGCCCGGTGGGGAGCAGTGGTGGCGGCGGCCGAGCCCAAAAGGGGCGGCTGCTCCCCCGTGGCCAGGAACTCCGCCAGACGGCTGCTCTGCAGCTTCAGAGCGCTGCCCAGCATCGTCACCTCCACCTTCCGCCCCCGCCCGTCTCCCTCACGGAGCACCAGCCCCTGCAGCGCCGCCATCGCCATGTGGGTCCCGCTCACCAGGTCGATGAGGGCCAGGTAGCGCAGCAGCTCCGGCCGCCCCCCCGGACTCCCCGTGATGCTGGCGAAGCCGCTGAAGGCCTGCAGCAGAGGGTCGATCCCCGCGTTCCTGGCCAAAGGCCCCCGCGTCCCGAAGGGAGTGTTGGCCACGTAGATGAGCCGCCGGTTGAGGCCAGACAGCGTCTCGTAGTCCAGCCCCAGCCGCTCCGCCACGCCAGGAGCGTAGTTCTGCAGAAAGATATCCGCCTCCCGCACCAGGGCGTAGGCCCGCTCCCGGCCCTCCTCCCGGCGCAGGTCCAGCCGTATGTTCTCCTTGAACAGATTGGCGTTCAGATAGATGTTGGAGGCGCCCCCTATCTGCCCCGCCAGAAAGGAGATGCCGTCCCCCTCCGGAGCGTCCACCTTCACCACCGTCGCCCCCAGCGCCCCCAGCACCATCCCGCACCAGGGCCCCACACCCCAGTGCGAAAAGTCCGCCACCCGCACCCCCTCTAACGGCCCTGCCATCTCTCCTACCCTCCTCTTCGGCCCTGACTGGGAGCCTCTACCTCTGCAGGAACTCCTGTATCACCTCGCGGTAGCCGCTGAACCAGTCGGTGGCGGGCTGCCAGCGGCCGCCCCTCACCTGGAAGATGCGGACGAGGC
>DAOTWZ010000068.1:0-12049 GCA_034435615.1 Dehalococcoidia bacterium
CTCTCTTCCTCCGGCAGGGCCTGAAGAAAACGCTGCACTCGCGGCCCCTCGCCGGGCTGCATCGGGCGCACGAGCACAGACCGGCTGTCCCGCAGGACGACGGGCCGGGGATAGCTACTGTTCAGAAGGGTCATCTCCATTCCCGCTCTCCTGTCCCTGGCTGCCCCGCGGCAGCGTCCACACCATGTCCTCCAGACCAGTCTCCTCGGTGGCGTGGCCACAGTGCTCGCACACGTAGTAGGGCCCCCAGTGGTCGCTCCTCCGCCGCATGACGCCCGAGCAGACGGGGCAGCGACGCATCCTCGGCACGGCAGGCCAAACAGCCTTGCGCCCTCGCTTCGGTACCGTTCGCTGCGCCATAGCCCATCCCTCCAGGGAGACAGTACCTCTCGGCCTGGCGCCCTCGCCAGGGACTAAAGACCCATACACACGGGTCTTTCGGCCTTACCGTCCCTTCCTAAAGGGCAGTGACTGGAAGAGGGAAGATGACTAGTATTGGCTTATAGGCTGGCGAGGAAGCCCTCGCTGCCAGACTGAGGACAGGAGGATGAGGACATGTTCGAGAAGCTGCTCGTCCCGCTCGACGGCTCCCACCGCTCCGAGGCCGTGCTGCGGCCCGTCTCCACGCTGGCGAGAGCTCTGGGAAGCCAGGTCACGCTGCTGTATGTCTTCGAGGACCCCGCGGTCGATGTCTCTCTGGAGGCAGAGATTGCCCGGGCGGAGGGGCCGGCCGGAGGGGAACGAGAGCGACTGCTGGAACTGGCCCGCCATTACCTGGAGGAGGTGGCGGAGCGACTGCGGAAGCTGGGCGTCTCCTCCCAGGCGGTGGCGATAGCTGGCCGGCCCCACGACGTCATCGCCGACTACGCCCGCCGTGAGGGTCACTCCTTCATCGCCATGGCCAGCCGCGGCCGCGGGCCGCTGCCTGGGCTCATGCTGGGCAGCGTCACCCACCGGGTGCTCCACGCCAGCACGGTGCCGGTGCTGGTGGTGCGGCCCCGCCGACAGGGCCAGTTCTGGACAGCGCCCCAGAGGTTCAGTCGCATCATGGTGCCGCTGGACGGGTCAGCCCAGTCGGAGGCGGCCCTCCCCTACGCCCAGGAGCTGGCGCGCCGGCTCGCCCTGCCCGTCTTTCTGTTCCAGGTCATGCCGGTGTCCGCGGAGGTGCCCCTGGGCGCCAGCACCGTCGCCTTCGGTGGAGAGGAGACATTCGCCCGGGGCGATGCCCTGGCCACCAGCTACCTGGCAGGCGTGGGACGTCGCCTCTCCGAGGCCGGGCTGAGGGTAGACTGGGACGCGGTGAGGGGCCCGCTGGTGCCCACCATCGTCGAGTGGGTCAACCAGCAGACCGGGACGCTGGTGGTGATGGCCAAGCGCGGCAGGTCCGGCATCGCCGACTGGATGGGGAGCGTCACCGAGGCGGTCATCCGGCAGGCGCGGGTGGCGGTGATGGTGGTGCCGCCGGGGAAAACCGGCTAGCGTGGCCGCCGGGCAGGCCGCCCTCCGCGTGCTAGAATGGGCGCGGGGTGGCCTGGAACGGGATGAGGCTGCAACATCTCCGCTGGATCGGCATCCTGGCGCCGACAGCCTTCCTCTTCGGCCTGGGGGCGCTTCTGGAGTGGGGGCTGCGGCCTGCTCTGCCCACGCCCTTTCCCTACCTCATCGCCTCCGCCATAGGGACGCTGGGCATCGCCATCTTCGCCACCGTCATGTTCCTGGCCCTTGAGCGGCTGCAGGCCCAGCTGGTCCGACGCAGTCAGGAGCTGGAGGCCCTCAATGAGGCCGGGATGCTCCTGGCCTCCGACCTCTCGCTGGACACCCTCTTGCAGCGGCTGGTGGACCTGGCGCGTGAGCTGGTCCCTGCTCACTACGCTGCCCTGAGCGTCCTGGGGCCCAGCGGGGATATCCAGCGCTTCGTCACCTCTGGCATCCCCGACGAGCAGGTGGCCCTCATCGGCGACCCGCCGAAGGGGCGCGGCCTGCTGGGGATCGTGCTCCGGGAGGGGGCCACCCTCCGGGTGCACGACATATCGGCCGACCCGCGCAGCGCCGGCTTCCCGTCCCATCATCCGCCCATGAAGAGCCTCCTGGCCGTGCCCATCGCCATCGGGGAAAGGGTCATCGGCAGCCTCTATCTGGCCGACCGGCGCGATGGCCGTCCCTTCGACGACCGGGACGAAGGGCTCCTGCGCCTCCTGGCTGCCTGGGCCAGCATAGCCATGAAGAACGCCGATCTCTACGAACAGGAGCGACAACGGGCGGCGGAGTGGCGCTCCCTCTTCGATCTGGGTCAGGAGATGACCGCCTCGCGGGACGTGGAGGAGCTGCTCGACTCGGTGGTGCAGCGCTCGGCCGGGCTGCTGGGGGCGGACGTGGCCGCTCTCCTCTTGCTGGAGCCGGAGGGGGAGTCCCTCAGGGTGGCCGCCCAGCAGGGGCTCCTTCACGCCCGCAAGGGGGAACGGTTGCCCCTCTCGATCTACGGCCTGCAGCGTGCGGTCATGGAGTCCGGGCAACCCCTCGTCGTGGACGAGGCCCGGACAGCGCCCGATGCCGCCCCGGGCACGCGCGCCCTCGTAGAGGAGGAAGGGCTGGCGGCCCTGGTCATCGTCCCCTTCTCCGTCAAGGGCAACGTGCTGGGGACGCTGACGGTGGGCAGCCGGCGGCCCGTCCGCTTCCGGGAGCGGCAGGTAGAGCTCCTGCAGGCCTTCGCTAACTGGGCGGCGGTGGCCGTGGAGACGAGACGGCTGTACGAGCGGCTGGAGAGCCTGGCCCGCCTGGAGGAGCGAGAGCGCATCGCCATGGATCTGCATGACAGCATCATCCAGTCGCTCTACGCCGGGGGTCTCCTCCTGGAGGACGCCCTGGCCCATCTGACGACGGCCCCCGAAGTGGCCCGGCAGAGGCTAGAGCGGGCGGCCCAGGGGCTGGACCGCACCATAACGGAGATCCGCAACTACATCTTCGACCTGCGGCCCAGGCTCTCCACGGTGGACGACCTGCCCGAGGCCCTGGCCACCCTGGCCCGTGAGCTCCAGGTCAACACGCTGGCGGACGTGGCCCTGGAGGTGGACGACCATCTGCCGGCCCTGGACGAGCAGCAGTCCCTCGCCGTATACCACATCGCCCAGGAGGCCCTGAACAACGTGGCGAAGCATGCCAGGGCCTCCCGCGTGTCCGTCCGCCTCTGGCGGGACGGCCCCTTCCTCCACCTGGAGGTGAAGGACAACGGCATAGGCTTCGACCCCGAAAGCGCGTCGGACCTGTCCCGACAGGGGTTGCGCAACATGACGGACCGCGCCCGCAGCATCGGCGCCCACCTGTCGGTGCGCAGCGCGCCGGGCGAGGGCACCTGTGTCTCCCTCAGTCTCCCTCTCACGGAGGTGGAACGGTGACCAGGCAAGACAGCGTGCGGATCCTCATAGTGGACGACCACGAGGTGGTGCGGATGGGCCTGCGCTACCTGTTGGAGCGAGAGCCCGGCTTCGTCGTGGTGGGAGAAGCGGGAAGCGTGGCAGAGGCGGTGCGCGCCGCCCAGGCCCTCCAGCCCCATGTTGTGGTGATGGACATCCGCCTCCCAGATGGCTCCGGCATCGAGGCCTGCCGTGAGATCCGGGAGACCAACCCGGAGACGAAGGTCATCATGCTCACCGCCTATGCCGACGACGAGGCCCTCTTCGGCTCCATCATGGCGGGGGCCTCGGGCTATCTGCTGAAGCAGACGCGCGGCCAGGGCCTGGCCGAGGCGGTGGCCCGGGTGGCCCGGGGAGAGTCCCTCCTGGACCCCAGCGTCACTGGCAAGGTCCTGGAGCGGATGCGTCGGCTCGCCTCCGGCGAGGGGGACGAGCTGTCCAGCCTCTCCCAGCAAGAGCGGCGCGTCCTGGGGCTGATCGCCGAAGGGAAGACCAACCGGGAGATAGCCGAGGAGCTCTACCTCTCCGAGAAGACGGTCAAGAACTACGTCTCCAGCATCCTGGCCAAGCTGAACCTGCACCGGCGGTCGCAGGCGGCCGCCTTCCTCGCCCAGCTCAAGGCCAAGGGCATCAACCCGGACGCCCCCTGAGGGGCCTACCGTTCGGACAGCTCCTGGCCCAAACCGGCCTCCTCTTCTCCACCCTGCCCATGGCAAGCCCCGGGCCTGCCGGCAGGTCCTACATGCTTCCCCCTCCCTGGCCCTCTCACCGCGCTCATGCCTAGAAAGTCCCGTCCCGCATGGGCCAGGGGGCCTGCTCGAGACGTGACCAACGCAGCGCTGCGCGGGTACCGAATGGCCGTAGAGAGAGGCGACCGCTGGCGTCTACATTCGACCTGGCAGGGTCAACGGAGAAAGGCGATGCATCGTGGAGGTGACGGGATGATGCCGCGTAATCGTCATCGGCGCTGCAGCGGCCGCCTCTGCTGGCGACGGGTTCAGGAGACCGCCCCCGCAGCCACAGGTCCGAGCGAGCCCTGATCGGAGGGAGGTGACATCGTGCCCAGAGTGTTCGGTCGGCTACGACGCGAGACGGATATCCTTCTGGTGCTGGCCCTGCTCATGGCCGCGGGCATCCTGTCGGCAGGGCTGACGGGATGGCTCATGACGGATCGACTCGCCAGCGCTCAACCGGTGCGTGAGTATACGCTGGAGATCGTGCCCACCGATATAGACTACGGTGGCGGCAACATCTGGCACGCCTGGACGTACAAACCGGCTGACGCGCCCACCGGCAGCGTCCCCGGGCCCACCCTGTACGCCAACGTAGGGGAGCGGCTCAGGGTCAGGGTGCGCAACCGGCACAATCTGGTCCACAGCTTCCATACCCATCTGACCCACTACAGCTTGGAGTCGGACGGGAGCCAGTTGAACACCATCACCGGCCGAGGCGCTGGTGCCATGATCCCGCCTGGCGGCGAATACGTCTACGAGTTCGAGCCCCAAGAGCCGGGCATTTACTACTACCACTGCCACTCCGCCGACGGCGGGCTGACTATAAGCCAACACATACACCAGGGGCTCTACGGTGCGATAATCGTGCGCTCCAAAGACGACCCTCCTATGCAGGAGGAAGTCATCTTCATGGCCGAAACGGGCCATGAGAAGGAGGGCAACGCTGTCCCCTTCTTCATCATGAACGGGCTGGGCATCCCCGGCGGGGAGCACAAACTGGAGGAGATCTATCACCAGGGCGGCATGCCCGCGGTGGCCGCCCAGCTGGGGAAGACCGTCCCCACCATCGAGGCCAAAGTGGGCCAGCCTCTCCGGGTCCATGTGATCAACATCGGCGACCAGATCCACTCCTTCCATGTGCACCACGCCAGCCACATCTCGGAGACTACTCTCCAGGGACGCCCCTGGCCGGCCAACGTAGTGCCGCTCGTT
Organism: Dehalococcoidia bacterium; assembly: GCA_034435615.1. Lineage (GTDB taxonomy): Bacteria > Chloroflexota > Dehalococcoidia > SM23-28-2 > HRBIN24 > H17-190. The sequence continues at coordinate 5,357 of DAOTWZ010000068.1, forward strand.
CCCGGCCAGGCCGAGACTCTGCGCATCACCTTCACCGAGCCTGGCCTCTGGCTCTTCCACTGCCACGTGGTGCAACACGCCGATGCAGGGATGATCGGCCTCTTCTCGGTGGAGGAGTGAGGCGAGACAGCCTGCCCTGAGCGGCCGGGCAGCTTCATGGACAAGGTCAGAGCCGGACGGGCGCCTGGGGACGTCAGCCCTGGGCCCCGTCCGGCGCCGGCGAGCACCGCCTTCTCTGGGCCAGGAGCGCGAGGCCGCATCCCCCCGGCCAAGTTACCACGCGGAGCGCGAAAACGGGGCCGGGGGTCGTTGACAGGGGGCGTCAGCCCTCCATACGATTGTCCCAGAGAGGTTTTTGACCCCCCGTGGCGGCAGGAGCGCGCGTGCCGCTCTCCCCAGGAGGCGCCCGTCAGAGGACGGGCGCTGGGCCGTTGCGCTTTGTGGCGACGCTGCTCTTCGTCCTGGCGGTGCCTGTCCTGCTCCTGACGACGAACATCCGCATCGCCTTCAACCTGCCACAGCTCTACGACTACAGCGTCCGCCAGTACGATGCCGCCGACAGGAGCGGCATTCCCCAGGAGGAGCTGCTGCGAGCCAACCGCGAGATAGTGCGCTACTTCAACGACGACCGGGAGACGCTGCGCATCGTGGTGACGGACCGCACGGGCGCCAGGGTCTCCCTTTTCACTCCTCGGGAGACGGCCCACATGGCCGATGTCAAGTCCCTCCTGTGGAAGCTCTTCCGTGTCCAGGAGGCGGCCCTGGCCTACGTGCTGGTCTTCATGGTGGCCGTCTACGTCTGGGCGAGGGAGGGCAGCCTGCGCGACCTGGCGCGGGCGGCCCTGCAGGCGGCCGTCCTGACGGTGGGGATAGTGGTGGGTGTGGGGGTGGCAGCGGCGGCCGGCTTCGACAGGCTGTGGGAACAGCTCCACGTCCTGGTCTTCCCCAACGACTTCTGGCTCCTGGACCCGCGGGAACATCACCTGATCCAGATGTTCCCGGAGGAGTTCTGGTTGGAGATGGTCCTGCTGCTGGGGCTGGTGACCCTGGCGGAGGCGACGCTCCTGGCGCTCCTGGCCGGAGGATATCTCTGGTGGTCGCGCCCCGAGGGAGCGCCAGCAGGGCAGCGCTACGTCTTCAACCTGGCCACCCGGGCGAGGCCCCTGCCGCGTCCCTGGCGGGCCCGTCCTGGCGCGCCCCGCGGCTGAGGCGGCGCCTCAGGCCCCGCAGGCGCAGCCGGCGCAGTGACCGCCGGCGCAGGAGCCGCAGCCACCGCCCAGGCTACCCATCTGTCCGCCCTCACCGCTGCTGAAGGCGGCGAAGAGGGAGAGCACCCGCTCACCTCCCTGATGGCCGGCGGGACAGGTGGCAGGCTCGTCCCGGCGGGACATGGGCCGCAACAGCTCGAAGCGGGCGTCGCACTGGCTGCAGTAGTACTCGTATAGGGGCATCCTACCGCCTCCGTGCCCCGATGCTAGGCGTCATCGGGCCCCTGCGTCAAGGCCCGCCCGTCACTCCAGGAAGTCTCGCAGCTTCTTGCTGCGGCTGGGGTGGCGCAGCTTGCGCAGTGCCTTCGCCTCTATCTGGCGGATGCGCTCACGCGTCACGTTGAACTCTCGCCCCACCTCCTCCAGGGTGCGACTGCGCCCGTCCTCCAGCCCGAAGCGGAGGATGAGCACCTTCTGCTCCCGGGGTGTGAGGGTAGAGAGCACCTCCTGCACCTGCTCTCGCATGAGCTGCTGAGAGGCCGCCTCCACGGGCGAGATGGTTCCCTGGTCCTCGATGAAGTCGCCCAGGTGGGAGTCCTCCTCCTCGCCTATGGGCGTCTCCAGGGAGACGGGCTCCTGGGAGACGCGGACGATCTCCCGCACCTTCTCCGGCCCCACGTCCATCTGGCGACCGATCTCCTCGCTGGTGGGCTCGCGGCCGTACTCCTGGACGAGGCGGCGGCTGACCCGCATCAGCTTGTTGATGGTCTCCACCATGTGGACGGGGATGCGGATGGTGCGGGCCTGATCGGCGATGGCCCTGGTGATGGCCTGCCGTATCCACCAGGTGGCGTAGGTGCTGAACTTGTAGCCCTTGCGGTAATCGAACTTCTCCACTGCCCGTATGAGGCCGATGTTCCCCTCCTGGATGAGGTCCAGCAGGGACATGCCGCGGCCGATGTACTTCTTGGCCACGCTGACCACCAGCCGCAGGTTGGCCTCGGTTAGGCGCTTTTCCGCCTTGCGGCCGTCCTCCTTGAGCTGGCGCAGGCGGGCGCCTAGCTGCTCCTCGTAGGGGGAGAGGCGCTCCACCAGACCCTCCGCCGGCGGCAGGAGGGAGGTCAGGTCACCGCCCGTGGCCTCCAGGACGATGGGAAGCAAACCCTGGATCAGGACGTGGGTCACCACCGAGAGCTGGACCAGGGCCTGTTCGGCCTCCCGCTGGTCCATGCCCAGCCTCTGGGCTACCTTCTCCGCCATGGCAGTATCTATCTCGCCGTCCACGCAGGAGCGAAAGGCCTCGTTCTCCAGCAGCTCCGGCAGGAAGAGGCCTCGCAGGTCCAGCTCGTCGGCCACCACGTCCATGACGCGCCGCAGGCGGTGCAGCTCCTGGAGCATGGCGACCACCGTCTGGGCGGCGGAGGGGGCGCGTCCGTTCTTCTCCTTGAGGGCCTCCTCGAGGCGCTTTATGAACTTGGCCTCCTCCATCTGGCGCGCGAGGAACTTCTCATCGGCGGCGGTGAGGAGGCTGACCTTGCCGATCTCCCGCAGGTACATGCGGACGGGGTCATCCACCCCCTCTTCCAGCTCCTCCAGCTCTCGCTCGACGTCCTCGGGGTGCTCCTCTTCCTCCTCCACCCACTCCTCTTCCTCCACCACGTCAGGGGCGGCGAGGACGGGCGGGGCCTCCTGGGCCTCGGGCTCCTCCTCCAGGTACTCCAGGGTGGGGGCCGGGCCCTCCAGCTCCTCGGGCTCGTCCAGGATCTCCTCTTCCTCCGTCAGGTCGCCCTCTCTGGGGTGTCTGCGCCTCTCCATGTCTTCCAGGTGCTCGGCCATGTCTGTTCACCTCAAACCTAGCTGCTCTCTGGGCCCCCGCCCTCGGATGGGCGCTCTTTGCCCCGGCTGTGGAGCTTGAGCCCCAGCTCCAGGTCCTCCAGGAGCAGGGCGTCCAGGGGTTCCAGCTCCTCCTCCCTCTCCGCCACACGCAGCGGGCGCTCCCGCCAGGCGCGGGCCGCCCGTTCCAGGACCTTCAGCTTGTCAGGGGTCTTCTCCTCCTGCGCGGCCAACGAGGCAGTTCGGGCCATCTTCTCGGCCTGGAGCTGCCGCTGCTCCAGTCGCTGTCGGAGGCTCCAGAATGCATTACCTCCATCATCATTATCCCACACAGGGTCGAAGCGCGTCCAAAGGGACAGGAGGTACTCTACATAATCATGGAGCTCCTCCGGCAGAGCCTGGCGCAGTTCGCCCAGGTCTTTGCACCTTTTCCAGGCCCTGAGCACCTCTCGGCCCTCGCTGCGCCAGAACAGCTCTTCGGGCAGGTCGAGGCCGTCCTGCCGACGGGCCGGGTAGCGCAGGAGGAGGGAGAGGGCCCAGTCCTCAGGCTTGTACACAGAAGTGGCGTCCGGCGTCGCCTCTGGGCCTCTGGCCGCCTCCTCCGGGCCGGCCCGGGAGCGCCGCAGGAGGGATAGGAGCTCCGCCTCCCGGACCAGGGCCAGGCGGGAGAGGCGCTGCAGGTAGTGGGCGCGGACCACTGGGTCGGCGATGGCGGCCACCAGGGGGAGTAGCTCCCGCACCGCCTGGGAGCGGGCGCGCGGGTCATTGCGGTCTACCGACTCGGCCACCCGGCGGAAGCGGTAGTCCAGCACCGGCTCGGCGCTGGCGATGAGGGCCTGCCACTCCGCGGGCGATTCCCGTATCACCTGGTCCGGGTCTTTGCCCTCCGGCAGGACGGCCACCCGCAGCTCCACGGCCGCCGCCTCCTGGTAGCGGACGAGCCCGCGCCAGGTGAGGACGGGCACCGTCTCCCGCTCCTGGGCGAGGGCGGCCTCCACCACCTCCTGGCTGCGCAGGGCGGCCGCCGCCCCGGCGGCGTCGGCGTCCAGGGCCAGGACGAGCCGCTGGCTGTAGCGACGCAGCAGGCGCACCTGTCGCTCTGTGAGGGCGGTGCCCATGGAGGCTACCACGTTGGCGAAGCCGGCCTGATGGGCGGCCAGGGCGTCCATGTAGCCCTCCACTATTACCACCTCGCCCTGGCGGCGGATGGCGTCCTGGGCGCGGTCCAGGGCGTAGAGGAGGCCGCCTTTGTCGAAGAGGGGCGTCTGGGGGGTGTTCAGGTACTTGGGCGGCGTGTCGTCCAAGGAGCGGCCGCCAAAGCCCACCACCCGGCCGCGGGCGTCCCGTATGGGGAAGACGAGGCGGTCATGGAAGCGGTCGCGCGCTCCCCCCTCCCCCTCCACCAGGAGCCCCGCCTCCAGCAACTCCTGCTCGCTGAAGCCCCTGGCCAGCAGGTGGCGGCGCAGGACGTCTCGCCCCCGGGGGCTGTAGCCCAGGAGGAACTCGCGCCGGGCCCACTCGTTGACGCCGCGGGCCTCCAGGTAGCGACGGGCGGCGGCCGCCTCGTCGCTCTCCAGCAGGAGGCGATGGTAGAACAGGGCGGCAGCCTCGTTGGCCTCCCGCAGGCGGCGGAGTCGGTCGTCCTGCTCCTTCTCCTGGCGCTCCGGCAGGTCGACGCCGGCCCGCTGGGCGAGGAGGCGCAGCGCCCCGGCGAAGTCCAGCCCCTCCTTGCGCATCACGAAGCTGAAGACGTCTCCCCCCGTGTTGCAGGCGCCGAAGCAGTGCCAGCTCTGCCGCTCCGGGGAGACGTAGAACGAAGGAGTGCGCTCCTGGTGAAAGGGGCAGAGGGCGCGATAGTAGCGCCCCGCCCGCTGGAGGGATACGTAGCTCCCCACCACGTCCAGGATGTCCAGGCGCGCCTTGATCTCGTCGACGACGCTCATGCCCCCGAACGCTGTCCCCTCATTATGTATTTTAGGGCCGGCCAAGGCCTTCCACGGGCCATTTCTGGCCCATATCCCAACATAAAACGCACATCAGGCCTCCCGGTAGCCGAGCCGGAAGGCGGTCTCCAGGGCGAAGCGGTCCGTCATACCGGCTATGTAATCGGCGGCCTGGCGCCAGGGGGGGTCGCCCGGTATCACGAAATCGCTCCTGATCTCCTGCGGCCTCTCGACATAATACTGATACAGGAAGCGGACGATCCGTTTCGCTCTCTCGGCCTCCGCCTGACGTCCCTCCCACAGGTATACCCGCTGGAACATGAACTCCCGTAACGCGTTGGCCGCCTCGTGCACCGGCGGGCTCATGGCGATGCGGGGCTGGACGTCCGTGCCCAGCTCGCCGGTGGCGGCCCAGGAGGTGGCGACGATATCGCACACCAGGGCGTTGATGCGCGCCGAGTGGCGTCGCCCCAGCCGCTCCTGGACGATCTCCGGCAGCTCCTCCTCCCGCAGCAGGCCGGCCCGTATGGCATCGGCGATGTCGTGGTTCAGGTAGGCCACGGCGTCCGCCAGCTTCACCACCTGCCCCTCCAGGGTGGCCGGCGTCCCGTAGCCCTCCCCCAGGATGTCCTCCCGCGGCTTGGAGCTGTGGACGATGCCGTCCCGCACCTCCCAGGTCAGGTTCAGCCCCTGGCCTCCCTTCTCCAGCCGCTCCACCACCCGCAGGCTCTGCTGGGCGTGGCGGAAGCCGCCAGGCATCAGCTCGTTCAGGGCGGCCTCCCCAGCGTGGCCGAAGGGAGGGTGTCCCAGGTCGTGCCCCAGGGCTATGGCCTCCGTCAGGTCTTCGTTCAGGTTCAGGGCGCGGGCGATGGTGCGCGCTATCTGGGCCACCTCCAGGGTGTGGGTGAGGCGGGTCACGTAGTGGTCCCCCGCCGGGGCCACGAAGACCTGCGTCTTGTGCTTGAGCCGACGAAAGGCCTTGCTGTGCAGGATGCGGTCGCGGTCCCGCTGGAACTCCGTCCGCACCGGGGAGGGCTCCTCCGGCCGCTCCCGGCCCCGAGAGAGGTAGCTCCTGGCGGCGAAGGGAGAGAGACGCCTCTCCCCCTCCTCCAGACGGCGTCTCACGCTGGCGAAGACGTCCACTTCCCGGGGTCTCGGTTGCTCCTCCGCCATGACAACCCCCTCCCGCGGGCGACCGGTGCGGCGGCCCCACTGTCATATTAGCAAGGGCCGTCCTTCCGCAGGAGAGGCCGCCGGCACGGGCGCAGGAGGGCCCCTATGCTCGCCTGCTCCGGGATGGCGAGGTGAGCACCAGGAGAACGGCCACCGCCGCCGCGGCGGTGGCCAGCACCAGGGGCGTCCGCAGGAGCCCCAGGAGCCAGCCTACCCGGGGCAGGTGCAGCCAGAGGGCGCCCGCTATGTCCTGGGGGCGGGGGCGCCAGAGGTCGGCGCCGGTGCGGTTGTCGCCGCGGGTGACGAACCCCTCCTCCGCCGAGCCGCCGACGATGCGGTGGACGACGATGATCCCCTCCCCCGGTTCGCCGCGGGGGATGCGATAGGCGATGACATCGCCCGCCTGATAGCTGTCGCGCTGGCGGACCAGGACGAGGTCGCCGCTGTGGAGGGTGGGCTCCATGCTCTGCCCGGAGACGATGACGTAGCCCACGGGGCCGCCCAGGTTCTGGGGACGCAGGAGGAAGAACCAGGCC
>DAOTWZ010000069.1:0-7399 GCA_034435615.1 Dehalococcoidia bacterium
CGCACCATCCGCTGCACGATGGCCCAGGCGGTGGGAGGCGTCACCCGCATGCGCCGGGCCAGACGGGCGGAGATGACCGTCTCGCCCTCGCCCTGCAGACTGTATATGGCATGCAGGTAGTCCTCAACGGTGGCAGATGGCTTGTCCTCGCGTTCCTCGTATGCGTGCATGGCTAACACCTCATTGGGTAGTATGCCTAATGACAAACCATGCGTCAAGTCGATATATAAGATGAGGGCTTCGACGATTCTAAATATTAGAAAAGTCCGAACTGTTTAATTAGACGTTATTGCAGAGGCGACATCGACGAGCCTGGGCGCCAGGCGGGACGAGGAGCCCAGGTGCAGATGAACGTAGCTGGCCCAGATGCTGCCCACCCGGAACCCTTCCTGCCGGCCGGGCTGGTCCAGCACCTCGTAGGCGGCAGGAGCGTCGGCCCGGCGGTGGAGGAGCGACCAGTGGAACTCGTGGCCGCGCGCCTCCTCGCCGCGGCGCAGGAGAGGGCCATCGGCCAGGGCCCGCAGGCGGCGGTAGCCCAGTTGCAGGCGCGCCCCCTGCATGCTGGTGGCGATGGGGAGGAGGCCCGCCATGGGATGACGCTGGCCCTGAAAGTCCTCGATCTCCTCCCCCAGATACATGAGGCCGCCGCACTCGGCGTAGATGGGGATGCCCCGGGCATAAGCCGCCCGCACCGATTCCACGAAGGGCCGGTTCTCGGCCAGCTCGCGAGCGTAGAGCTCCGGGAAGCCTCCCCCCAGGTAGAGGGCGCCGCAGCCCTCCGGCAGCCCGGTGTCCTGCAGAGGGCTCACGGGGACCAGCTCCGCTCCCCATGCCTCCAGCAGGTCCAGGGCGTCCTGGTAGTAGAAGCTGAAGGCCCGGTCCAGGGCGACGGCGATGCGGCAGCGGCGGGGCAGCGGCCCCGCGGGGAAAAGGCGGGGTGGGGACTCCGTCGGCGGCCGCACGGAGGCCAGGTGGAGCAGACGGTCCAGGTCCACCGTTTCCTCCACCTGGGCGGCCAGCCGCTCGAAGAAGGGGCGACCGGCGGGGCCCTCCACCATGGGCACCAGCCCCAGGTGCCGCTCCGGGAGCGCGAGGTCGTCCCGACGGGGCAGGTAGCCCAGGACGGGCAGCCCTGTGGCCCGCTCGATAGGCGGGGCGCAGAACTCTAGGTGCCGCGGCCCGGCGATGCCATTCAGGATGACGCCGACGATGCGCAGCTCGCGGTCGAATTCGCGGAAGCCCAGGACGGTGGCGGCCACGCTGCGGGCCACCTTGCGGGCGTCCACCACCAGCACCACGGGGAGGCCCAGGAGCTTGGCCACCTGAGCAGTGCTCCCTTCGTCGCTGTAGGGGGAGGCGCCGTCGAAGAGCCCCATGACGCCCTCCACCACCGCTACCTGGCGGCCCCGCATCGCCCGGGCGAAGAGCTCTCGCAGCGCCTCCTTGGGGAGGAGCCAGGAGTCCAGATTGCGGGAGGGGACGCCGCAGGCGGCGCGATGGTAGGTAGGGTCTATGTAGTCCGGCCCCACCTTGAAGGGTTGCGGGCGCAGGCCGCGGCGGGCCAGGGCGGCCAGGATGCCGGTGGCGATGGTCGTCTTGCCCACGCCGCTGGTGACACCAGCTATCACGAACCCTTTCATCTCATCGCGCTCCCGGGCCGGGGGGCGCCCAGCTTCCTAGTACTCGAGGCCCGGTTGGGCCTTGATGCCCCGTTTGTAGGGGTGCTTCACCTCCCGCATCTCGGTGACCAGGTCGGCGAAGTCGATGAGCTCCTGAGGGGCGTCCCGGCCAGTGAGGACGACGTGCAGGCCCGGCGGCCGGGCCTGCAGCGCCTCGATGACCTCCTTCACCTCCAGCCAACCGTACTTGATGGGGTAGGTGATCTCGTCCAGGATGACGATGTCGTACTGGCCAGAGGAGAGGCGCCGCTTCGCCTCCTCCCAGCAGGCGCGGGCCATGGCCCTGTCCTCGTTGAGGTCTTTGGAGAGCCAGGTGAAGCCCTTGCCCATGGGTACCACCTCCACGCCCAGCCGCTCCGCTGCCTTGTGCTCCCCGAAGCGATGGTGGGAGGCCTTGATGAACTGGAGCATGACTACCCGCATGCCGCGGCCCCAGGCGCGCAGGAGGACGCCCAACGCCGCCGTGGTCTTCCCTTTGCCATGGCCGGTGTTGAGCACCACCAGCCCGGTGCGGGACCTTCGCCCTTCCTCTGTCATCGTCGTCACCTCACTCGTCGGGCTCACCCTCCGGCCTGGGAAAGAGGAGTATGGTGAGGTCGCTCAGGTCTTCACGGGCGGCCAGTTCCCCCAGGGTGAGGAGGATGAGCCGCTCCCCCTCCAGGGTCAGGCGCTCCAGCACCGTCACCGGCCGCGCGGAGGGAAAGCCCAGGGCCAGGAGGTGCTGCGCCAGCAGGTGGGGCATCAGGTCGTAGGGGCGGGGGAACGTGAAGACGTGGCGCTTCCCCTGGCGCAGGTGGTAGGCCAGCTCCTCCAGGGCCGCCGTCACATCGGCCCGCTGGTGGAGGGTGACGAAGACCGCCTCCTCCCAGGCAGTGCCGGTGCGGGCGCAGGCGACGGCCAGGGAGCTGACGCCGGCCACCACCTCCACACGGGGGTGGGCGCGGCGCACCCGTTCCACCAGCTCGCGGGCGGATACGGAGGGGTCTCCCCAGGCGCAGACGACGCAGCGCCGGCCGGAGCGGGCCGCCTCCGCCACGCGGGCCAGCACCTGGTCCTGGTCGCCATAGCTCATGGGGAGCGCCTCGCCGCGGATGTAGGGCTGGACAGTGGTCAGCACGGTGGCGAAGCCGGCCACCACGTCCGCCTCCTGGACGAGCCGCAGCGCCTTCAGCGTCAGGTACTCGGGGTCGCCAGGACCGACGCCCACCACGTAGACCGTCTCCATCAGCGGCCCCTCCAGTAGCCCCGGGGCGTCACCAGCCTGCCCCGGCCAGCCCGCGTCTGCGAGTTGCCCACGATGACCAATGTCTCCATGTCCACCTGGCCAGCGTCCAGCTCCCCCAGGGTGGTGATGTGCACCTGCTGCCCCTCGCGGTAGGCCCGGCGGACCACTCCGACCGGTGTCCCGGGGGAGCGGTGCTCCAGCAAAATGCGTCGGGCCTCCTGGAGCTGCCAGGTGCGGCGGCCGCTGCGCGGGTTGTAGAGGACGATGACGAAATCGGCGATGGCCGCCGCCTCCAGGCGCCGGGCGATGGCCTCCCAAGGGGTGAGGATGTCGCTCAGGCTGACGACGGCGAAGTCCTGTCCCAGGGGGGCGCCCAGGAGGGCGGCCGCCGCCGCCAGGGCAGGCACCCCGGGCACAACCTGGACGTCCGGCCCCCCTTCCCGCTCCGTCCACAGCTCCAGGAGGGGGGAGGCCATACCGTAGATGCCGGCATCGCCGCTGGAGACGAGGGCGACACGCCGGCCGCTGGCCGCCAGCGTCAGGGCGCGCTGTGCCCTCTCCATCTCCGCCCCCAGGGGAAACGCCTCCACCTCCTTCCCCTGGAGGAGGTGGGCGACCAGCGCCAGGTAGCCGCGGTAGCCCACCACTATCTCCGCCTCCTCCAGGGCGCGGCGGGCGGCGGGAGCGAGGAGGGACTCGTCCCCCGGGCCCAGGCCTACCACCCAGAGGGTGCCAGTCACGGGCTCGCCTCCCGGCGGGCGACGGCCACCGTCACCCTCCCGCTCCTGGCCCGCGGCGCCAGGAGTCGGTTCGCTCCCGACGCCAGGAGGGCCGCCGCCTCCGACACCGAAGGCAGCCCCAGCCGCTCGCGGGAGGCGGAGGGCGTCACCAGGTGGGCGACGCTCTCCATCTCCTCCCTGGAGAAGGACAGAAGAGGGACGTGGAGCAGTCGCGCCGCCTCCAGAAGCCCGGGCTCCGCGGCCTTGATGTCGGCCGTGGCCAGGGCATACAGGGAGAGGGACGAGAGGCCCAGCCGACAGAGCGTCTCCCCCACGAAGGCGGCGATCTCGTCCCCGGGGACGCCCCGCCGGCAGCCTACCCCGGCCACCAGGGTGGGCGGCCGGTAGACGAGGACGGCCCCCAGCGCCGCCATCTCGTCCCGCGGCAGGAGGCGGTCCGTCACCACCAGGCAGCGGGGAGGGCGGTCGGCCAGCAGGGAGGGCCAGTCGGTGTAGGGGACGATGCCGGCCGGTGGCGCCCCCTCCCAGGCCGGCTCGCCGGCCTCCTGGAGAAAGGCCACCGTCTCCCCGTTGACCAGAGCGGCCGCCACCTCGGTGAGGGGCGCTGGCTCCTCCAGTCGCCATCCCCGCTCCGCCCCCAGGAGGTCGACGGCGGGGAGGCCTATGGCGGCGCTGGCTGTGGTGACTACCGGGGTGGCGTTCAGGGCGGCAGCCACCTCGCTGGCCAGCGCTTCCCCCCGGCCCAGGTGGCCAGAGAGGAGGCATACGGCGAAGCGTCCTGCCTCGTCCACCGTCACCACCGCCGGATCGCGGGCCTTGTGCCCCAGCAAGGGCGCCAGGAGCCGGACGGCCGCTCCCACGGCCAGGAAGAGCACCAGCGAAGGGTAGCGAGGGAACAGCTCCGCGAGCAGCGGCCCCAGGGGCAGGGCAAAGGGACGGGCCGGCCCCTCCACCAGGGACAGGAAGCGCTGCTCGACATAAAGTTCGGCGCCGTCCAGCGCACGGGCCAGGCGCTCGCCCAGGCGGGCACCGCCGCGGGTCAGCGCCACGACGGCGATGGGGCGGCGGGCCCTGATGGTGGTCATCCCTTCCTCCCGCGGCGGAACATGTGGCTGAAGGCGGCATCGTACAGGCGGGAGGCGGGGCCGCCGGGGCCCTTGAGGGCCGGGTCGAGGACGCGGCCCACCAGCAACAGCGCCTGGCGAGCAATGCCGGCCTCTCGCGCCCGCTGGGCGATATCGGCCAGGGTGCCCCGCAGCACCTGTTCGTCCGGCCAGGTGGCGCGGTAGACCAGGGCGGCCGGCGTCTCCGGCGGGTAGCCCCCGGCCATCAGCTCACGCGTCACCTGGCCCAGGCGGGCGGCCGCCAAGAAGAGGGCGATGGTGGCACCGTGGCGGGCCAGCTCCCGCAGCTCCTCGCCCGGCGGCATGGGCGTCCGCCCGGCCGCTCTGGTGACGATGACCGTCTGGGCTACGCCGGGCGCCGTCAGCTCCACCTTGAGAGCGGCCGCCGCAGCGAAGAGAGAGCTCACGCCAGGGACCACTTCGTAATCGATGCCTGCCTCCTCCAGGGAGCGCATCTCCTCCAGCAGGGCGCCGTAGAGGGAGGGGTCGCCGCTGTGCAGGCGGGCCACCAGCTTGCCGGCGGTGGCTCCTCGTCGCATCAGGTCGGCGATCTCTTCCCTGGTGAGGGCGGCGCTGCCGTGCACCTCCGCACCGGGGCGACAGAACTGCAGCACTTCGGGCGATACCAGGGAATCGGCGTAGATGACCACGTCGGCCTGGCCCAGCAGGCGGGCCGCCCTCAGGGTGAGGAGGTCAGGAGCCCCCGGCCCGGCGCCGATGAAGCATACCTTGCCGCCCATGGCTACCTGCGCACTATCAGAAGGGAAAAGTAGTCCCGGAGGCGGCCGTCCAGCGCCGCCTCCCCTCGCAGCACCTGCTCCTGGGGGAGGGTGGCCCGCCCTACCAGGACGGCCCGCTCCAGCAGGCCCCGGGCGGCCAGCTCCTCCCGCGTCCGCTCCAGCATACGGTTGACCTTGAGGAGGACGACGGTATCGGCGGCGTCCAGGGCAGGGCCTATGGCGTCCGGGTGATAGAGAGCAGGAAGGAGGACGATGCGCTCCCGGCCGGCGGCCAGGGGGACGCCCGCCCGGGCGGCCGCCGCCGTCACCGAGGTGACGCCGGGCACCACCTCCACCTCGATGTCAGGGTAGCGGGCCCGCAGCTCCTCGTAGACGTAGACGAAGGTGCTGAAGAGGAAGGGGTCGCCCTCGGTGACGAAGGCGCAGTCCCTACCCTCCGCCAGGTGGCCCAGGACCAACTTCAGGGCCCCCTGCCAGGTCTCGGTGGTGTGGGGCTGGCGCATGGGGAACGGGAAGGGGACCAGCGTCTTTCCGTCCAGGGAGACGGCCCCGCGGGCGATCTCCAGGGCCAGGCTCCCCTCGCCGCCGATGGACTGGGGATAGCAGACCACCGGCGTCCGCTCCAGGATGCGCACGGCCTTCACGGTGAGCAGCTCCGGGTCCCCGGGGCCGACACCGATGCCGTAGAACCGTCCTCTACGCTGGCCCATGGCCCTCCTCCCCCCGCCAGGCGCTCAGGACGAAGACAGGGTTCAGCGCCTCGAAGGCCGTGAGGCCACTCAGCTCACGGCTGCGGGCCACGCTGACCATCACCACCTGATAATGAAAGCCCAGCTCCGCCAACTGATGGCGGGCCAGCTCCAGGTTGTCCAGGCTGGCCAGGTTGACGACGATGCGACCCCCTGGCCGGAGGGCCTCCGCCGCCGCCGCCAGTATCCCCGGCAGGCGGCCGCCGCTGCCCCCTACGAAGACGGCGTCAGGGGCGGGGAGGCCGGCCAGGGCGGCGGGGGCCTCTCCCTCCACCAGGCGCAGGTTGGCGCGGGGGAATGACTGCAGGTTGCGGCGCAAGGCGGCCAGCGCCTCGGCGTCCCGCTCCACAGCGTAGACGCGGCCGCGGACGGCCACCGCCGCCGCCTCCAGGGCCAGGGAGCCGCTGCCGGCACCGATGTCCCACAGGACGGCATCCGGCCGCAGACGCAGCTTGAAGAGGCTTATGGCCCGCACCTCCTCCTTGGTCATCACCCCGGGCGGGTGGGAGGCCAGCGCCCAGTCCGGCAGCCCGAGGAAGACAGCGCTCCTGGGCAGAGGCTCAGGCATCGGTGGCGGCCCTCCCCAGTAGCTGGCCTACCTCGTCGAAGCAGAGGCACTCCACGGCCAGACGGCCGCCCACGTAGCTCTGGGCAGCATCGCACACCTTCCGGCACAGGAGGTCGAAGTAGCCGGCCAGGCCGTGGGCCAGCACCAGCGCCTGGGCGTGGCGGGCGCTGGCGGCCTGTCGCACCGCCTCCACCAGATTGGGCGGGGCACCCAGGGCCAGGGCGAGGCCGGCCAGGAAGTCGGTGTCCACCTGGTTGCCGGCCACGTGGGTCACCATCTTGCCCTGGGCCACCTTGGAGAGCTTGCCGATCATCCCCGCCAGGACGACCCGCCCGATGCCCTTGTTGACGGCCCGCTTCAGCCCGGGGCCGAAGAAGATGCCGGCCTCAATGAAGGCCATCTCTGGCAAGTGGGAGAGGAACTCCCGAGCGTAGAGCTCGCTCTGGGTGCCGGTGCTCAGGACTATCTCTCGCAGGCCGTTGGCGGCCGCCACGTCGATGGCCATCTCGACGCTGGCCCGCCAGGCGGCGGTGGAGTAGGGCACCACGATGCCGGTGGTGCCCAGGATGGATAT
>DAOTWZ010000070.1:0-16987 GCA_034435615.1 Dehalococcoidia bacterium
ACGCCTGCCGCAGCCTGCCGCTACCTTTCGCCATAGCACACCAAGCCTATCTCCAGCCCTTTTGCAAGACAAGCCCACGCTATTTCCCGCCCCCGGACGAAGGCGGGCGTTCCTTGATTGGCGGCCGTCCCGCGGTTAGAATAAGCATTTGACTCCGGCCGGGCGTCCCTTCTGAAGCTATGGCCCTTGACGCTATCGTCGTCCGCGGTGCCCGCGAGCACAACCTGAAGAACATAGACGTCGAGATACCGCGGGACAGGCTCGTCGTCATCACCGGCGTCTCTGGCTCCGGCAAGTCCTCTCTGGCCTTTGACACCATCTACGCCGAGGGGCAGCGACGCTACGTGGAGTCCCTCTCTGCCTACGCTCGCCAGTTCCTGGGCCTCATGGAGAAGCCGGACGTGGACTATATAGAGGGGCTCTCCCCTGCCATCTCCATCGACCAGAAGGGGGCGTCCAGGAACCCCCGCTCCACGGTGGCCACCCAGACGGAGATCTATGACTACCTGCGCCTCCTCTTCGCCCGCGTCGGGCAGCCCCACTGCCCCCAGTGCGGCCGCCCCATCCAGCGTCAGACGGTGCAGCAGATCACCGACGCCCTCCTGGCCCTGCCGCCGGGCCGCCGCATGATGGTGCTGGCCCCCCTGGTGCGGGGGCGCAAGGGAGAGCACCAGGGCGTCTTCGAGGACGCCCGCAAGGCCGGCTTCGTGCGGGTGCGGGTGGACGGCAAGATATACGACCTGAGCGACGAGATACCGCCCCTGGAGCGCTACAAGAACCACACCATAGAGGTGGTGGTGGATCGCCTGGTGACGGAGGCGGCGGAGGGAGAGGACGGCGCCGCCTTCCGCTCCCGCCTGACCGACTCTCTGGAGACGGCCCTCAAGCTGGGTGGAGGCATCGTCCAGGTGTGGGTGGAAGGGGAAGAGGAGCGCCTCTTCTCGGAGCACTTCGCCTGCGTGCACTGCGGCATCTCCCTGGGGGAGCTGGAGCCCCGCAACTTCAGCTTCAACAGCCCCCACGGCGCCTGCCGGGAGTGCAGCGGCCTGGGGGTGCGGCTGGAGCTGGACCCGGACCTGGTCATCCCCAACAAGGAGCTCAGCCTGGCCGAGGGGGCCATCCAGCCCTGGGCGCGGGCCGCCTCCGTCTCCCAGTGGTACTACCGCCTCCTGGAGGCGGTGGCCGAGAAGTACGGCTTCTCCACCCGCGTCCCCGTGCGGGAGCTCTCCCCGGAGCACCTGCGCATCGTCCTCTACGGCGCCCCGGAGCCGGTCACCGTCCGCTTCGCCAGCCAGTACGGTCGGATGAGCAGCTACGAGACCAGCTACGAGGGCGTCATCCCCAGCCTGGAGCGCCGCTACCGCGAGACCGATTCCGACTACGTGAAGGCGGAGATCGAGCGCTACATGGCGGAGAACCCCTGCCCGGCCTGCAAGGGCGCCCGCCTCCGCCCCGAGTCCCTGGCCGTGACAGTGGACGGCCTGAACATCCACCAGGTGACCCAGATGGACATCCGCCAGGCCCTGGAGTGGGTGGAACGGCTGCAGGGGCCGCAGAGCCCTCTCAACGAGCGGGAGCAGACCATCGCCCGCCAGATCCTGAAGGAGATCGCCAACCGCCTCCGCTTCCTGGTGGACGTGGGGCTGGACTACCTCACCCTGGACCGTCGCACCGGCACCCTGGCCGGGGGCGAGGCCCAGCGCATACGCCTGGCCACCCAGATCGGCTCCGGTCTCATGGGCGTCCTCTACGTCTGCGACGAGCCATCCATAGGCCTCCACCCGGCGGACGAGGACCGCCTCATCCGCACCCTGCAGCGGCTGCGCGACCTGGGCAACACCGTCATCGTCGTCGAGCACGACGAGGCGATGATCCGCGCCGCCGACTGGGTCATCGACCTGGGCCCCGGCGCCGGGCGGGACGGCGGCCACGTGGTGGTGGCCGGCACCCTGGACGACGTCTGCCGCCATCCCCAGTCCATCACCGGCGCCTACCTCTCCGGGCGGCGGGAGATCCCCCTGCCCCGGCAGCGCCGGCCCGGCAACGGCAAGGAGATAGTGGTCCAGGGCGCCAGGGAGCACAATCTGAAGGACATCACCGTCCGCATCCCCCTGGGCAAGTTCGTCTGCGTCACCGGCGTCTCTGGCTCCGGCAAGTCCACCCTGGTATACGAGGTCCTCTACAAGCGGGCGGCCCAGCTCCTCTACGGCGCCAAGGACCGCCCCGGCGAGTGCGACGCCATCCTGGGGCTGGAGCACATAGATAAGGTTATCAACATTGACCAGTCGCCCATCGGGCGGACGCCCCGCTCCAACCCCGCCACCTACACCGGCACCTTCACCCCCATACGGGAGCTCTTCGCCTCCGTGCCAGAGGCCCGGCTGCGGGGCTACAAGCCCGGCCGCTTCTCCTTCAACGTGAAGGGGGGCCGCTGCGAGGCCTGCCAGGGGGAGGGCTACATCCAGATAGAGATGCAGTTCCTGCCCGATGTCGAGGTGCCCTGCGAGGCCTGCCACGGCGCCCGCTACAACCGCGAGGCCCTTGAGATCACCTTCCGGGGGAAGAACATCGCTGAGGTGCTGGACATGACGGTGGACGAGGCCCTCCAGTTCTTCGACGCCTTCCCCCAGGTGCGCAGCAAGCTCCAGACCCTGCACGACGTGGGGCTGGGCTACATCAAGCTGGGGCAGCCCGCCACCACCCTCTCCGGCGGAGAGGCACAGCGGGTGAAGCTGGCCACGGAGCTCTCCCGCCGCGCCACCGGCCGCACCCTCTACATCCTGGACGAGCCCACCACCGGCCTCTCCTTCCAGGACGTGGCCCACCTGCTGGACGTGCTCCACCGCCTGGTGGACGCCGGCAACACGGTGGTGGTGATAGAGCACCACCTGGACGTCATCAAGCAGGCCGACCACATCATAGACCTGGGGCCTTACGGGGGCGAGCGAGGGGGCTACATAGTGGCCGAGGGCACGCCCGAGGAGGTGGCCCGGGTGGAGGGGAGCCTCACCGGCCAGTACCTGCGCCGCGTCCTGGAGAAGCACGGCCAGCGGCAGCAGGTGGCAGCAGGGGAGTGAGCGCCAGCCCCCGCCGGGAGAGGGAGACGAGGCTCATGACCAGGTTCTCCATGGCCCTCCCCCAGCGCCAGGCGCGCATCGTCTACCTGGCGCTGCGCTACCACCTGGCCCGCCCGGGCTCCGAGGTGGACCCCGAGACCCTCCAGGAGTACGCCCGGGGCCTGGCCGAGGTGCGGCCTCGCCTGGAGGCCCAACTGAAGGCGGAGGAGGCCACCCTGGAGCTGACTCCCTTCCAGCTCATCCGCCTGGACACCGCCCTCCTCTCCATCATCAACGAGCTCAAGACCTACCCCCTCCTGGACACCATGGCCGGCGGCAGCCAGCGGCCCCGCTCCCTCGCCCCGGGGTTCGATGAGCTGCTGCGCCGCCTCTTCCCCCAGGTGGCGGAGGACGCCAGCGCCGCCCTGGACGTGGCGGAGGAGGCCCTCATGCTCCACCGCGCCCTCAGGGCCCATGTAGCCCGCGCCCGGGAGCTGCTGGACCAGGAGAGGGAGGAGCGGGAGCGCACGGCGCGCCAGTCCCGTCGCCGCTGGCAGTTCTGGCGGCGCTCCTAGCCGCCGCAGCCGGGACGCCCCGGCTCCCGCCCGGCCGCCCTCGGGGCGGCCGGCCCCATAACGTAGGCCAGGGCGGGGACGTCACTACTTATAGCGTGCCTATGGACGCGAGCCTGGTGGCCGCCCCCCTCCTGGGCCTCGGCCTGGGGCAGGCCCTGGACCTGGCCTGGAACGGCCTCTACCGAGAGGGAGGCCAGGGGATAGCGCGCCGCTGCCCCGCCTGCGGCGCTCCTCCTGCCGCGCTGCACTGCGTACCTCTCCTGGGGGCGCTGGCCGGCCGCCGCTGCCACCGGTGCGGCGGGCCCCTCCCCTGGCGCTCCCTCCTCCTCCCTCTGGGGGCCGCCCTGCTGGGGCTGCTGGTCGCCCTGGCCCTGGAGGGGGCGGGGCCGCGACTCCTGGGCACCGTCTTCGCTACCCTCTTTCTGGCCCTCACCTTCACCGACCTGGAGCGACGCCTCCTCCCCAACCGCCTCATCTACCCCGGGCTGCTGCTGGCCCTGGCCTTCTCCTGGGTCTGGCCGGACCGCGGCCCCCTGCAGGCCGTGGTGGGCGCCGTCTTCGGGCTGGCGGTGCTGGGCGCCGTCTTCCTCCTGCCCAGGGGCGGTATGGGCGCCGGAGACGTCAAGATGGCGGCCCTCATGGGCGCCGTGCTGGGCTTCCCGGCCGTCACCGTGGCCCTGGCCATCGGCGCCCTGGCCGGCGGGGTGACGGCCCTCGTCCTCCTGGCCCTGCGGGTGGTGGAGCGCCGGCAATACATGCCATACGGCCCCTTCCTGGCCCTGGGGGCGCTGGTGGGCCTCCTGGCGGGCGGCCCCATCCTGCGCGGCCTCTACTGAGGAGGCCAAGGCTTGGCAGAGAGGGCGAGAGTGCGCTAGACTGGTGGCCAGATATGGAGCTCACCGAGGCCCAACGGCTCGCCTATCAGACGGCGAAGCGCTTCGCCGCCGAGCAGATAGCGCCGCAGGCGCGCGAACGGGCCCACGACGAGACCTTCCCCATCGAGATGATGCGGGAGATGGCGCGCCGGGGCCTCTTCGGTGGCCCCTTCCCCGAGCGCTACGGCGGCGCCGGCATCGACAACGTCTCCTACGCCCTCATCTGCGAGGCCATAGGTGCCGCCAGCCCCTCCGTCTTCACCTCCGCCCTCACCGTGCAGCTCTCTCTGGTGGGGACGTCCATCTACGCCGGCGGCAGCGAGGAGCAGCGCCAGGCCTACCTGCCGCGGGTCCTGTCCGCGGAGGTCGTCGGCGCCTTCGCCCTCTCGGAGCCCAACGTGGGCTCCGACCCCGCCAGCGTGGAGCTGCTGGCCCAGCGCCAGGAGTGGGGATGGCAGCTCAAGGGGAGCAAGTTCTGGACCTCCAACGGCGCCCTGGCCGACATCATCGTCGTCTTCGCCCAGACGGAGCCGGGGAGCCGCCACCGCGGCATGGCCGCCTTCCTGGTGGACGGCGACACCGCCGGCCTGGTGCGCCAGCGCATAGACGGTAAGCTGGGGCTCCACGCCTCCAACCTGGCCGCCCTCTACTTCGATGGCGTAACCGTGGACGAGTCCCGTCTCCTGGGCAAGGTGGGTGACGGCTTCAAGATAGCCCAGGCCGCCCTGGAGAGCGGCCGCATGTCCACCGCCGCCTGCGCCGTGGGCATCATCCAGGCCTGTCTGGACGCCTGTGTGGCCTATGCCCAGGAGCGACGACAGTGGAACAAGGCCATCGGCGGCCACCAGCTCGTCCAGGAGATGATCGCCGATATGGCCACCGAGTGCGAGGCGGCGCGTCTCCTGACCCTGCGGGCCGCCCTGGCCCGCGACAAGGGCGAGCCGGCCACCCGCTACGTGGCCATGGCCAAGCAGTTCGCCACCGAGGCGGCGGTGCGGGCCGCCCGCAACGCCATCTCCCTGCACGGCGGCGCCGGCTACCTGGCGGAGCGAGGCGTGGAGGGCCTCCTCAGGGACGCCATCGGCCTCAGCCTTTACGAGGGGACTACCCAGATCCAGAAGCTCCTCATCGCACGGGACGTCCTGGGGATATCCGCCTTCTAGGTGGCCCCACGGCCTTTTTGAAACGGCTCCGACACCCTCACCGCCGTCCCCCGGCGCGGCCTGCCCGCTATAATCGCTCTCCGAACGAGGGAGGAGATGGCGGAGAGGCTGAAAGTCGGCCGCTACACTGTCGAGCTCTCCAACGCCGAAAAGCCATTCTTCCCCCAGGACGGCATCGCCAAGGGAGAGCTCGTGCACTACTACCGCCGCATCGCCAGGACGATGCTGCCCTACCTGCGCGGCCGGCCCATCGCCATGCACCGCTTCCCGGACGGCATAGAGGGAGAAGGCTTCTACCAAAAGGACGCCCCGGACTACTTCCCGGCCTGGATAGAGCGCGCCCGCGTGCCCAAGGAGGACGGCACCGTGGACCACGTCGTCTGCGGCAAGGCGGCGGACCTGGTCTACCTGGCCAACCAGGGCTGCATCACCCCCCACATCTGGCCCAGCCGCACCGACCGCCTGGAGCACCCCGATCTGATGGTCTTCGACCTCGACCCCGCCGACGGCAGCGACTTCGAGAGCGTCCGTCAGGCTGCCCGGGCGCTGCGCCAGCTCCTGCAGGAGCTGGGCCTGACGCCCTTCGTCCAGACCACCGGCTCCCGGGGCGCCCACGTGGTGGTCCCCCTGGCCCGCGACGATGACTTCGACGCCGTGCGCTCCTTCGCCCAGGCGGTAGCCCGCCTCCTGGCGGAGCGGGAGCCGGAGCGTCTCACCGTTGAGCAGCGCAAGGAGAAGCGGGGAGACCGCCTCTTCATAGACACGGGGCGCAACGCCTATGGCCAGACCTTCGTGGCGCCCTACGCCGTGCGCCCTCGCAGGAGCGCCCCCGTCGCCACCCCCATCCGCTGGGAAGAGCTGGACAGCGTGGAGTCCCAGAGTTACAACCTGCGCAACCTCTTCCAGCGGCTGGAGCGGTCCGGCGACCCCTGGCGAGGGATCTGGCGCCACGCCCGCCCCCTGGGAGAGGCCCGGCGGCGGCTATCCAGGCTGGGGGGCTAGGGGGCCGGCGTCCGCCCTATCTCTCCCGCCGCCGGCCGCCCACCGTGCTGCCGATGACCAGCCCCGCCGTTATCAACACCAGGTTCTTGACCACGAACTCCCCCGTCATGGTCAGGAGGAGAGGGTTATTCCCCTGGAAGGAGACCTCTGGCCGGAGGACCAGGACCAGGAACGTCCCCGCCATCTGGAGCCAGAAAAGGAGGAGGGTGAGCCGGAGGGCTATCCCCGTCAGTAGCCCCAGGCCGACCACCACCTCCCAGGCCCCCAACAGAGGGACGAAGACACTGGAGGGCACCCAGTAGACCGTGCTGGCCACCAGGTCGGCCACCGGGCTGCGGTCCACCAGCTTGAGGGCGCCGAACCATATGAAGACGATGGCCACGGCGAGCCGCAGGAGGGCCACGCCATAGCGCTCCATCAGGCCGGCCGCCAGGGTGTCCAGCCTCTCCCAGCGATGGCGCACCCCTGGCGGCAGACTCTCCTCCAGCCGCCGCTCCAGGTCAGCCCAGGTCTGGAACCGGGACGCCATCGTCAGACCAGCTCCCGCACCCTGTCCGACAGCACGGTGAGGGCGATTCTCTCCCTGTTGGGCTGGCCCCGCAGGAGTGCCTGGGCGAACCTGGCCACCTGCTCCAGGGTGACCTTCGGCGGCATCGGCGGCTCCAGAGGGTCCACCACCGCGTCCACGATGACCGGCCCGGGAGTGGAGAGGGCGGCCTCCAGCACGCGCCCGCACTCCTCCGGCCCCTCCACGGTGAAACCGGTCCCGCCACAGGCCCGGGCGAAGGCGGCGAAGTCGATGGGCTGCAGCTCGCAGCCGTACTCGGGGTTGCCCAGGAAGACCATCTGCTCCCACTTGATCTGGCCCAGGGTGTAGTTGCTCAGGACTATCACCTTCACCGGCAGGCCGTACTTGACGCAGGTGGCGAACTCGGCCATCAGCATGGAGAGGCCGCCGTCCCCCACGAAGGCCACGCACTGCCTGTCCGGGTAGGCGAGCTGGGCGGCGATGGCGTAAGGCAGGGCGCACCCCATGGACGCCAGGTTCCCGGAGACCGAGTGCAACTGCCGCCCCTTCACCGGTATGTACTGCGCCCACCAGGCGGTGACCGTTCCCGAGTCCACCGACACGATGGCGTCGTCCGCCAGGCGACGACCCAGCTCCCAGGCCACCACCTGCGGCTTCATGGGCCGGTCACGCCTGGTGGCCCGCTGCTCCAGCAGCTCTCGCCACCGCTTGACCCCCGCCTGTGCCCTCTCCAGGAACTGACGGTCCTCCTTGCGCTCCAGCAGGGACAGGAGGGCGTCCAGGGTGCGGTTGCAGTCGCCCACCAGGCCGACCTCCACGGGGTAGCGCAGGCCGATGCGCTGCGGGTCTACATCTATCTGCACCGCTCGCGCCTGGCCCGGCCGGGGCAGGAACTCCATGTAGGGGAAGGAGGTGCCTACCATGAGCAGGGTATCGCACTCCTCCATAACCTCCTGGGAGGGACGGGTGCCCAGGAGCCCTATCTGGCCGGTAGTGTAGGGGCTGTCGTCGGCCACTGCCGCCTTCCCCAGCAGGGCCTTGACGATGGGCGCCCCCAGCCTCTCCGCCAGCTCCTCCAGCCTGGGGTTGGGGCCGTGGAGCCCCAGGGCACCCCGGCCGGCCAGGATAGCTACCCGCCGGCCGGCGTTCAGGACTTCCGCCGCCCGGTGCAGATCGCCCTCGTCGGGCAGGCGCGCCCCACGGGCGAAGACGTCGGAGGTGTGTCGCGGGACGTTCCGCTTCGACCTGGCGTCGGCAGCGGGCATGGACTGCACGTCCACGGGCACCGTGATATGGGCCACGCCCCGGTAGGCCAGAGCGGTGCGACAGGCCAGATCGGCCACGTTCTCCACGTGCGCTGGCCCCCATGACCCGCCCGTTGTAGACCGCCACATCGGCGAAGAGCCGGTCCAGCTCCACGTCCTGCTGTGTGAAGGTGCCTATGAGGTCATGGTAGGGGAGGCCCGTGAGGGCCAGCACTGGCTGTCCGTCCAGTTTGGCATCGTAGAGCCCGTTCAGGAGGTGGATACCCCCCGGGCCGGAGGTGGCCAGGCACACCCCCAGCTTCCCCGTGTACATGGCGTAGCCGCAGGCCATGAAGGCGGCGGACTCCTCGTGGCGCACCTGTACGAAGCGCACCCTGTCCTGGCGAGTGCGCAGCGCCTCCATGATCCCGTTGATGCCATCGCCGGGGAGCCCGAAGACCACTTCGACTCCCCAGTCGTGCAGGGTGTCGATCAGGATGTCGGCGGCAGTCTCACCCATGCTCTCACCTCCCGAGAGGTCCTCCATTCGCGGCGTCCACCTGGGGAACGGGCGCTGGCCAGCGCCCGACAGAGGTTGCGGCGAGGCCATCCCGCCAGGGCGAAGGGAGGGGTGGCCGGCCCTCTGCGGCACGAGGGCTGTGCGGCTGGGCTGGAAGAGGAGCGTCGATCGAGGATAAGGGCCGGGGAATCGTCGTCGGCAGCCCCCTCGCCACCTCCCATCGGTCCTCCCTGCCCCGGCCTTTTCCCGGAAAGGATAGCACAGGCAGAGGACCGCCGCCAGGGCGTAACAGGACGCGACAACAGCGGGGGTGGCAAAAGAAGTTGGGGAAAGGTAACATAGGGAACAGGCATTCCTGGCCGCGCCGTCCGCTGGCCTCTCCCTGGGGCCGGCGGCACCGCAGGGACGGCCGGACGAGCGGCGAAGGCGTACAGGGCGTCAGGTCGCCCCGGTGGCCAGCCCGATACCTGCCTTCTCGGGACAAGGAGGGAGTCCATGCTGGAGCAGGAGAAGCTGGTGGGCCTGAAGCGGCATCGTCAGGAGTGGGAGGAGCGTGTAGCCAGGGAGGGGGTGGAGCGGCCCGGGCCCTTCACTACCATCTCCGGCCGCCCCATCCGCCGCCTCTACGACCCCACTGACGTGGCGGACGTGGACTACGAGCGCGACCTGGGCTACCCGGGCGAGTACCCCTTCACCCGCGGCATCTACCCCACCGGCTACCGCGGCAAGGTCTGGACCATGCGCCAGTTCTCCGGCTTCGGCCTGGCGGAGGAGACCAACGCCCGCTTCAAGTATCTGCTCTCCCAGGGCCAGACGGGCCTCTCCATCGCCTTCGACCTGCCCACCCTCTACGGCTATGACACCGACCACCCCATGGCGGAGGGGGAGTTCGGCAAGTGCGGCGTGGCCGTCTCCTCCCTGCGGGACATGGAGATCCTGCTGGACGGCATCCCCCTGGGGGAGATCACCACCTCCATGACCATCAACTCCCCGGCCGCCGTCATCTGGGCCATGTATATCGCCGTGGCCGACAAGCAGGGGGTGCCCCGCCACAAGCTGGGCGGCACCATCCAGAACGACATCCTGAAGGAGTACACTGCCCAGAAGGAGTTCCTCTTCCCGCCGGAGCCCTCCATGCGGCTGGTAGTGGACACGGTGGAGTTCGCCGTGCGGGAGACGCCCAAGTGGCACCCCATCAGCATCTCCGGCTACCACATACGGGAGGCCGGCTCCACCGCGGTGCAGGAGCTGGCCTTCACGCTGGCCGACGGCTTCGAGTACGTGCGCTGGTGTCTGGAGCGGGGCCTGGACATAGACGAGTTCGCTCCTCTCCTCTCCTTCTTCTTCAATTGCCACATGGACTTCTTCGAGGAGATCGCCAAGTTCCGGGCGGCGCGGCGCATCTGGGCGCGGGAGATGCGGGAGACCTTCGGCGCCAAGAACCCTCGCTCCTGGTGGATGCGCTACCACACCCAGACGGCCGGCGTCAGCCTCACCGCCCAGCAGCCGGAGGTGAACATCATCCGCACCGCCATCGAGGCGCTGGCGGCGGTGCTGGGGGGGACCCAGTCCCTCCACACCAACTCCCTGGACGAGGCCATCGCCCTGCCCAGCGAGAAGGCGGTGCGCATAGCCCTGCGCACCCAGCAGGTCATCGCCTACGAGACCGGCGTCATCAACACCATAGACCCCCTGGGCGGCAGCTACTTCGTGGAGGCCCTCACCAACGAGATGGAGCGAGAGGCCTACGACTACTTCCGCCGCATCGATGACTTCGGCGGCGTCATCCCCGCCATACGGGCCGGCTTCTTCCAGCGGGAGATCGCCGAGGCCTCCTACCGCTTCCAGCAGGAGGTGGACTCCAAGCAGCGGATCATCGTAGGGGTCAACGAGTTCATCGTGGACGAGCCCCTAGACATCCCCATCCTGCGGGTGGACCCCACTGGCGAGGGGGAGCGGCGGCAGGTGGAGCGGCTGCGCCAGCTACGGCGGGAACGGGACAACCGGGAAGTGACGCGCTGCCTGCGGGCCCTGGAGAAGGCCTGCCGCGGCAACGAGAACGTAATGCCCTACCTGATAGACGCCGTCAAGGCCTACTGCACGCTGGGCGAGATCTGCGACGTCATGCGGGACGTCTTCGGCGTCTACCAGGAGGAGAACATCATCTGAGGGAGGCCCCATGTTCACCCTGCTCGCCCGCCTCAAGCTGCAGCCCGGCAAACGGCAGGAGGCGCTCCCCGTCCTGGAGGAGCTGGCCCGCCAGGTGGAGGCCAACGAGCCCGATACCCTCGCCTACCTCTTCCACTTCTCCCAGGACGACCCGGACGAGGTCGTCGTCTTCGAGCTCTACAAGGACGAGGATGCCTTCCGTTTCCACCGCCGCGCTCCCCACGTGGGCGAGCTGTTCAAGCGGCTGGGGGCCCTCATGGTGGAGGACGGCGCCCGGCTGGAGCGGCTGGACCGCCTCACCGGCTTCGTCCGCAAAGAGCGCCTCTGAGACCCTCCCCCGTCACGCCTTGACACTGCCATCGCCCGGTGGCTAGATTAGGCTGACCTTTACGCGGAGGTAATCCATGGGCATACGCATGTACGGCCTCCAGTTGGGCCACGTGGGCATGGACATCGAGATGCTCCTCACCGGCCACCCCAAGTACATGCTCATGCCGGGAGAGCCCATCAAGCCCAAGGTGCGCTACCAGTGCCCCTGCCTGGCCTACATCATCGAGCACCCCGAGGGGCGCATCCTGTTCGAGACCGGGGTGAGCCCCCACTGGCGGGAGGAATGGCCCAAGGCCTTCAAGTTCATCGCCGAGTGGGACAACCTGCGGCCGGAGGACTTCCTGGAGGCGCGGCTCAAGGCCCTGGGGCTGGGGCCGGAGGACTTCCGCTACGTCATCATGGGCCACATGCATATGGACCACGCCGGCGGCCTCCGCCTCTTCGAGGACGCCAACGTGGAGATCGTCCTCCACGAGGACGAGTACCGCGGCATCCTGAACCTGGAGCGGGACGAGCACGGCTTCTCCCGGGCGGACTTCGCCTTCCTGCCCCGCAAGCGTCCCACCCTGGTCTACGGCAACCAGGAGTTCCTCAAGGACGTCATCCTGGTGAGCCTGCCCGGCCACACCTGGGGCTCCCTGGGGATGCTGGTACGGCTGGAGCGCACGGGCTGGGTCTTCTTCACCTCCGACGCCCTGCACCACCATGAGAGCTATGGACCGCCCCGCATCGGCTCCATGACCCACATGTTCCCCGACCGCGCCCTGGAGTCCATGGAGAAGATCCGCCGCTTCGCCACCCGCTACGAGGCCCTCATAGTGCCCGGGCACGACGAGACGGGCATCCGTCAGCGGAAGGAGGGCCCCACGGAGCTGGTAGAACTCCAGTACTACCCCGGCCACGTGTACGAGTAGGGCCGGCGTCCCGGCGTGATCGGGGCGGGTGCCCGGCGGCAGGGGGCCTAGGGGCGGGAGAGCTGGACCGTGGTCGCTGCCTCGTCCGGGCCGAAGAGGGCGGTGATGGCGCCACCGTCATAGTAGAGGGGCGCGAAGAGCACGCCCGGCGTCACCGCCTCCGTGAGCCTGGCCCGCAGCACCAGGCGGCCGCGGCCGTTGCTCACCACCACCTCGTCCCCCTGGGCGATGCCCAGAGAGGCGGCGTCGGCGGGGCTGATCTCCAGGAACTCCTCACGGTGCAGCTTGTCGGCGTCGGGCAGGTGGAGGGCTGCCCCCTCGTAGCTGGTGTAGAGCCCTCTCCCGGCGATGAGGAGGAAGCCGTCCCGGCGGCCATCGGCCGGCAGCTCGATAGCTGGCGGCCGCAGCGCCCGCGGGCCCAGGCCATCCCAGCTCTGCTGGGAGCCGTTGCGCAGCTCACGGTAGCGGGCCTGGCGGTAGAGGGGCACCAGCTCCGCCAGCTCGTCCATGATCTCGGCCGGGCGGGCGTAGTTGAGGCGCACCTCCCCCAGCCCGAAGCGCTCCGCCAGCCGCAATGCCAGGTCGCGCAGGATGGCCCAGGCCGGCCATGCCTCCCCCTGGGGGGCGGTGGCGGCGTGCAGACGGAGGACGCGGCGGTCGGCGCTGGTGACGGTGCCCTCCTTGCCGTAGGGCCCCACGTCCGGCAGCACCACGTGAGCGGCCCGGGCGGTGTCCGTCAGCACCGTGTCGATGACGCAGAGGAACTCCAGGCGGGAGAGGGCCTGACGCACCCGCTCCTTGTCGGGGGCCCACATGAGGGGGTTGTCCCCCAGCACCACCAGGGCCCGCAGCCCCTGGCCGGCCTGGGCCAGCATCTCGGCCAGGCCCCAGCCGGGCTGGCCGGCCACCGGCGTCCCCCAGGCCCGCTCCACCTCGGCCCGGGCGGCCTCCTCCCCGGCGGAGCGGTAGCCGGGCAGCCATTCCGGGGCAACCCCCACGTCCAGCATCCCCCAGACGTTGGCCTCCTGGGGCAGGACGAGGAGCCCCCTGGGCGCCTCCTCGCCCAGGCAGGCGATGGCCAGAGCGGAGAGGGCAGCCGTGACCGCCTGCGCCTGGGACGGCCCCAGGTGGGGCAGCGCCTGGACGAAGGTGAGGGGACGCCACGCCTCCTCCCGCACGGAGGCCAGCAACAGGTCCCGCGCCCGGGCCAGGTCCTCCTCCTCCACGCCCGCCAGCGCCGGGTCGGGCAGGGAGGCTCCCCTCAGACGGGCCTGGATCTCGGCCTCGCTGGCCAGGGAGCGCAGGAGGGCGGCCAGCACCGCTGCCTCCTGCCCCGGCACGGGCCGGAGCCAGAGGGTGGCGAAGTCGCACAGCTCGCCCCAGTGGGGGCTGACGACGATGAGGCGGGCCCCCTCCCGGATGACAGCGTCCTTGATGCGCAGGCAGGCCACGTTGTGAGTGGACTCCAGGTCGTCCGCCACCACTAGCAGCGTCTTGGAGCGGGCCAGGCGGGACATGTCGGCCGGGAGCACTTCGCTGCCGAAGGCCTCCCGCAGGGCGGCGCAGGCGGCACGGGCCACCGGGCCGGCGCTGGAGTCCAGGTGGGGGCTCCCCACCACCGCCCGCGCCAGCTTCGCCAGCAGGTAGTTCTCCTCGTTGGTGTAGAGGGGCGAGCCCAGGAAGCCGATGGCCGCCGGCCCGTGCTCTTCCCGGATGCGGGCTAGGGTGGCCGCCGTGTACTCCAGGGCCTCCTCCCAGGTGGCCCCCTCCTGCCCGCCGTTGCGACGGAGCAGGGGCAGGACGAGCCGCTGGGAGGGACGGATGGCGTCGTAATGGAAGCGCCCCCGCACGCAGAGCTGGTTGTAGCTCACGGGGTTGCCGCTGGTGTCCGGCTTGACGATGACGCCCCGCCCCTTCTTGATGCCCACGTTGATGGAGCAACCCACGGAGCAGTGGGTGCAGGTGGTGGGCACCCAGCGCTCCGTCTGGGTGGCGGACCACTTGTTGGGGTGCTCCATCAGGGTGGCCGTGGGGCAGACGTCGATGCAGGAGCCGCAGAAGTCGCAGTTGGACTCGTGGACGGGGCCGCCGGCACCGAACTCGATGCGGGACTCGAAGCCGCGCCCGGCCAGGGTGATGGCCCCCGTGTGCCGCACCTCGTCGCAGACGCGCACGCAACGGGTGCAGATGATGCACATCTGGGGATCGAACTCCAGGAAGGGGTTGGCGCGGTCGGGCTCCGGCTGCTGGAGGGTGTAGTAGGTGCGCTCCTCCCCCTCCCAGGGCTCGTAGCCCGCCATCTCCAGCATCTCGCAGGTGGTCTGGAGTTCGCAGCGGTAGTTCTTGGAGCAGGTGAGGCAACGGTGGGTCACCACGTCGTCCCGCAGGCAGGTGTCCCCTGGCTTGCACTTGACGACGCGGTGGCAGGTGAGGCAGCGGTCGGAGTGGTAGGACATGATGAGGGAGAGGGCCGCCCGCCGCATCTCCCGCGCCCGCTCGCTGCGGGTGTTGACCACCATGCCATCGGTGACGCGGGTGGTGCAGGCGAGCTGGAGGTCGCGTGCCCCCTCGATCTCGACCAGGCAGGTGCGGCAGCCGGCGTAGGGCGGTAGCCCGTCCACGTAGCAGAGGTTGGAGATGAAGATGCCGGCGTTCTTGATGACCTCTACCAGGGGGGCGCCCTCTGGCGCCTCCACCTCTCTACCGTCGATGACCAGCTTCGCCATCGTCCGCCTCTGGTCGTTGGGGCGTCGGCCCGCTATTCACGCTTCCTGGGCGTCAGCTCCAGGGGGATGGGGCCACCGCCCAGCCCCACCTCGGGGTCGTAGGCGCCCACGCCGCGGGCCGGCCGCAGGTGGAGGGGCCATTCCTCTGGCCGGGGCGCCTTCTTGCCGTTGGGGTATGTCCAGTCGTGGGTGCGCAGGTACTCCTGGGCCATCTCGGTGAGCTTGTGTTTGTCCCGGTAGAGGGAGTTGAAGTCGTAGGTGGCGTCGTCATAGGGGCCGCCAGCCTGGATGGCCTCGTAGGGGCAGGCCTCGGTGCAGAGGCCGCAGTACATGCAGAGGCGGAAGTCTATCTCGTAGCGCTCCACGTTGAGGGTGCCGTCCGGGTTGGGGGAGGTCTGGACCAGGATGCAGCCATCGGGGCAGGCCTGGGCGCAGGTGGAGCAGCCGGTGCAGCGCTCCACGAACCAGAGGAGGTTGGTGCGGGCGTTCTCGGGGACGGGGCGCCTCTCCTCCGGGTATTGGAAGGTGAAGGTGGGCCGCACTATATGGCGTATAGTGAGGAGCAGTCCCTTGAGGATCCCCCGTCCGAACACTCGTCGCTCTCTCCCTGGCCGCTCGGTCTCCCCGTGCCGGGCCTTCCTCCCGGCATGCCTTTGAATTGTAAAGCGCCCTACCCCTACTGTTCAAGCCCGTGAGGAGTTTCACAACTCTAGAAGGTATATAGAGGGCGGGAGGCGGTAGCGCCTCCGCCCTCCCGGTCTCCCGCGGGCCGCCGGCCTAGGCGGCCGGCAGGACGTACTCGCCCCCCACCGGCATGTGGGTGGGGACGCGCTTCGTCTGGGCGCCCTTGGTCTCCCAGAAGATCTCGGCTATGCGCTGGACGGAGCGCACCAGCTCCTCCGCCGCCTCCTTGTTGATCTCCTGCTTGGTCTTGGAGGCCAGCTTGATGGTATTCCAGAACAGGGTGTGCAGGTCAGGGTACTTCTCCAGGTGCTCCGGCTTGAAGTAGTCGTGCCAGAGGATGTCCAGCTCCCGCTTGCACAGCTCGGCGTGCTCCTCCTTGACGGCGATGTAGCGGGAGAGGGAGTTCTCGTAGCGGTCTATCTCCTCCTTGCTGGCGCCCTGGCCCGGCTGCGGCAGCCCCTCTATGAGCTGGTGCATCCGCAGCACCGTCATGGCTGCTATCTGGGCGGGCAGGGGGTCATAGATGCCGCAGGGGATGTCGCAGTGGGCATGGGCCTCCGTGGCCCGCAGGAGGTCGAGAGCCTTTCGCCAGGACATGGGTCAGCCCTCCTTTTCCTCGAGCAGTCTCTCAGGTAAAAATTTACAACAGCCCCCTTCGCCTGGCTACCCTGAGGAGCGATGCTGCGTCGCCCCCCCGCTCTCCTTCTGGCCTCTCTGGCCCTGGGCCTGACCACCGCCCTTCTCCTGGGCGGACGTCGGTTGCGGGTGGTGGGCTGGAGCATGTATCCCCTCCTCCGCCACGGGGAGCTGGTGCTGGCGGAGTCCCTGAGCTATCGGCTGCGACGGCCCCGGCGGGGCGAGGTGGTGCTGGCCAGAGCGGGGGGCCGCCTCTATCTCAAGCGGGTGGTCGCCGTCCCGGGAGACGTGGTGGCGGTGGCGGGGGGAAGGGTGTGGGTGAACGGGGAGCCGCTCCCCCGCACCGGCGCCCAGGGGCCAGCGCCCCCCGGACGGGCCCTGGGCGCCGATGACTACTTCCTCCTGAGCGAGTCTCCAGACCTGGGGACGGACAGCCGCCACCTGGGCCCGGTGCGTCGGCGGGACGTCCTGGCCCGGGCGCGGCTGGCCCTCTCGACCGGCCGGCGGCCCCGCTGGCTCCCCTAGACGCGCCCGGTCGGGCTGCGCCAGGCCCCTGGTGGCGCA
>DAOTWZ010000071.1:0-13068 GCA_034435615.1 Dehalococcoidia bacterium
TTGGCGTTGTCCCAGGCGCCGCCCACGTTGTTCAGGAAGGTGGCCAGGATGATGCCGCCGATGGTGCCCACCATCAGGAGGCCGGCCACCGTCTGGGGGCCGGTGTCCACTATCCAGCCCGCCTCGTGCAGGCCGCGGAAGACCAGGCCCACCACCACCGGCAGCCCCACCGCCAGCAGGCCAGGGGCCACCATACCTCGCAGCGCCGCCCGCGTGGTGATGTCCACCGCCCGTCCGTAGTCCGGGCGCTCGGTGCCGGCCATGATACCCGGCTTCTCACGGAACTGGCGCCGCACCTCCTCGATGATGGCGCCAGCCGCCTCTCCCACGGAGCGGATGGCCAGGCTGCTGAACAGGAAGACCAGCATCACCCCCAGGAGGCCGGAGACGAAGACACCCACGCCAGAGAGGTCTACCGGCAACGGTATCTCATGCAGCGGCCGCCCGAAGAAGGGGGAGTTGGGGTCTTCGGCGAAGGTCTCCTTCACCTTGTCCAGGAAGGCGCTGAAGAGCAGGAAGGCGGCCAGGCCAGCGGAGCCCATGGCGTAGCCCTTGGTGAGGGCCTTGGTGGTGTTGCCCACGGCGTCCAGGGAGTCCGTGATCTGGCGGGCCTGGGGGGGCGCCCCCGCCATCTCGATGATGCCGTTGGCGTTGTCGGTGATGGGGCCGAAGGTGTCCATGGAGAGGACGTAGGCGGCGGACATGAGCATACCCATGGTGGCCACCGCCGTGCCGTAGATACCACCGTTGGGCAGCCCCGTCTGCTCGCCCAGGATGAAGGAGGTGACCAGGGCGGCGCCGATGACCAGGGCTGTCGCCGCCGTCGTCTCGAAGCCGATGGCCGTGCCGGTCACGATGTTGGTGGCCGGGCCCGTCAGGCAGGCCCGCACGATCTCCCGCACCGGCCGCCAGCTACCGGAGGTGTAGTACTGGGTGATGTAGACGAAGGCGACGCTGGTGGCGATGCCCACCAACCCGGCGGCGAAGAACCACCCCCAGTCCTCCCCCATCATCAGGTTCGTGACCAGGGCCAGGAAGCCGGCCGAGATGGCCACGATGAGCCAGTAGGCGTAGTTGAGGGGCGTCATGGGGTCCTGGTTCTCCCGGGTAAAGAGGGGGACGGAGGCCACTCCCACTATGGTGGCTATGAGACCGAAGGCCCGCACCACCAGGGGGAAGAGGATCCACTCCTCCTGGCCGGTGATGGCGAAGATGGCCACCCCCAGGATCATCGCGCCGATGTTCTCCGCCGCCGTGGACTCGAAGAGGTCGGCACCACGGCCAGCGCAGTCGCCCACGTTGTCGCCCACCAGGTCGGCCACCACGGCGGCGTTGCGGGGGTCGTCCTCCGGGATGCCTGCCTCCACCTTGCCCACCAGGTCGGCCCCCATGTCGGCCGCCTTGGTGTAGATACCACCGCCCAGCTGGGCGAAGAGGGCCACGAAGCTGGCGCCGAAGCCGAAGCCAACGATGAGGAAGGGCGCCTTGTCGATGGGGTTGTCCAGCACCCGGCTGTAGAGGCCGAAGATGCCCGCCACCCCCAGGAGGCTCAGGGCCACGATCATGAACCCGGACACAGCGCCGCCCCGCAGGGAGACGGCGATGGCCTCCCGCAGGCTGCGCGTGGCCGCCGAGGCGGTGCGCACATTGGCCCGCACCGCCACGTACATCCCTATGAAGCCAGAGAGGGCCGAGCAGAAGGCGCCGATGAGGAAGGCTATGGCGGTGAGGACGCCTATCTCCACGTCCTCGTCGAAGTAGCCCACCAACAGCCCCACCACCACCGCCACCACCACGGATATCATGGCGATGGTGCCGTACTGGCGGCGCATGAAGGCGTTGGCCCCCTCGAAGATCATGGAGGCCACCTCCTGCATCTGGGGCGTGCCCTGGTCACGCCGCAGCACGTCCCAGGCCAGCCAGGCGGCGAAGAGCACCCCCAGCAGCCCAGCCGCGGGGACTACCCATACAAGCTCCATCTCCGGTTACCTCCCGCTGGTTGAAGGGGCGGAAAAAGGAGGCCTGGAGGGACGGAGGCGGGCCGCCTCAGGCGGTGCCGGCCGTCGTCCGCTCCCTTTTCCGCCTCTCCTTCAACTTCTTTTGCTTCTTATGGTGCTTCCTCCGAACGACCTTCTTCGGCTTGTTCACGGCCCTCTAGGACGGAAGACACCCCGGGTATTGTCGATAAAATCCCGCGCCTTATTGTAAATGCCGGGCAGGTAAGGGCCAAGCTCTGGCGCCCCCGGCGGGATTCGAACCCGCGATTTCCACCTTGAAAGGGTGGCGTCCTGGGCCTCTAGACGACGGGGGCGTCCTCCAACATTCTAGGCCAGGGCGGGCCAGGGGGCAAACATGACGGAGGTCCTGGTAGGTTGCTGTGGCTGGCCAGAGGCCCGTTCCCGCTATTTCCAGCGCTTCCGCCTGGTGGAGGTGCAGGAGAGCTTCTATGACCTGCCCTCCCTGGAGCGGGCGCGTCGCTGGCGGGAGGAGGCGCCGCCGGGCTTCCTCTTCTCCCTCAAGGCGTGGCAGGTCATCACGCATCCCGCCAGCAGCCCCACCTACCGCCGCCTGCGGCGCCCGCTCTCGCCGGAGGAATGGGCGGGCTGCGGCCTCTTCCAGCCCACGGAGGTAGTCTGGCGGGCCTGGGAGCGCACAGCGGAGCTAGCCCGCGCCCTGCGGGCCGTGGCCGTCCTCTTTCAGTGCCCGCCCAGCTTTCGGCCCACGTCGCAGAACCTGGAGAACTTGCGTCGCTTCTTCCTCCGCATCCGGCGGGAGGGCTGGCTCCTGGTATGGGAGCCCCGCGGGCCCTGGCCGGAGGAGACGGTGGCCGCCCTCTGCCGGGAGCTGGAGCTGATACACGCTGTGGACCCCTTCCAGGGGCGTCCGGCCTGGGGAGAGTGCGCCTACCTCCGCCTCCACGGCCGCGGCGGCTATCGCTACCGCTACAGCGATGAGGAGCTGGCTGAGCTGCTGGCCATCTGCCGTCGGGAGGTGGCGGCGGGCCGTCGGCCGGTCTACGTCCTGTTCAACAACACCAACATGCTGGAGGACGCCCAGCGCTTCAGCGCCCTGCTGGCCTCTTCCTAGGGGGTGGGGCGTGGCGTCGGCGTGGGCGTAGGGGATGGGGTGGGGGTCGGGCTGGGGGTGGGCGTGGGGGAGGGAGTGGGAGTCACGGGCGAAGGGGCCGGGGTAGCCTGGGGCGGCTTCAGCACCTGGATGTACACGGCCTCCAGACCGCCGTTGTCCGGCCGGCCCCACACCTCCACCTCCGCCCCGGGGGCCGCCGTGCCGCTGACCTGGGTGGACCGGTCCAGCTCCACCCGCTGGCCGTCCACGTCCCAGCGGTCGTCGTCCATCTCACGGACGACACCGCGGATGCGGGCCAGGGAGCCGCTGTCCGAGTCGATGAGGACGACAGCCGTCCTGGCCTCCAGCCGGCCGTTGTTGCGGTTGCCGGTAACGCGCACCAGGGCTCCCTGGGGTGGCGCCTTGGCCCCGGGCGGCGCCACCACGTCCACGCCACCTACCAGCCACCGCCCCCCTTCCCCCTGCTGAAAGATGCCCTGCAGGGAGACGGCCGGGCTGGGGGCCACCGCCGCCAGCACCTGTATGCGCTGGGCGATGAGGGAGTTCTCCTGCCTCTGGGCCTCCACCCGCACCAGGGCGCCCCGGCGGGGCTGGCCGGCGGTGGTATCGATGACGGTGGTGGCGGTCACCCGGAAGCTCTCGCCGCCCACCCGCCACTGGATAGGCTGAGCGCTGAGGATGGGGAGGTCTTCCTCGGCGGGGCCCTCCAGGACGAAGGCAGTGGCCACCGCCCGCGGCACGGCCACCCGCACCTGGGTGGCGATGAGCTCGCCGCCCACGGCGTAGGCCCGCACCTCCACCAGGTCGCCGGGGGAGACGGGGCCCCGCAGGGCGCTGCTGTCCAGGCGGAGACGCTGGCCGCCCACCCGCAGCTCGTCGCCCCGGAGGGACTCCACCGTGCCCACGATGACTATCTCCCGGTCCGGGGTGTCCTGGACGGTGAGGGTGAGGGCGCGTAGCTGTCCGTCGGCGCCGCGGGCCACCAGGGCCCGCACCCGTTTGCCCGCCTCCAGGCGGCCGAAGGTGACGGTGGCCTCGTCCACCCGCACCGGACTGTCGCCGATGAGCCAGGTGCCCGGGGTGTCGCCCGGGGTGGCCACGCCCTCCAGGTTGAGAAAGCCCATGATGACGTCCTCCGGCTGCACCTGGGCGGAGAGGCCATCTATCCGCAGGCGGGCGTTGTGCAGCATGGCCAGGGTGACGGCGTACTGCTGGCGGGCGGAGTCCGGTATGCGGTCCGACAGGCGGACCAGCAGCTCCTGCTGGCGGGCCGCCAGCTCTCGCGCCCGGGCCGCCTCCTCTCCGTTCTGGCCCTGCAGCAGACGCGAGGCGCGGGTCATGCGGGAGCGGAGGGCGGAGAGGACTACCTCCGGGATGGGCTCGTCCCGGGCCGTCAGCGTCTCGATCTCCTCCATGCGGGTCTCCGCCTGGTCCAGGAGCTCGCGGGCGCGGGCGCGGTCGTCCCAGGTGAGGAAGACGCGGGCCTCCTCGGTAGCCAGCTTCACCTGGTAGAGGGGGCTGTTGGGCAGGCTACGCGAGGCGGCGTAGATGGTGGCCCCGCCGCCGATGCTCACCATGAGCACCAGGGAGGCGGCCAGGGCCACCGGCGGCAGCCAGGCGGTGCGCCGCCAGAGGCGGCCGCGGCGGAGCTGGCTGGCCCGCTGGCTGAAGCGCCGCCAGGCCAGGGCCTGGGCCTCCGGCCGGGGGCGCTCCAGACCCCGGTTGCGCAGGCTGGCGGCCACCTCCAGAAGGGGCCGCAGCTCCTGGGCCAGGTCGGGATAGCGGGAGAGGCACTGCTCCAGGCTCTCGCCCGCCTCCAGGGCCTTCAGGCACTCTTCCAGAAGGTCGTCCAGGCGTCGACGACGGCGCACCCTACCTTTCTCCCCTCACCAGATGTCGGCGCAGCGCTTGCAAGGCCCGGTGCTGGAGCGATTTTATGGCCCCTTCGCTCCGTCCCAGGATCTTGGCCACAGACTTGTTATCCAGACCATGAATGAACTTGAGGATGATGACCTGGCGCTGTTCCTCGGTGAGGTAGAGAAGGGCCCGCCGCAGCTCGTCACGGCTGAAGGCGACCTCGGCGAGGGCCTGGGGGTTGTGCTTGTCGGGGGCAGCGGCGGCGGCGTCCAGGCCCACCTCCGCCCGCCGCTTGCGGCGGCGGTGGTGGTCTATCAGGCAGTTGCGGGCGATGCGGAAGACCCAGGCAGAGAAGGGGATGCCGCGGAAGCGATAGCTGGGCAGCGCCTCCAGGACTTTAAGCATCACCTCCGAGGCTATGTCCTCGGCCTGCTGCACATCTCCCAGTTGGAGGAGGGCGTAGGAGTAGATGCGCGGGTAGTAGGACTCGTACAGCCAGGCCAGGGCCGGCTCCTCCAGCCGCTGGGCGCGCTGGACGAGCTCCCACTCCTGGCGGGCCAGCACGCCTTTGGGCAGGCCTAGGGCGTCCTCACGCACTGGTCTGCCCAGGGCCCCTGCGGATGCCAGTACTGTCATACCCGTGCGCTCCCGTGTGGAAAAACGCACGGGCGATAGACTGGTTACGCACCCCCTTTATCTCACGATTCTTCATCGACGATGCCCAGCAAGCGCCTGCGGGCGCGTTCATAGCGCTCCTTGGCCCTGGCTTCCCGGTTGAGGAGCCCCTTGAGGCGCGGCGGGTCCAGGGGCTGCCCCTCCAGGAAGACGCGGTGCAGGTCTTCCAGTTGCTTGAGCCAGGCCTGGAAGGCCTCCCGGTATTCCTGCTTGACCGTCTCGTCCATGGCGTGGACTCCATAGGGACTATGGTAGCCCGGAGGCGGCGGGCCTCGCCAGCTACAGGAAGCCGCCCTTGAGGGAGCCATCTATGACCACGTCTATGAGCCACGGCTCCTGGGCCTCCTGGGCCTGGCGGACCGCCGGCCCCAGCTCGTCCGCCCTCTCTATCCTCACCCCCCTCACCCCGAAGGCCTCGGCGATGCGTGCGAAGTCCAGTTCCGGCTCCACCAGGTCCATGGCGATGAAGCCGCGGTCGCTGGCCCCCTCGCCCAGGTACTGGAGGAGGTTGAGTTTCAGGATGCGGTAGCTCCGGTTGTTAGCGATGACCCAGGTTACCGGCACCCGATAGTGGGCGGCCGTCCAGAGCGCCTGGACGGTGTAGAGAGCGGCGCCGTCCCCTACCACGCCCAGGACGGGCCGGTCCGGCCGGGCCAGCTTGAGGCCGATGGGCGCCGGGATGCCCGCTCCCAGACCGCCGCCGGCCGCCCGCAGGTGGCTGCCCGGGCGCAGCCGCAGGTGGCGCATCAGGTGGCCGCCCGCCGTCACCGACTCGTCGAACAGGACGGTGTCCGGGTGGAGGGCCTGGCCCAGTTCGTAGGCGAAGCGGGAGGCGGCCATGGGCTCGTCCTCCCAGCGGGCGCGCAGGGCGCCATCCAGGGCCTGGAAGATGGCCCTCCGCTGGCCCTGGGCCGCCACCAGCCGGGCGGCGGCCGCCTCGCGCTGGGCCGGCGTCAGCCTCCCCTCCAGGAGGGCGCGCAGCTCTCGCAGCGCCTCCCCGGGGTCGGCCAGGAGGAGAAGGTCGGCCGGCCAGTTCTTGCCCAGCTCCCAGGCGTCCAGGCCGATGTGCACCAGGCGGCAGCCGGCGGGCAGGGGGTTCTCCGTCACCGGGGAGACGGTGAGGAAGAGGGGGGCGCCCACGGCCAGCACCATGTCCGCCCCGGCGAGCTGGCCCCGCAGGCCGGGGCCGGAGAGAACGTTGAGGGGACCGGCGTAGCAGGGATGGTCGGTGGCGAGGGGGACATAGACGCCATAGCTGGCATAGAGGCGGGCCCCCAGCATCTCCGCCAGGCGCTCCACCTCCTCACGGGCGCCGGCGGTGGCTACCTCGTCCCCGGCGATGATCACCGGCGCCTCCGCCCTGGCCAGCATCTCCGCCGCTGTCTCCAGGGCCTCCCTCTCCGGCCGGGCCCGCTGCCGCAGGTAGACGGGGGCGAGGACATCTGCCTCCGCCTCCTCGTCCATGACGTTGGCGGGGACGGAGACCAGGACGGGCCCCCGCGGGGGATCCATGGCCACCTTGAAGGCGCGCCGGAGCACCAGGGGGAGGTCGGCGGCGTCCTGCACCTCCACCGCCCACTTGGTGACGGGGCGGGCCATGGAGACCAGGTCTCCCGCCAGGATGGGCTCCTGCAGGAGCCCCCGCTGGGAGTGCTGCCCGGCGTAGATGACCATGGGGGCATGGGTGCGCCAGGCGTTGTAGAGCATCCCCATGGCGTTCCCCAGCCCGGGGGCGATGTGCAGCTCCACGAAGGCGGGCACCGGCGAGAGGCGGGAGTAGCCGTCCGCCATCCCCAGGACGGCCGCCTCCTGCAGCCCCAGGACATACTGCACCTGGGGATAGTCATGGAGGGCGTCCATGAAGGCCTGTTCCGTGGTGCCCGGGTTACCGAAGACGTGGCGGACGCCCGCCGCCACCAACTGCTCCATCATCAGGAGGCGACCAGGCAAGCGGGGCATGGCATCCTCCTTATCCTGGCGCTGTGCCGTGCCCTTGTAAGATAGCGCGCCGGCGAAGGCCCGTCCACGGCGGCGGGAGGCGTCCCAGGGCGAGGAAGGAAGGGCTTTGGTGGCGCGTGCGGGATTCGAACCCGCGCTCTCCGCCTTGAGAGGGCGGTATCCTGGGCCACTAGACGAACGCGCCACCTTGGCTGCGGGGCTAGGATTCGAACCTAGACTAGCGGATCCAGAGTCCGCTGTGCTACCGTTACACCACCCCGCAGCGCCATCTTGCATTTTAGCAAGGCCCGGCGCCGGAGCGGAAGAGGCGCCGCGGGCACAGACCGGGGCCGCCAGCGACACCGCCCTTCCCCCTCTCAGGACGCGCCCCTCCGGCGCGCCGTCCTATGCTTCTCTAGCTCACCGCCGGATGGGCGTGGTCATGGATGTGGGCCTCGTGCTGGTGCTCCCGCTCCGGGTTCTCGTGAGGAGGGTGGGCGTGAGAGAGGGCGGGATGGTTGTGTTCATGGCTGTGGACGGCCACCAGGTGCTCCACCTCCCCGCCCACGCCACCCTTGACGTGGTGGACGACGTGGACGTGCTCGTGGCTGTGGACGAGCTCCTCGTGCCGGTGCTCCTGGAACCCCGATGTCACCGCACCCACCCCCTCCTGAGCTACTCGTCCCTAGCCGCTTATTTACATCTTACAGCAGACGGCGGCGTCCCCGCATTGCAGGAGGCTTGCAACTTCGGCCCGGGACGCTATAGCGGGGCTAGGGGCAGGCGCCCTCGCTGTCGCCATGGGCTGCCAGGTGACGGACGGCGGCCGGCCGGGGTAGCGTCAGGGTGAGTTGGTGGCCTTCTTCGGACCTGTGGCAGATGGTAGACCGCTCCCGGTGTCCCTGGCCGCCGGCGCCGTCGGGCCCCCGCTGCGGCCCGGTGGGCTGGCCGCCCTTCTCCTGGCCGGCCTCCCCTTCCGCCCCCTCGCTGGCGCCGGCCCCCCTCAGCAGGACGTTGATCCCCAGGCGGAAGGGGGTGCCATCGGCGGACGTCCCCTGGGCCCGCAGATGGAGGTTGGCCTTGCCGCCCTCGTCGGTGGCGGCGAGGCTGTAGGTGCCATCGATGGTGAAGGAGCCGCTCTCCCCGGGCGCCAGCGATACGGCGAGCCCGCTGGAGGAGGCGGCGGCCTGCGGGGCCCGGCCGCCTGGCCGGGGCGTGACGTGGGAGAGGGATATGGAGCTCAGGGTGATGGACTGGCGGCTACTGGACTCGTTCCTTACGGTGACGGTGACCTGATAGCTGCCGCTCTCGGCCATGTCCTGGCAGTGGAGGGAGCTGGTCCAGGTCAGGACCACGCCGGGGGCCACCTCCTCGGTGGACTCCTCGACCGCGCAGGCGTCCGCTCGGGCCGTCCAGCCGTGCACCCCCGCAGCGGCCAGGCCGGCCAGCAGGGCGGCGCCCAGGAGCAGTGTCAGCCAGGCGCGCATGTCCCCTCACCTCCCGGAGGCGCCATCTCTGTAAGGTATTTATCTCCCTCCGGGGCGGTGACTCGCCGCCCGCCGGCGCAAATTCGGGTCAATCCGCCGTCCGCAGGCGACGGAGGGCGGCCTCCAGCCTCAGCAGCGTCCGCTCCCGGCCCAGCACGGCCATGCTTTCGAACAGGGGAGGGGAGACAGTGCGGCCGGTGACGGCCACCCGCACCAGCATGAAGAGGTCGCCGGTCCGGTAGCCCAGCTCCTGGGCCAGGGGGCGGACGGCCTCCTCCAGGGCTG
This sequence comes from Dehalococcoidia bacterium, assembly GCA_034435615.1. Classification (GTDB taxonomy): domain Bacteria; phylum Chloroflexota; class Dehalococcoidia; order SM23-28-2; family HRBIN24; genus H17-190. Next base: position 9,330 of record DAOTWZ010000071.1, read on the forward strand.
TGGCCTCCCAGCGTTCCAGGGGGCGCACCGCCTCCAGCACTCGCGTCAGCGCCCGCTCCGCCTCCTGCGGTGCCCCGGCGAAGCGCTTCCCCAGCAACTCCGCCAGGGGGTAGTCCACCTCCCCGGGCAGGAAGAGGAAGCCGGCCATCTCCACTGCCTCAGCCAGCGTGCGGATGCGCTCCTGAACCAGGGGCACCACCTGCAGGAGGTAGGACTCGTCCACGTCGCCGAAGGCGCGCTGGAAGAAGGGGAGGAGGCGGCGGGCCAGCTCTTGCGGTGAGAGGGAGCGGATGTAGACGCCGTTCATCCAGTCCAGCTTCTCGAAGTTGAAGATGGCCGGGCTGGGGGAGACCCGCTCCAGGCCGAAGTGGCGGACGAAGGTCTGGCGGTCGATGATCTCCGTGTGGTCGTCCAGGGACCAGCCCAGGAGGCCCAGGAAGTTGAAGAGGGCCTCCGGCAGGTAGCCCCGCTCCCGCAGCTCCCGGACCGAGGTGTCGCCGTGGCGCTTGGAGAGCTTGGCCCGGTCTGGCCCCAGGATCATGGGCAGGTGGGCGAACTGGGGCGGCTCCCAGCCGAGGGCGCGGTAGAGGAGGACGTGGCGGGGGGTGGAGGAGACCCACTCCTCCCCCCGCAGGACGTGGGTCACCTGCATCAGGTGGTCGTCCACCACGCTGGCCAGGTGGTAGACGGGGAAGCCGTCCGATTTGAGGAGGACGAAGTCGTCCAGCGTCTCGTTCTTCACCGTGATATCGCCGCGCACCAGGTCATGGAAGGTGGTCTCTCCGGTGAGGGGCGTCCGGAAGCGCACCACGGGGACGATGCCCTGGGCCTCCATCTCCCGCCTCTCCCCCTGGGAGAGGTCGCGGCAGCGGCGATCGTACTTGGGCGGGAGCTTGCGGGCCATCATCTCCCGGCGCACCTGCTCCAGCCGCTCCGGGGAGCAGTAGCAGTAGTAGGCGTGGCCCGTCTCCACCAGTTGACGGGCCGCCCGCTGGTAGTGCTCCAGACGGCGGGACTGGACGTAGGGGCCGTAGAGGCCGATGTCCCGGGAGGGGTCGTTGGGGTCGGGTCCCTCGTCCCACTCCAGGCCCAGCCAGAGGAGGGCGTCCATGATGGCCTCCACCGCCCCCGGCACCAGGCGGTCGCGGTCGGTGTCCTCGATGCGGAGGATGAAGGTGCCGCCGTGGTGGCGAGCGAAGAGCCAGTTGAAGAGGGCAGTGCGCAGGTTGCCCACGTGGGGCTCCCCCGTGGGCGAGGGGGGGAAGCGGACACGCACGCTCATCGCGAAGGATATTCTAGCAGAGGGCACTGGCAGCGTCGGCCCGTCTCCCTCTTGCTGGAAGGGCCGCCCCGCCTTATCTTGTTGGCGGAATGGTCATCACCTACGAGGTGGACGAGGACCGCATCGAGACGCTGGAGGTGGACGGCCGCGAGCTCCCCTACGTGGAGTTCCACCGTCAGCAGCCGGCCGTCAAGCTCGTCCTCAACGGCGAGGAGTACGCCCTCGTCAAGACCTTCCCCTTACGGGGCTACGCCCCCGCCCTGCTGCGCCAGGTGCGGGAGCTGGAGGCGGAGGGAAAGAAGGTGCTGGTGGCCTTCTTCCCGCCCGGCCGCAACTTCCCCACCTCCCATCACTGGGAGCGGCTCTACCTCTACGCCACCGGCGTGCGGCCCATAGGTATGGGCAAGGCGCCCGGGGCCTAGGGCGGCCCTACGCCCGCTCCAGCTCCAGCCGCCGCAGCGCCTCTCGCAGGTCGGGTGGGAGGGGGGAGGTGAACTCCAGGAGGCGCTCGCTGCCCGGCAGGTGGAAGGAGAGGCGGTGGGCGTGCAGGAACTGGCGCCCCACCAGGGGCGAGCGGCGCCCGTAGACGGCGTCCCCCACCACGGGATGGCCGATGGCTGCCAGGTGCACCCGTATCTGGTGCGTGCGCCCGGTGATAGGCTCTACCTCCAGCAGAGAGTACTCCCCCAGGGCCTGGGCCACCCGGTAGCGGGTCTCTGCCTCCCGTCCCCCCTCTACGATGGCCATGCGCTTGCGGTCACGAGGGTGGCGGCCTATGGGCGCCTCGATGATGCCGCGCGGTGGGCTGGGGACGCCCTGCACCAGGGCGAGGTACAGCTTGTGCACCTGTCGCTCCTTCAACTGCTCCACCAGGTGACGATGCGCCCGCGCCGTCTTGGCCACCACCAGCAGGCCCGAGGTGTCCTTGTCCAGCCGGTGGACGATGCCCGGCCGCAGGGCCTCGCCCACCTCTCGCAACTGGGGGAACTGGGCCAAGAGGGCATTCACCAGGGTGCCGCGGGGGTGGCCCGGCCCCGGGTGGACGGCCATCCCCGCCGGCTTGTCCACCACGATGATCTCGGCGTCCTCGTACAGGACGGTCAGGGGTAGCGCCTCGGGCTCCAGGGCCAGGGGCTCCGGTGGGGGGATGCTGACCTGCACCGTCTCCCCTCGCCGGACGATGTGGCTGGCCCGGGCGGGCACCCCCTCCACCGTCACCAGCCCCCGCTCGATGAGGCGCTGGGCCTGGCTGCGGGAGACTTCCCTGAGGCGACGGGCCAGGAAGACGTCCAGACGCTCGCCGCCCTGGTCAGCTACCAGCGCCAGCGTCCTCATGGCGGGCCCCCTCCGTCACCTCCTCCCGCGGCCGCTCCTCCTTGCGCAGGGCGTAGCTAGCGAAGAGGACGACGAAGGCCAGGACGATGGAGGCATCGGCCACGTTGAAGGAAGGGTAGTAGGGGAAGGAGAGGAAATCGGTCACCTCGCCCAGACGGACGCGGTCCAGCAGGTTGCCGGCGGCGCCTCCCAGCATCATACCCAGGGCCACTGCGGCGGCCCTCCCCTGAGGCTGGCTCAGCCAGTACCAGGCGATGGCGGCGATCCCGATGACGGAGGTGACGATGAGGAAGCCGGTCTGGTCCTGGAGTATGCCGAAGGCCGCGCCTGTATTGGTGACATAGTAGAGCCGGACGGGCCATTCCGGGCTGGGGAAGTACTGGTAGGGCTCCATGAACGCCCTCACCATCCCTTTGGTGGCCTGGTCCAGCCCCAACACCGCCAGGGCCACGACCAGGAAAAGGGCGTCCCGCCGCCAGTTCCTCTTTCCCCTCACAGAAACGATGATAGCACGCCCTTTGACCGCCCTCCTCCCTCTCTGGTATCCTTCCTCGTGACAGGCCGAGCAGGGGGGCAGGTCTCACCGATGGGCGCTTTCGATATCTACGCTCGCCGTTCCCGTGACCGAGAGCTCTACGGCGACAGGGTGCCGCCGGGCCAGAAGGTGGTGGAGAACTGGCCCATCCTCACCTACGGCGCCACCCCTCGCATCGACCTGAAGCAGTGGCGGCTGCGCATCTTCGGCGCGGTGGAGGAGGAGAAGGAGCTGACCTGGGAGGAGTTCATGGCCCTGCCCCAGGTCAGGGTGAAGTCCGACATCCACTGCGTCACGGGCTGGAGCAAGCTGGACAACGAATGGGAAGGCGTCCTGGTGCGGGACGTCCTGGCGCTGGCCCGCCCCCGTCCCGAGGCCAACGCTGTCATGGTCCATTGCTATGGTGGCTACACCACCAACGTCCCTCTCCAGGACCTTCTGCGGGACGACGTTCTCCTGGCCTACAAGCACAACGGCAAGGAGCTGATCCCCGAGCACGGCTGGCCCCTGCGGCTGGTAGTCCCCCACCTCTACTTCTGGAAGAGCGCCAAGTGGGTGCGGGGCCTGGAGCTGATGCGGGAGGACCG
>DAOTWZ010000072.1:0-29833 GCA_034435615.1 Dehalococcoidia bacterium
GCCCCCGTAGCTCAATGGGAAGAGCGGCGGCCTTCTAAGCCGCGGGTTGCGGGTTCGAGTCCTGCCGGGGGCGCCAGATTCCAACGGCATCGACCGCTCCGGCGCCGTCTCCCACACGTTCATGTCCTCCCGGGGACGCCAGACCCCTGTCTTCCTCCCACCATGGCGGGCAGACCGTGGCCGGAAGCGCCCGCTTATCCCTTCGTCGACATAATACTTCATCAGTGCGTTCGCTCGCCTGGGAGGACTATTCCAAATCCGGCTAACCCGGTCTTGGCTTCATAACCTGTAATACAGGTGACCGAGACTGCGTTTATGTGGATGAGGTAGTCCATCGCCTACCTCATCCACACGGACCCACACGAGACAGGGCCGGGGGCCTGGCCCGGCCTGCGGCCCTAGGGAGGAAGGATATGGCTGGACCCTGGCGCGTCTGGCTGGCGCTCGGCGCGCTGGCCATCATCGTTGGCCTGGCCCTCTTCGCCGAGGGCAGCGGCGGGAGGCTAGGCTCCCCGGCGCCCGCCCTAGCGGACGGAGCGGGCAGCCCAAGAGACTGCGACACGGGAACGAAGGCTGAATGGAACGGCAGCCAATGGGTATCTGACCCTGAGGGTGAACTGACCTTCGAAACTACCGACAACGATGAATACGTGACGATCAAAGCCCCGGAAGGGCAGATAATCATGGCCATCTGCATAAAATCCGGTCAAGGGGCTTTTGAGGCGGATGACTGGGGCGAAGGGGAGCACCGGGACCAGCACAGTAGAGTGATCACGGAAGACGGGCAGTACGGGGTTGGCAACTGCTTCGATGTGAGCGGGCTCGGCACGGATCAGGTGATAGTGCGACGGTTTGATTCCGAAACCTGTTCGCAGTTCAAAGGCCTCAGCCACATCGATGTATCGCTCGTGACCGCGGGCAGCATCACCGTCGTTAAGTTCGAGGACGCCAACAACAACGGTGAGCGGGATGACGAGGAGGATCTCCTGTCCGACTGGACCATAAACCTCTACCAGGGCCACGATTGCGAAGGCGATGAGCCTTATCGCTCTGACGAGACGGACGGGGATGGGCAGGTGGTCTTCGGGGACCTTCCGCCTGGCGACTACTCGGTGGCGGAGGTTCCGCAGGATGGCTGGCAGCAGACCGCCCCCAGAGACGAGTCCGGCAACGTGGTGGAGTGCGTCAACGTGACGCTCGCAGAGGGCGGGGAAGAGACCGTCGTACTCGGCAACGTCGAGCTGGGTACGGTCACTGTCTTCAAGTTCGGGGACGCCAACAACGATGGTGAGCGGGATGACGAGGAGGAGCTCCTGTCCGGCTGGACCATAAACCTCTACCAGGGCCACGATTGCGAAGGCGATGAGCCTTATCGCTCTGACGAGACGGACGAAAATGGACAGGTGGTCTTCGAGGACCTCCTGCCCGGTCAGTACTCCGTGTCGGAGGAACAGCGGACCGGCTGGCAGCAGACCGCTCCCAGAGACGAGTCCGGCAACGTGGTGGAGTGCGTCAACTTCACCCTCTCCTCCGGTGAGTCCCTGGAGGTCCGGTTCGGGAACGCCGAGGTAGTGACGGGCGGTGGCGGCAACGGCGGCACCGGCGACACCGGCGGCAACGGTGACACCGGCGGCAACGGCGACACCGGCGACACCGGCGGCAACGGTGACAGTGGTAGCACCGGCGGCGACGGCCAGCAGCAACAGCAGGGCGGCCAGCAGCAAGTCCAGCAGGTGGGGGCCGTCCAGCTACCCAGAGGCGGGGCCGGCCAGGCCCTGACGTCGGGGCGCTTCCCCGCCTCGCTCCAGGCGATCGCCGGGCTGGCCCTGGTGGCGGCCGGGCTGGCCCTCCTGGTGGGGACGCCCATCCTGGCCCGTCGCAGGGGCCGCTGACCCGACGGCCCGACAGGCGGAGAGGCCCGGCCCAAGGCCGGGCCTCTTTCTTTGCGCCGGCGCGGCATCCTGGCCTGGGAGGGGGAAGACGTGGCATCGCTCCAGCTCGCACGGGCGCCCCGTGATGCGCGGAAGGGGGTGTCGGCCCCCTGCCTTCGGCGTGGGCTCGCGGGACCGGCGAGGGGGCTCAGCCCTTGAAGATGACGGCGTAGTAGTACATGCCGTTGCCGTCGTTCACGGCGCCGACGCCGATGTGGGTGTAGCGACCGTCCAGCATGTTGGCCCGGTGCGATGGGCTGTTCATGAAGCCCTGCACCGCCACCGCCACCGATTCCGACTCCGCATAGTTGTTGCGGGCGATGTTCTCCCCAGCGATGGAGTAGGCCACGCCGTACTCCTCCAGGAGCGATTGCAACGCCAGGGTGCCGTCCGGCCTGTAGTGGCTGAAGTAGCCCAGGCGCACCATATCGTTGACGCGGGCCCGCCCTATGGCCACCAGGGTGCTGTCCAGGGCCAGGGGGCGCAGGCCGGCCGCCGAGCGCTGGGCGTTGATGGCCTCCATCATCTGGGCCTCCAGGTGGGCCAGCCCGGGAAGGGCGGGCGGCGCCGGCGGTGGCGGGGGCGGAGGCGGCGGGGGCGGAGACGGCGGGGGAGGAGGCGGGGGCGGCTCCTGCACCGCCACCGGCACGGGGACGGCCGCGGGAGGCGGCGTCTCCTGGGGCGGAGGCGTGGGGGCTGGCGTCTCCACCGGGGCGGGAGTGGGCGGCGGCTCCGGCGTCGGCGTCAGTCCCTCGATGTCCGCCGGCGAGGGGAGGCCCGGCCGGGCCACGACGGGGGCCTGGGGCGCCGGACCGTCGGGCTGGGGCACCGTATGGAGGACGAGAGCGCCGGCGGTGGCGGCGCTCAGGGCCAGCGTCATCCCGGCCAGCGCAGAGCTCAGCCAGCGCAGGACGCTGACGGAGGCGGGAGCCCTCTCCCGGACCTGTCCCTGCGGCCTCCGCTGGGGCCAGAAGGCCCCCCGGTGCCACCGCCAGGAGAGGGGCGAGCGGCGCAGTTGCCCTAGCCGCATCTCCCCTCCCGGCGCCACGGCGGCAGGCCGCCTGTCCAGGCTCTCTCGTCGCTCTCGTGGAAGAGTCGTGCTATAATTGGGACCACGTCGGGGTCCTCCCCCTGGCGTAGGTGGGGCTGTGGAGCGTAGACCGCTGCCCCACCTGTTCGTTTCTCGGGGCGGCAGCTTTGGGATGGGAGGGGGCCGGCCCCTGGGCGACCCTGCTCCCTGAGCTAGGACGCGCTGCCCGGGGGTTTGGTTACAGGGCCGTCCCGGAGGGCGGCCCGCCGCTGGAGGTCAGAGTGGAGCTCTTCCTGCGGGACCGCGTGGCGATAGTGGCCGGCGGGAGCCGGGGCATCGGCCGGGCGGTGGCGCTGGCCCTGGCGGAGGAGGGCTGTCGGCTGGTGCTGGGCGCCCGCGACCCGTCTCGACTGCAGGAGGCGGCGGCCGATGTCGAGGCGCGCGGCGCTCCCGTCGTCCCCGTGGCCGGCGATCTGGCTGAGCCCGCCAACTGTCAGCGCCTGGTCCAGGCCGCCCTGGACGCCTTCGGTGGCGTGGATATTCTGGTCACCAGCCTCCACGCCTCCCTGCCCGGTGACGACGAGCAGGCGTGGCGACAGGGCCTGGAGACGTGGCTGTTGCTGCCCGTGCGCCTCACCGGCCTGGTGGTCCCCCACATGCGGGAGCGAGGAGGCGGCGTCATCGTCCACCTGGCGTCCATATGGGGCCGGGAGGCGGGGGGCAGCCCCGCCTACAACGGGGCCAAGGCGGCCCTCATAAGCCACGCCAAGGCGATGGCCACCGTCCTGGCGTCGGACGGCATCCGGGTGCTCACGGTGGCCCCGGGCTCCATCAGCCATCCCGGCGGTAGCTGGTGGCGACGTCAGCTACAGGACCCCCACGGGATGGCCCGCTTCACCCGGGAGAACATACCCTGGGGACGCTTCGGAACGGCAGAGGAGGTTGCCAACGTGGTGGCCTTCCTCTGCTCGCCGCGGGCGGGCTGGGTGACGGGCGCCTGCGTGGTGGTGGACGGCGGTCAGAGCCGTTCCAACATCTAGCCCCCGGCCTCCACCCAGATGGCCTGTCCGCTGAGGCCCTCGGCCAGCCCGGAGGCCAGATAGACGGCCGCCCGCCGCAGCCCCTGCCAGGCCGGACCCAGGTGGGAGGCGGCCTCCTGTCGGGGCACCGCCTCCTGCAAAGGCGCCCGGTAGCCCACCATGTTCACGGCGATGCCGTGACGTCGCCACTCACGCCCCAGGGCGCGGGTGAGGGCCAGGACGCCCTCCTTGGCGATGCTGTAGACCTCGCCGCCTGCTGCCTCCTCGCCCGGCCAGCGGACCAGGTTGATGACGCTCCCACCGCCCTGGGCCAGCATGGCCCGCCCGGCCGCCCGCGCCGCCAGGTAGACGGCCGTCAGGTTCGCCTCCAGGAGGCGGCGCCACTCCTCGGGCGAGGTATCCAGGAGAGGCTGTCCGCCCGGCAGGTCGTGGCCGTTGACCAGCACGTCCAGCCGTCCCATCTCCTGGACGACTCTCTCCACCAGGGCCTCCACCCGGTCGGCGTCCGTGGCCTCCACAGCGGTCGCCAGGCTCCGCCGGCCGATGGCCCAGACCTCGTTGGCGCAGGAGTGGGCCGCCACCGCCAGCTCCGGGACGTCCCGGGTGGCCGCCACTGCCACGTCGGCCCCCGCCTCCGCCAGAGCGACGGCGACGGCCCGCGCCGCTGGCATCTCTACCCCCATGACCAGGGCCGCCCGACCACTGAGGGAGATGGACATCAGGACTCCACCCCGCGCAGCTCGATGCCGTGCCGGGCGAGGGCCTCAGGGAGAGGGGCGGGGCGGCCGCGGTAGCTGCCCGGTTCCCGCATCACGTACTCCTCGATCCAGAGGTCGAAGGGGTGGCGGCCTTCCTCGGCCCAGCGGATCATCTCCTGGTGGACGGGGTTGCGGTACCAGGTCCGCAACGCCTCACGGTCGCGCCACCAGGAGAGGGCGAGGAACGTCCTGGGTGGCGAGAGCCCCTCCGGCCGCTGCACCACCTCCTGATAGAGGAGGAGGCCATCGGCCCGCAGCAGCTCCTGACGGAAGCGTCGCCACCGCTGGCCCATGTAGAAGAGGGCCCCTCGGGAGTGGTGCCAGCGCATGCCTGCCACCACCAGTATGGGCGGGTTCGCCAGCTTGAGCATCAGCGGCCTCCTTGGGACGGCCCGGGCGGGGCCTGGGGCTCCTCCCCGAAGCGGGCGTCCCGCCACTCCAGGGCCGCCCGCAGCCCCTTCTCCTTGGCGATACGGAAGAACTCGCTCACCGCCGGCGACTGATGAGCCATGGCGTCCCGCTCGGCGGCCAGGCGTTGCATGGTGCGGGCGCCCATCAGCTCCAGCGCCAGGTTGACGATACGCTTGTTGGCGGCCAACAGGTCTATGTCTATCTTGGCCATCTTGTCGGCCAGCGCCTCCACCTCCGCCTCCAGCCGCTCCGCCGGCACCGCCATCAGGACGAGCCCTATACGCTCCGCCTCTCGCCCGCTGATGGTGTCGCCGGTCAGGAGGAGACGCTTGGCCCACTGGGGGCCCACCAGGTATGTCCACATGTGGTTGGGCGGCGAGCCCATGGCCCTCACCGGCGGCACGCCGATGACGGCGTCCTCGGCAGCGATGACGATGTCGCACAGGAGGGCCAGGTCGGTGCCCCCGGTCAGGCAGTAGCCGTGCACCTGGGCGATGACCGGCTTGTGCATGTCCCAGATGGCCATGCGTAGCTGCTGGGCCCGCTCCAGGAGCCAGGCGTCCCGTTCCACCGTCATGGAGACGAAGGAGTAATTGCGCTGGCCGGGAGGCGGAGAGATGTCGTAGCCCGAGGAGAAGGCGCGCCCCGCCCCCTTCAGGATGACCACGTGCACCTCCGGGTCGCGATCGGCCTCCCAGAGGGCCTCCGCTATCTCCTGCTGCATCTGCCAGGTGAGGGCGTTCAGCTTCTCGGGCCGGTTGAGGACTATGCGCGCCCTCCCTCGCTCCTTCTCGTAGATGATGGCGCTGTAGGCCATGGCTCCCTCCTTCTCCTCCGATGGCCACGTTAGCCCAGGGGCGGAGATGGCTTCAAGCCCTCAGTCGCCCGCCCCCGCCGCCAGCTCCAGGGCCCGCTCCGCGGCCCGTCGCTGTTCCCCTCCCTCTCCGGCGACCGTCACCACGGCCAGGCGCAGGCCGGTCGCCTCCAGCTCCTCCCGCAGGCCCGACAGCTCCAGCGCTGGCCCCACGACGACGATGACGCCTCCCCCCTGACGCCGCATCTCCCGCCCCCCGTAGCGGGCGGCCAGGCGGAGGGCCTCCGGAGTGGCAGCGCCCAGGTCGGCGCAGAAGAAGAGGAGGTCCAGTCCCCCCATCTCCTTGGCCACCTGACGACACATCACCCGCACGGCCATCTCGTTGGCGGCGTCGATAGCCTGGACGACGGGCGGGGCTGCAGTCCCGGAGGCCAGACGACGGCCCAGGCGCTTCACCCGGAAGGAGGGCTCGGCGGCGGCAGTGGCGGAGACCAGGGCCAGGCGGGCGCCGGCGTCGGCCAGCCCCCGCGCCAGCTCCTCCCCCAGCGCCGTCTCCGCTCCCAGGACGAGGGCACGGCGCCCCCGGAGGTCGGGCAGGGCCATAGCCCTTACATCTTAGCTCATGGTGGGCCCAGCAGACGGGCCGCCGCCTCCACGCCGGCGCTGGGCGACGCCCGGTAGCCCTGCCGGGAGAGCTCCACCGCCAGCGCTTGCAGCAGGGCGAAGACGTTCCCCGGCTGGGAACTGTGCCCCATGAGGCCGATGCGCCAGACCTGGCCCTGCAACGGCCCCAGCCCGGCGCCGATCTCGATGTTGTGCTCGAAGAGGAGGGCCTTGCGCACCTGCTCCTCGTTCACCCCCTCGGGGACGCGGACGGTGGTGAGAGGGGGCGCCCGGTAAGGCTCCTCGACGTGGAGCTGCAGACCCAAGGCCTCCAGGCCCGCCCAGAGGGCCTGGGCATTGCGTCGGTGGCGGGCGATGCGGGCCTCCAGCCCCTCCTCCAGCACCAGCCGCAGCGCCTCCCGCAGGGCGTAGAGCATGCTCATGGGCGGCGTGTGGTGGTAGCGCCGGGCCTCGCCGTAGTAGTTGCGCAGCATCGTCACGTCCACATACCAGCTCCGGCAGGGGCTGCGCCGCTGGGCGATGACATCCATGGCCCGCGGCCCGAAGGTGATGGGGGCCATCCCCGGCGGGGCGGAGAGGCACTTCTGGGTGGCGCTGTAGACCACGTCCAGACCCAGGTCGTCCACCGGCACCTCACAGCCGCCCAGGGAGGTTACCGTGTCCACGATGATCAGGGCGCCGTGCTCATGGGCCAGGCGGGCTATGTCGGCCAGGGGCTGGAGGACGCCGGTGCTGGTCTCGGCATGGACTATGCAGACCGCCTTGGCCCCGGGGTTGGCCCTCAGGGCCGCCGCCACCTGCTCCGGCTCGATGATGCGGCCCCACTCCGCTTCCACGCGGACTACGCGAGCACCGCAACGGCCCGCCATGTCCACCATCCGCTCACCGAAGAAGCCGTTGATGCAGATGATGACGGTGTCCCCTTCCTCCAGGACGTTGTAGAGGGCGGCCTCCATGCCGGCGCTCCCCGTCCCGGAGACGGGGAAGGTGAGGTCGTTCTCGGTGCGGAAGACGGCCCGCAGCGGCCGCTGGGTGTCTTCCAGCAGGCGGATGAAGTCCGGGTCCAGATAGCCGATGACCGGAGCCATCATGGCCCGGTAGACGCGGGGGTGGACGTTGGACGGCCCGGGGCCCAGGAGGAGGCGGGCCGGCGGGTTCAGCTCGCTGAGGTCTCGTTGCATCTCCTCTCCTCTCCGTGGATGGGCTCTCCTTGCAGGCCCGGCCCTGAGGCGGGCCCGTTTGGCTTTCTATGATAGCACGGGATGGGGGGCCGGCTCGCCGGCGGGAGCGGGAGCCCCGACGCTCCTCTAGGCCGGGGGCTGCCAGCGGAGGACGGGCCGGCGAGCGGCCGTCGCCTCGTCCAGGCGGCGCAGGGGAGCGGTGTGGGGCGCCTCCTTCACCAGCTCCGGGCACTCCTCCGCCTCGCGGGCGATGGCCAGCAGGGCATCGCAGAAGGCGTCCAGCGATTCCTTGCTCTCCGTCTCCGTCGGCTCGATCATCAGGGCCTCGGGGACGATGAGGGGGAAGTAGATGGTGGGCGGATGGAAGCCGTAGTCGATGAGCCGCTTGGCTATGTCCAGCGTCTTCACCCCTTTGGCCCGCTGGCGCAAGCCGGAGAAGACCACCTCATGGGCGCAGGTGCGGTCGTAGGGCAGGTGGTAGGTCCCCTTGAGGCGGGCGCGGATGTAGTTGGCGTTGATGACGGCATTCTCCGAGACGGCCCGCAGACCCTCGGCGCCCAGGGCCCGGATGTAGGTGTAGGCTCGCACCAGCACGCCGAAGTTGCCGTGGAAGCCCCCCAGCTTGCCCACACTCCGCTCCGGCGTGACGAGCCGGTAGCCGTCCCCCTGGCGCTCCACCACCGGGGCGGGGAGGTAGGGGGCCAGAGGGGCCTTGACGCAGACCGGCCCCGCCCCCGGGCCGCCGCCACCGTGAGGGGTGGAGAAGGTCTTGTGCAGGTTCAGATGGACTACGTCGAAGCCCATGTCCCCGAAGCGGGCGCGCCCCAGGAAGGCGTTCTGGTTGGCGCCATCGCCGTAGAGGAGGGCGCCGTGCCGGTGCAGCAGCTCGGCGATGCGCCCGATGTTGGGGTCGAACAGGCCCAGGGTGGAGGGGAGGGTCAGCATCATGGCGGCCACCGTGTCGTCCAGCTCCCGCTCCAGGAAGGCCAGGTCGGCGTTGCCCTGGTCGTCGGAGGGGACGGTGACCACCTGGAAACCGCACATAGCGGCGCTGGCCGGGTTAGTGCCGTGGGCGGAGTCGGGCACCAGGACGCGGCGGCGCCGTTCCTCTCCACGGTGCAGCAGGTAGGCCTTGACGATGAGCATCCCCGCCAGCTCCCCCTGCGCCCCGGCGGCCGGGGCCAGGGAGACAGCGTCCATGCCAGTGACCTCGGCCAGCGCCTGCTGCAGCTCATACAGGAGGGCCAGGGCGCCCTGCACCGTGGCCCCGTCCTGGAGCGGATGGGCCTGGAGGAAGCCGGGCAGGCGGGCGACCTCCTCGTTCACCTTGGGGTTGTATTTCATGGTGCAGGAGCCGAGCGGGTAGAAGCCGGTGTCCACGCTGTAGTTGAGGCGAGAGAGGGCCAGGAAGTAGCGGACGATATCGTTCTGGGCCATCTCCGGCAGGGCCACGTCCTCCCGGAGCATGTGCTCCGGCGGCAGCTCGGCCTCCGGCACGTCCAGAGGGGGTGGCTCCACTCCCCGACGCCCCGGCTGGCTACGGTCGAAGCTGAGGAGGGCGCCTATGTCTTCCTCTCTGGGGTTGGTCTCGCCAACGCGAAAGGCCATGGCTCACCTCGGCGAGAGGGAGGCCAGCGCCTCCACCAGTCGGTCTATCTCCTCCCGCGTGTTCATCTCGGTGACGCAGAGGAGCATACCGTTCTCGATGCGGTCCGAGACGTCCAGCCCGCCGATGATGCCCCGCTCCAGGAGAGCCTGGTTGACCTGGGAGGGCGGCCGCGGGCAGCGGACGACGAACTCCTTGAAGAAGACGCCCTCCAGGGGCAGGGAATAGCCGGGCAGGGCGGCGATGCGCCCGGCCGCGTAATGGGCCTTGTGGTAACACAGCTCGGCGATGCGGCGCAGCCCCCGGCGTCCCACGGCGGTCAGGTAGACGGTGGCGGCCAGGGCCACCAGTTGCTGGCTGGTGCAGATGTTGGAGGTGGCCCGCTCCCGGCGGATGTGCTGCTCTCGCGTCTGGAGGGTGAGGACGTACCCGGTGCGGCCGTCTCTGTCGGTGGTGCGGCCGACGATGCGCCCCGGCATGTTCCTGAGGAACTGCTGTCGGCAGGCGAAGAGGCCCAGGTAGGGGCCGCCGAAGCTGAGGGGCCAGCCCAGGGGCTGCCCTTCGGCGGTGGCGATGTCGGCCCCGTAGTGGCCGGGGGGGCGAAAGAGTCCCAGGGAGATGGGGTCGCTGCTGGTGACCAGGAGGGCGCCCGCCCGGTGGGCCGCCTGCTCTAGGGCCGGCATCTCCTCCAGGTAGCCGAAGAAGTTGGGGCTCTGGACGGCCAGGCAGGCGTGGTCGGGGCCCAGCTCCACCTCGTGCGGCGGCACGACGTCCACCGCCAGGTCTTTGCCGAAGGCGTAGGTGCGGACCACCTCCAGGTAGGCGGGGTGCACCGTAGAGAGGACGGCGATGCGGCCTCGCCCGGTGACGGCGGCGGCCATCAGGCAGCCCTCGGCCAGGGCGGAGGCGCCGTCGTACATGCCGGCGTTGGCCACGTCCATGGCCAGGAGCTCGCATACCAGGGACTGGAACTCGAACATGGTCTGGAGGGTGCCCTGGCTGATCTCTGGCTGGTAGGGGGTGTAGGCGGTGTAGTACTCGCTGCGGCCGATGACCTGGGGCACCACACTGGGGATGAAGTGTCGGTAGGCGCCGGCGCCCAGGAAGCAGGCCAGGCCGTCCTGCCCGGGCACGCGATTGCGGGCGGCGAGGGTGCCCAGCTCTCGCAGCAGCTCCGCCTCCGTGAGGCCGGGCGGCAGGCGCAGGCCGTCTATGCGGAACTGGGGCGGGATATCGGCGAAGAGATCGTCCACGCTCTGGACGCCGATGGCCTGGAGCATCGCCTGGCGGTCGGCGTCGGTGTTGGGGATGTAGGGGTGGGGGGAAGAATCTCCCATCCTTCGGGTCACTCCGGGGCCAGCTCCGCCGTGTAGCGGTCGTATTCCTCTGCGGTCATGAGGCTGTCCAGCTCGCTGGGGTCGGAGAGGCGCACACGGATCATCCAGCCCTCGCCGTAGGGCGACTGGTTGACCAGCTCCGGCCGCTCCTCCAGGGCAGCGTTGACCTCGATAACCTCGCCGCTGACGGGGGCGTAGAGGTCGGAGACCGCCTTCACCGACTCGATCTCACCGAAGGGCTCCATCTGGCGCACCTGAGTCCCCACCTCGGGCAGGCGTACGTAGACGATATCGCCTAACTGGTCCTGGGCGTAGTCCGTGATGCCTACCGTCCCCACCTGGTCCTCCACCTTCACCCATTCGTGCTCTCTGGTGTAGCGGCGGTCGCTGGGGCTGGCCACGCTCCTCTCCTTGTGCTCTGTCGGGCTGTTGCTGGCCCTCTTTTCTCTATAGAGTAGCAGGCCCTGGCCGCTCCTTCATCCCCGTTTGGGCGGCCGGTAGAAGGGCCGCGGCACCACCTCCACGGGCAGGGGGCGGCCCCGCACGTCCACCACGAGCCGTGTGCCCACCTGGGCCAGGTCTGGCGGGAGGAAGCCCATGCCGATGCTGACGCCCAGCGTGGGCGAGTAGCCGCCGCTGGTGACTTTACCCACCACCTGTCCCTGGTGCAAGATGGCCTGCCCCGCCCGCATGATGCCCCGCTCGGCGGCCCGCAGGCAGGCCAGGAGGCGCCGGGGAGGCCTCTCCCTGAGGCGCAGGAGGGCCGCCCGCCCTATGAAGTCGGCCCCGTCGTCCAGGGTCACCGTCCAGCCCAGGCCCACCTCGTAGGGGTTCACGGACTCGTCCATGTCGTTCCCGTAGAGGAGGAGGGCGGCCTCCAGGCGAAGGGTGTCACGGGCGCCCAGGCCGCAGGGGGTGACGCCGGCCTCCAGGAGGCGCCGCCACAGGGACGGCCCCAGTCCCGCTGGCGCCACCAGCTCCAGCCCGTCCTCCCCCGTGTAGCCGGTGCGGGAGGCGAAGAGGGGCTCCCCCTCCCAGGGAAGCTCCAGGCAGCGGCGACGCGGTAGCTGGCCCAGGGCGGCGTCCAACCGTTCGGCGCAGAGGGCCACCGCCTGCGGCCCCTGGACGGCCACCATGGCCGTATTGCGGTGGCGGTCCAGCAGCTCCGCCTGGAAGGGGACGATATGCCGGGCTAGCCAGGCGCGGATCTTCTCGGCGTTGGCGGCGTTCACCACCACCAGGAAGCGCTCCGCGGCCAGGCAGAAGACGTAGACATCGTCCAGAATGCCGCCGGCCTCGTTGCAGATGACGGTGTACTGGCCCTGGCCCGACGTCAGGCGGGTGACGTCGTAGGCGCAGACGTAGCGCAGGGCGGCGGCCGCCTGGGGGCCGTGGAGCTCGAAGCGGCCCATGTGGGAGACGTCGAACATGCCGGCCCGCTGGCGCACCGCCTGGTGCTCCTCGATGATGCCGGCATACTGGACGGGCATCTCCCAGCCGGCGAAGGGCACCATGCGGGCGCCCAGGCGGCGGTGTTCCTCGTACAGGGGGGTGCGGAGCAGCTCCCCCTCCCTCATGGTCCTAGCCTTCCAGCGGCTGCCAGCGGCGTCGTCCCTCCTCCAGGCGGACGAGCCCCAGGCCCGGGTAGGGGGCGTGCGCCACCATGAGGATAGCCCGCTTCTCTATGGCCTTGCTGACGATGCGCCGCTTGGTCTCCATGTTCACCAGGGGGAGGACATCGAAGGCGGAGAGCCAGGCGAAGCGCTCCACCCCCACCGGGTGGTGGGTCAGGTCGCCGGTGTGGATGAGCATCTCCCCCTCCGACTCCACCTCCACGATGACATGGTGGGGCGTGTGGCCAGGGGCGGGCACCATCCGTATCCCGGGCGCTATCTCCGCCTCCCCCTCCACCACCTCCACCAGACGGGCCTCCTCCAGGGGCTCCAGGTGCTCCGGGAAGTAGGCGGAGCGGGTGCGCTCGTTCAGGTGGTGGGCGTCCTCCCATTCCCCCTTCTGGACGAAGTAGCGGGCCCTGGGGAAGGTGGGCACCAGCTTCCCCTCCTCCAGGACGGTGTTGTTGCCGCAGTGGTCGAAGTGGAGGTGAGAGTTTACGACGGCTATGACCTCGTCCCGCCGGATCCCTTCCTTGGCCAGCTCCTGCAGCAGGATGCCCGCCTGGTCCGTCCGCATCCCCACCGGGGCACGGCCCTTGTTGCCGATGCCCGTCTCCACCAGCACGACCCCTTTCTCCGTGCGGATGGCCAGGCAGTTGAGGCCCATGGGTATGCGGTGCTGGTCGTCTATCTGGTCCTTGACCAGGGGCTCCCACATGACGCGGGGCACCGCCCCGAAGACGATGCCGGCATCGATCCAGAAGGTGCCGTCGGACACCGCCAGCAGTTGGAGCTTGCCCACTCGGAACCAGGTCCCCATAGACTACCTCCGGAGGGCGTTGACGGCCTCAAGATACGGCCCGCCTGCGGCCTCGTCAAGCCGTTTGCCGGGAACGGCTTTCGGGGCCTATAATGAGGCCGCCCGCTAGTGAGCGCAAAAGGGAGGACAGGCCAGGTATGGGGACGCCATATGCTTACTTCCGGCGGCAGTTTATGCCGTTATCGGAGGCCAAGATCGGCATCATGACCCACGCCCTCCATTACGGCACCGCCGTATTCGAGGGCATCCGCGGCAACTGGAACGAGGAGGAGCGCCAGATATACCTCTTCCGCATGCCGGAGCACTACCGTCGCCTCCGCCAGAGCTGCCGCATCATGATGATCGATTTCCCCTACACCGACGAAGAGCTTCACTCCATCACCACCCGCCTGGTGGAGCTGAGCGGCTTCGAGGAGGACGTCTACGTCCGCCCGCTGGCCTACAAGAGCTCGGAGGCCCTGGGCGTCCGCCTGCACAACCTGGAGGACGACTTTCTGGTCTTCGTCACCCCCTTTGGCCCCTATCTGGACCTGGAGAAGGGGGCCCGTTGCTGCACCTCTAGCTGGCGCCGCGTGGAGGATACCGGGATACCGGCCCGGGGCAAGATCACCGGCATCTATGCCAACTCTGCCCTGGCCAAGACGGAGGCCAACCTCAGTGGGTTCGACGAGGCCATCATGCTGGACGAGCGGGGCCACGTCTCCGAGGGAAGCGGCGAGAACGTCTTCATCGTCATGGACGGCGTCCTGGTGACCCCGCCCGTCTCCGACAACATCCTGGTGGGCATCACCCGCAACACCGTCATCACCCTGGCCAAGGAGGAGCTGGGGATCGAGACGGTGGAGCGTCCCATAGACCGCAGCGAGCTCTACGTGGCCGACGAGTGCTTCCTCACTGGCACGGCCGCCCACCTCACGCCGGTGGTGGAGCTGGACCACCGGCCCATCGGCGATGGCAAGCGGGGGCCCATCACCGCCAAGCTGCAGGAGCTCTACTTCCAGGTCATCAGAGGGAAGCACCCCAAGTATGCCCACTGGTGCACGCCTTGCTATTCGAGGGTGAAGGCCTAGAGGCGAGCATAGAGCGTCCCCCCGCTCTGGCGGGCACCCTGGTAGGGGGAGGCCTGGCGGCAGCGTCCCTGGGCCTGGCCCTGGCTGTGGCCCTTCAGGCCAGCCGCTGGCCCATATCCCTGGAGGCGTTCCTGGGCTATGCGGCGGCGGCGGCCCTGGCGGCGGTGGCCGCCCTCTTCGCCTTCTGGGCCTACGCCTCCTATACCCTGCGCTACGTCCTGGCCCCGCAGGGTCTGGCCGTGCGCTTCGGTCTCACCTGGCACGTGGTCCCCTGGCCGTCCATCAGGGAAGTGGCCAAGGGGAGGCCGGAGCTGCGGCTGGACGGCCTTCGCTGGTGGGGCCTCTGCGTAGGCCGGGCCGAGGACGAGGGCCGCAGGCCCCTCCTCGCCTTCGCCACCAGGTGCTCCCCGGAGAGGCTGGTCCTGGTGCGGGCGGCCAGGGCCACCTATCTCCTCTCGCCCCGCGACCCGGAGCGGTTCCTAGCGGAGGTGGCCCGCTTCCTGCAGCGGCGCTCCCGCGCCGGCCAGCCCGCCCGCGAGCACCTGCGCCGGCCCTGGCTGGCGGCCCACCCCATCTGGGGGGACCGCGTCGCCCAGGGGCTGTTGCTGCTGGGGGCCGCCCTGAGCGCCGCCACCTTCGCCTACGTATTCGCCGTCTACGCCGGCCTCCCCGACGCCGTCAGCCTCCGCCTCTCCCTCCAGGGGGAGCCTGAGCTGGTGCCCAAGCGGGAGATGCTGGAGCTTCCCTTCACTGGCCTGGCCCTCCTGGGCCTGAGCACGGTGGCCGGGCTGGCCCTCCACTACCGGGAGCGAGCGGCTGCCTACCTCCTCTTCACCGGGGGAGCCCTCCTGCAGCCCCTCTTCCTGGCCGCCGCCGCCCTGGCGGTGGTCGGGGCGTAGGGAGGAGACAATGCGTCCGCTGTTGTGCTGGCTGCTGGCGCCCCTGCTCCTCCTGGCTGCCTGTGGTGGCGGCGGGAGCGGTGGCGGCCTCTACGTGGCCCTGGGCGATTCCCTGACCGAGGGGGTGGGCGCCACCGATCCCGCCAGCAGGAGCTTCGTGGCGCTGGTCCATTCCGCCCTGGGCGACGACGTCGAGCTGCTGAACCTGGGCCACGCCGGCGATACCAGCGGCGACCTGATCAACCACGGCCACCTGGACGAGGCCGTCAGCGCCCTGGAGCTGGCCGGCCAGCGGCAGGAGCGACGCCTGGTGACCATCACCATAGGCGGCAATGACCTCCTGAACCTCTACTTCCAGTTCGTCATCACCGGGCGCTGCCCCACCCTGGAGTCCCTCGCCCAGCGCAGCGAGTGCCGGAGCAGCCTGTCGGAGGCGCGCCAGCGGCTGGAGGCCAATCTGGACACCATCCTGGGACGGCTGCGCCAGGCCGCCCCTGATGCCATCATCGTCGTCGCCACCCTGTACGACCCCTTCGGCGAGCGATTGGACCCTGGCACCCGGGCGCTGGTGCAGATGGCGCTGGAGGGAGGCCCCGGCTCCCCCATCGGGGACGGGATCAATGACATCCTGCGGGCCAAGGCCCAGGCCCACGGCGCCCGGGTGGCGGACCTCTACCAGGCGTTTCAGGGCCGCAGCGGCCTCATCAGCGGCGACCTCATCCATCCCAACGACCAGGGCTACCGCGTCATCGCCGATACCGTCCTCCCGCTCCTGGAGTCCCGCTGACCATGACCGGCTACGATGTGGTGGTGGTGGGCGCCGGACCGGCCGGCAGCACCGCCGCCTGGCTCCTGGCCAGGGCGGGCGCACGGGTCCTCCTGCTGGACAGGGCCTCCTTCCCCAGGGACAAGCCCTGCGGCGGCGGCGTCACCCTGCGGGCCGCCTCTCTCCAGGAGGTGGACATCTCGCCCGTGGTGGAGCGGACGGTCTTCGGCGCTCGCTTCTCCCTGCGCCTGGGCCCCCACTTCGACCGCTGGCATCCCCTGCCGCTCACCTACATGACCCAGCGGCGGCGGCTGGACGCCTTTCTGGCGGAGCAGGCGGCCGTCGCTGGCGCCCACTTCCATCCCGGGGAGCCCGTGACCGGGCTGGAGGTGGAGGGCAGCGGGGCCACGGTGCGCACTCAGCGGGACGCCTACCGGGCCGGGGTGGTCATCGGCGCCGACGGTGCCAATGGCCTGACCTCCCGCCTCCTGGGGGCCCGCCAGACCTACGCCGAGGCGGTGGCCCTGGAGGGTAACGTCCCCCTCCCGGACGCCGCCCTCGAGGAGTGGCGAGAGCTGGTGGGCCTGGACCTGGGCTATCTGGCCGGCGGCTACGGCTGGGTCTTCCCCAAGGACGACCACCTGAACGTGGGCGTCGGCGCCTGGAAGTATGCCGCCGCCACTCTTCGCCGCAAGCTGGTGGAGCTCTGCCAGCGCTACGGCCTCCCCGCCGACCGCCTATGGGGCCTGCGCGGCCATCACCTCCCCCTGCGGCGTCCCTCGTCGCCCCTGCAGCGGGGCCCCCTCCTCCTGGTGGGTGACGCCGCCGGCCTGGTGGACCCCCTCTCCGGAGAGGGCATCCACATGGCCTTCCGCAGCGCCCGCCTGGCCAGCGAGGCCGTCCTGCGCTACCTGGAGGGTGCCGCCGGAGACCTTTCGCCCTACGAGCGGGCGGTGGAGCGCCTCATAGCGCCGGAGCTGGCCGCTTCCTGGCATCTCCACGAGCTCTTCCACTTCGCACCGCCGCCCTACGTAGCGGCCCTGCGCCGCAGTCATCACTTCTGGCGACTCTTCTGCCACCTGATCCGGGGCGAGGCTACTTACCAGGGGCTGCTGCGTCTCCTGGGTCCGCTACGGCCCCTGGTGGGCTTCTACAGCCGCTGGGCGCGCTCCGTGCGCGAGCGTCGGCTCAGGAGGGTCCTGGGCAACCTCTGACGCCCGGCGCCCTCTGCAGTCGAAGGAGACAGCCATGGCCAGCGTCATCCGCCACCGCCTCAGCGCGGAGGGAGGCTCCGTCGGCCGCGATGATCGGTTGAAGCCCCCCTGTTGACACATTTATGACTCTCCAATAGAATCGGTTGCAGTATTTACGCTAATGCAAGCCTGCCAGATGGCGGGCGGACAACCGAAGATAGCGAGGAAAGGCTGCGAAAGGGAGTAGTAGGGGCGTTCCCTGCCCCAGCGAGCTGGGGGAGCGGTGGGAGCCCAGCGGTAAGGCCGCCCCGAACTCGCCCTGGAGCCTCCCGGCCGAAAAGGCGGCCTGTGGGCCGCGCCGTGTAGGTCGGGACGGGTGCGCCCGTTAGAGCGCCAGAGGGCCTCAGGCCGCGGCTTGGGGAAGAAGGGTGGTACCGTCCCGCCCTGCGGGGTCCCTTCAGGGCGGGACGTTTGATTACAGTGGCCTGGGGAAGAAGGGTGGTACCGCGTGGACCTAGTCCCGTCCCTTCGAGGGTCGGGACTTTTTGTCAGAGAGCCAGAGGAGGGAGGTCAGCCATGGCCGTCGGCCAGGAGCGCAGATACCGAAGCGACGCTGTGAAGCGTGGCTTCCAGTGGGCGGGCGCCCGCGCCATGTACCGCGCCATGGGCCTCTCCGATGAAGACATCTACCGTCCCTTCGTGGGTGTGGCCAGCTCCTGGAACGAGGCCACCCCCTGCAACTTCCATCTGGACCGACTGGCGCGGGCGGCCAAGGAGGGCGTGAAGGCTGCCGGCGGCACCCCCAGGGAGTTCGTTACCATCGCCGTGTCCGATGGCATCGCCATGGGACACCAGGGGATGAAAGCCTCCCTGGTGAGCCGCGAGGTCATCGCCGACAGCGTGGAGCTGATGGTCCACGCCCACCAGTACGATGCCCTGGTGGCCATCGCCGGCTGCGACAAGAGCCTGCCGGGGATGGCCATGGCCATGGCCCGCCTCAACGTCCCCGCCGTCTTCCTCTACGGGGGCACCATCCTCCCCGGCAAGTTCCGTGGCCGGGACGTCACCATCCAGGACGTCTTCGAGGCGGTGGGGGCCTACGCCGCTGGCCGCATGACGGAGGAGGAGCTTTACGAGCTGGAGTGCTCCGCCTGCCCCACGGCCGGCTCCTGCGCCGGTATGTACACCGCCAACACCATGGCCACGGCCATGGAGGTGCTGGGCCTCTCCCTCCCCGGTACCGCCTCCATCCCCGGCCCCGACCCCCGCCGGGACGAGGCGGCCCGTCGCAGCGGCGAGGCAGTCATGCGGCTGCTGGAGATGGAGCTGCGCCCCCGGGACATCCTGACCCGCCGCGCCTTCCTGAACGCCATCACCGTGGACACCGCGGTGGGGGGCTCCACCAACGCCGTCCTCCACCTGCTGGCCATTGCCCAGGAGGCCGGCGTGGAGCTTTCCCTGGACGACTTCGACCGCATCAGCCGCAGCACGCCCCACATAGCCGACCTCCGCCCCGGCGGCCGCTACGTCATGGTGGACCTGGACCGCGTGGGCGGCGTCCCCCTCATCATGAAAACGCTCCTGGACGCCGGCCTCCTGGACGGCGACTGCCTCACCGTCACCGGCAAGACGCTACGGGAGAACCTGGCCGAGATATCCCTGCCTCCAGGGCCCCAGGACGTGGTCCGCCCCGTCAGCGACCCCCTGAGCCCCACCGGCACCATCTGCATCCTCAGGGGCAACCTGGCGCCGGAGGGGGCGGTGGTCAAGACGGCGGGCGTCCGCCATCTGCTGCACACCGGCCCCGCCCGCGTCTTCGATTCCGAGGAGGAGGCGTTCCAGGCCATATCCCAGCGGCGGATCAAGTCCGGGGACGTGGTGGTGATCCGTTACGAGGGGCCCAAGGGCGGCCCCGGCATGCGGGAGATGCTGGGCGTCACGGCGGCCCTGGTGGGCCAGGGCCTGGGCGAGGAGGTCGCCCTCATCACCGATGGCCGCTTCTCCGGCGCTACCCGCGGCCTCATGGTGGGACACGTCTCCCCGGAGGCCGCCGTCGGCGGGCCCATAGCCCTTCTGCGCGACGGCGACGAGGTGACCATCGACGTGGCCAACCGCCTCATCGAGGTCAAGGTATCGCCGGAGGAGATGGCCGCCCGCCGCCAGGCGTGGACGCCGCCGCCACCGCGGTATGAGCGGGGCGCCCTGGCCAAGTATGCCCGGCTGGTAGCCTCGGCGGCCCAGGGCGCGATATGCGGCTGATGGGCCGCCACCACGACGGAGCGACGAGGGGTAACAGGAAAGGACGAGGAGGAGCGGAGCCATGGAGATGACGGGCGCTGAGATGATCCTGGAATCGCTGGCGCGAGAGGGAGTGGAGGCCATATTCGGCATCCCGGGCGGGGCCAACCTGCCCCTGTACGACACCCTGCCCAGGTACCACCCCAAGATCCGCCACTATCTGGTGCGGCACGAGCAGGCGGCCGGCCACGCCGCCGAGGGCTACGCCCGCGTCACCGGCAAGCCCGGCGTATGCTTCGCTACCTCCGGCCCTGGCGCTACCAACCTGGTGACGGCCATAGCCGATGCCTGGATGGACTCGGTGCCCATCGTCGCCATCACCGGTTGCGTCATTCGGCCCCTCATCGGCCGTGACGCCTTCCAGGAGGCGGACATCACCGGCATCACCATCCCCATTACCAAGCACAACTACTTGGTCCTGGACGTGCACGATATACCGCGCGTCATCCGGGAGGCCTTCTACATCGCCAGCACGGGACGGCCCGGCCCCGTCCTGATAGACATCCCCCGCGATGTGCAGCAGGAGCGGGCCGAATTCGTCTGGCCGGAGCGGGTGGAGCTGCGGGGCTACCGCCCCCCCGTCTACCCGGACCCCAAGGAGGTGGAGAAGGCCGCCCAGCTCATCGCCGAGGCGGAGCGGCCCCTCATCCTGGCCGGCCACGGTGTCATCATCTCCCAGGCCTATTACGAGCTGCGGGAGCTGGCCGAGAAGGCCAACGTCCCGGTCATCACCACCCTTCTGGGCATCAGCGGCTTCCCGCCGGACCATCCCCTCTACCTGGGGATGCCCGGCATGCACGGCATGCACTGGAACAACCTGGCCATCTCCGAGGCCGACCTCCTCATCGGCATCGGCATGCGCTTCGATGACCGGGTGACAGGCCGCCTGAAGGACTTCGCCCCCAACGCCAAGGTGGTCCACATCGAGGTCGACCCGGCGGAGGTGGGGAAGAACGTCCGGCCCGCCGCCACCCTGCTGGGCGACGCCCGCGTCTGCCTCCAGCAGCTCAACCGGGCGGTCCAGTACCGCGAGCGGCCGGACTGGTTCGCCCGTCTGGAGGAGCTGCGGCGGGAGTACCCCTCCCTGGTCTACCCGGAGACGGAGGAGCTCCTCCCCCAGTACGTCATCGAGCGGATATACCGGCTGAGCGACGGCGAGGCCTATTACGTGACGGGAGTGGGCCAGCACCAGATGTGGGCCGCCCAGTACTTCAGCGGCCGCAAGGCCAACTCCTTCGTCACCTCCGGCGGCCTGGGCACCATGGGGTTCGAGGTGCCAGCCGCTATGGGGGTGGCCGTGGCCAAGCCGGGCGAGCTGGTCTGGGCCATCTGCGGCGATGGCGGCTTCCAGATGACCTCCCAGGAGCTGGCCACGGTAGCCGAATACGGCTGGCCCATCAAGTTCGCCATCATCAACAACGGCCATCACGGCATGGTGCGGCAGTGGCAGTCCCTCTTCTACCGCGGCAACCTGGTGGCCAGCCCTCTCAGGAACCCTGACTTCGTCAAGCTGGCGGAGGCCTATGGCATCCTGGGGCTGCGGGCCACCCGACGCGAGGAGGTAGAGCCTACCATCCAGCGGGCCATGGAGCACCCCGGGCCGGTCCTCATAGACTTCCAGGTCAAGCAGGACGAGAACTGCTACCCGATGGTGCCGCCTGGTGCCTCCCTCCAGGAGACCATCGGGCTGCCGGAGGAGTACGTGCGGCTCGTCAAGGAGCGGCGGACTGCGGGAGTGACGCGATGAGCGAGGGGAAGAACAACCGGCGCTATCACACCATCATCGCCCTGGTGGAGGACCGCCCGGGCGTCCTGAACCGCATCGCCTCCAAGTGGCGGCAGCGGGGCTTCAACATCGAGAGTCTGGCCGTAGGGCACTCGGAGACGCCCGGCCTCTCCCGCATGACCTTCGTGGTGGACGCCAGGACGGACTCGGAGCAGGTGGTCCGCCAGCTCGACAAGCTGGTGGACGTGGTGGACATCCGCGACGTCTCCGACGAGGACATCGTGGCCCGGGAGATGGCCCTCATCAAGGTGCGCTGCGACGCTGGCAACCGCAGCCACATCATCGAGATCGTGGACATCTTCCGGGCCAGCATCGTGGACGTCTCCCCGGACTCGGTCATCGTCGAGGTGACGGGGGACGAGGGGAAGGTGGACGCCATCTTCGAGCTTCTGAAGGACTACGGCGTCATCGAGATGGTGCGCACGGGACGGGTGGCCATGCTGCGGGGCTCCCTGGCCTCCCACCCGCCGGTGGAGCACGAGAGCTACGAGCGCTACCCGGGACAGGAGACCTGGTAGATGAGCTCTGACGCGGCCCTGCTCGCCCTGGGGATGGTCCTCCCCGGCGCCTACTGCCTGGCGCTGGGGCGATGGCTGTCGTGGCGGTGGGCTCTGGGCGGCCTGGGGACGCTGATAATGGGGCTGATGTGTTCCTACGTGTTCATGCAGATGATGGGCTTCGCTGGTGGACTGACGTTGACCTACGGCGGTGTCATCGCCCTGGCCAGCGCCCTGCGAGGAGGGCCGCGGCCGCCGGCCACCGCCCAGAACGCTTGAGGAGGGTAGGCGATGGCCAAGGTCTACTATGACCAGGACGCAGACCTGGAGCTACTCAGGGGGAAGAAGGTAGCCATCGTCGGCTTCGGCTCCCAGGGGCATGCCCACGCCCTGAACCTCAAGGACTCCGGCGTGGACGTCATCGTGGGCCTCTACCCCGGCTCCAAGTCCTGGCAGGCGGCCCAGGAGGCGGGGCTCCGGGTCACCACTGTGGCCGAGGCCGCCCAGGAGGCCGATATCGTCATGATGCTGGCGCCGGACCAGGTGCAGCGCCAGATCTACGAGGAGAGCATCGCTCCCCACCTGCGGCCGGGGCAGATGCTCATGTTCGCCCATGGCTTCAACATCCACTTCAAGCAGATCGTGCCGCCGCCGGACGTGGACGTAACCATGATCGCCCCCAAGGCGCCGGGCCACCGCATGCGGGAGATCTTCACCCAGGGGCTGGGGGTGCCCGCCCTGCTGGCCGTCCACCAGGACGCCACCGAGAACGCCCGCGCCCTGGCCCTGGCCTACGCCAAGGGGGTGGGCTGCACCAGGGCCGGCGTCATCGAGACCACCTTCGCCGAGGAGACGGAGACGGACCTGTTCGGTGAGCAGGTGGTCCTCTGCGGTGGCGTCACCTCCCTCATCAAGGCCGCCTTCGAGACCCTGGTCAACGCCGGCTACCAGCCGGAGGTGGCCTACTTCGAGTGCCTGCACGAGCTGAAGCTCATCGTCGACCTGATGCACGAGGGCGGCATGTCCTACATGCGCTACTCCATCTCCGACACCGCCGAGTACGGCGATTACACCCGCGGCCCTCGCGTCATCGACGAGCGGGTGCGCCAGACGATGCAGGAGGTGCTGCGGGAGATCCAGACCGGCGTCTTCGCCCGGGAGTGGATCCTGGAGAACCAGGCTGGGCGGCCCGTCTTCCAGGCGCTGCGGGAGCGGGACGCCCGTCACCCCATCGAAGAGGTGGGGCGTCGTCTGCGCTCCATGATGCCCTGGCTCAAGTCCCGCAAGTAGCGAGAGGAGAAACAGCGATGGGAATGCCCAAGGCCAGCGAAGAGTTCATCGACATGCTGAACGAGGCCCTGGCGGAGGAGATGGCCTCCATCTTCCAGTACATGTGGGACCACATCCTGGCGCGGGGGATGGAGAGCCCCGCCATCGCTGAAAAGTTCAAGGAGCTGGCCATGACGGAGATGCGCCACGCCTACATGCTGGCGGAGCGCATAGATCTGCTGGGCGGGCTCCCCACCACCCAGATAGGAGAGATCAAGATCGGCGGTGACCTGCGCCAGATGCTGAGGGACAACCTGGAGCTGGAGTACGAGACCATAGACCTGTACCGCCGCCTCATCAAGCAGGCGGAAAAGGAAGAGGACTACGTCACCCGTCGCATCCTGGAGGAGATCCTCAAGGACACCGAGGAGCACGCCCGGGACCTGCAGAGCATCCTGGGCCAGTGAGGGAGGCGGTACGGTGGGCAAGCGTCGTGACCTCAACCTTCCATAGCCCTCCCCGGGCGGTTAGCCCGGGAGAGGGCTAGCCCAGCGCTACCCCCAGACCTTTATCTCATGAGGGAGGTTGAGTTGCCATGACTTCGGCTCAGCGAGTGCTGATATTCGATACGACGCTGCGGGACGGCGAGCAGACCCCCGGCGTGGGCCTCAACGCCGAGGAGAAGCTGGAGATCGCCCGCGCCTTGGAGCGGCTGCGGGTGGACATCATTGAGGCCGGCTTCCCCGCCTCCTCCCCCGGCGACTTCGAGGCGGTGAAGCTCATCGCTCAGGAGGTGCGGGGTTGCGCCATCGCCGGGCTGGCGAGGGCCGTCCCCGGGGACGTGGACGCCTGCTGGGAGGCCATCAAGCACGCCGAGCACCCCCGTATCCACGTCTTCATCTCCAGCTCGGACATCCATATCATGCACATGCTGGAGCGGGACCGGGAGCACGTCCTGGAGATGGCCCGCACCATGGTGGCCCGGGCCAAAAAGTATTGCCCGGACGTGGAGTTCTCCCCCCAGGATGCCACTCGCTCCGACCCCGAATACATCTACCGTATGCTGACGGAGTGTATCGAGGCGGGGGCCACCACCGTCAACATCCCGGACACGGTGGGCTACGCCATACCGGAGGAGTTCGCCCAGTTCATCCGCAACATCCAGGAGCGGGTGCCCAACATCCACAAGGCCACCATCTCCGTCCACTGCCACAATGACCTGGGCCTGGCGGTGGCCAATAGCCTGGCCGCCATACGGGCCGGCGCCCGTCAGGTGGAGGTCTGCGTCAACGGCATCGGCGAGCGGGGCGGCAACGCCTCCCTGGAGGAGGTGGTGATGGCCCTCAAGACCCGGCGGGACTTCTTCGGCACCGAGATAGGCGTGGACACTACCCAGATATACCGGGTGAGCCGCCTCGTCTCCCAGCTCACGGGTATCCCCGTCCAGCCCAACAAGGCCATAGTGGGGGCCAACGCCTTCCGCCACCAGTCCGGCATCCACCAGCACGGCATCGTCAAACTGCGGGAGACCTACGAGATAATCGACCCCCGCGACATCGGCCTCCCCCGGGGCGGCATCATCGTCCTCAACAAGAACTCCGGCCGCCACGGCCTCAAGGCCCGCCTGCAGGAGCTGGGCTACGAGCTGAGCAACGAGGAGCTGGACCGCGTCTTCCAGGCCTTCAAGGAGCTGGCCGACAAGAAGGGCGAGGTGGACGACCGCGACCTGGAGGCCCTGGTCTCCGAGGAGCGGCGCACGGCGGTGGAGGTCTACAAGCTGGACCTGCTGCAGGTCTCCTGCGGCAACCAGCTGGTGCCCACGGCCACGGTGCGGCTCATCGGCCCCAACGGCGAGGTGCGTCAGACCACCGCCACCGGCACCGGGCCGGTGGACGCCTCCTTCCGGGCCATAGATATGCTGGTGGGCCTCCCCAACCGCCTGGTGGAGTACCAGGTCAAGAACGTCACCGAGGGGATAGACGCCCAGGGCGAGGTGACGGTGCGCATAGAGGTGGACGGCAACACCTACGTGGGCTGGGGCAGCGACACCGACATCGTGGTGGCCTCCGCCAAGGCCCTCATGGACGCCCTCAACCGCGCCCTCACCCGGGCCCCCAAGGAGCGACAGCAGCTCTGGTCCACGCCCTAGCGACGGAGGTGGTGCAGATGGCGCCTAAGACGATGTTCGAGAAGATCTGGGACGCCCACGTCGTCCACCAGGAGAACGGGCAGGCCATCCTCTACGTGGACCTGCACCTGGTGCACGAGGTGACCTCCCCCCAGGCCTTCGATGGCCTGCGGCTGGCCAAGCGGCGGGTGCGCCGGCCCGACCTGACGGTGGCCACGGCGGATCACAACGTCCCCACCTGGCCTCGCTACATGCCCATAACGGACGAGGTATCCCGCCGCCAGATAGAGGCCCTCCAGCGCAACTGCGAGGAGTTCGGCCTCACCTACTACGGGCTGGAGTCGGACCGGCAGGGGATCGTCCATGTCATCGGGCCGGAGCTGGGGCTCACCCAGCCGGGGATGGTCATCGTCTGCGGCGACTCTCACACCTCCACTCACGGCGCCTTCGGTGCCTTCGCCCTGGGCATCGGCACCTCGGAGGTGGAGCACGTCCTGGCCACCCAGACCATCAAGCTCAAGCGCCCCAAGACGATGGAGGTGCGGGTGGAGGGGCAGCTACCGCGGGGCGTCACCGCCAAAGATGTCATCCTGGGCATCATCGGCCGCATCGGTGTGGACGGGGCGGTGGGCCACGTCATAGAGTACACCGGCTCGGCCATCCGCTCCCTCTCCATGGAGGGGCGCATGACCATCTGCAACATGTCCATAGAGGCGGGGGGCCGGGCGGGGATGATCGCCCCGGACGAGACTACCTTCGCCTATCTGGAGAGGCGGCCTTACGCCCCCAAGGGCCGGGACTGGGAGGAGGCGCTGGCCTACTGGCAGAGCCTCCCCACCGACCCGGGCGCCTGCTATGACAAGACGGTGGTCATAGAGGCGTCCGAGCTGGCCCCCTACGTCACCTGGGGCACCAACCCCGGTCAGGTGGTGCCGGTCACCGGCCGCGTCCCCGATCCCTCATCCTTTCCCACGCCGGAGGAGCGGGCGGCGGCGGAGCGGGCCCTCCAGTACATGGGGCTGGAGCCCGGCACCCCCATCACCGAGATATGGGTGGACCGGGTCTTCATCGGCTCCTGCACCAACGCCCGCATCGAAGACCTCCGCGCCGCCGCCGAGGTAGTGAAGGGGAAGAAGGTTCACCCCAAGGTGCGGGCCATGGTGGTGCCTGGCTCCACCCAGGTGAAGCTCCAGGCGGAGGCGGAGGGGCTGGACAGGATCTTCAAGGAGGCCGGCTTCGAGTGGCGGGAGGCCGGCTGCTCCATGTGCCTGGGGATGAACCCTGACATCCTCCAGCCAGGCGAGCGTTGCGCCTCCACCTCCAACCGCAACTTCGAGGGGCGCCAGGGCCGGGGTGGGCGCACCCACCTGGTGAGCCCCCAGATGGCCGCCGCTGCCGCCATCGCCGGGCACTTCGTGGACATACGCGAGTGGCAGTGGGAGGACTGACCGTCAGGGGAGAGGAGTAGGAACATGGAGCCCTTCCGAGTCCATACCGGCATCGTGGCCCCCCTGGACAGGGCCAATGTGGACACGGACCAGATCATGCCCAAGCAGTTCCTGAAGCGCATCGAGCGGACGGGCTATGGCGAGTTCGCCTTCTACGACTGGCGCTACCTGCCGGACGGCACCCCCAACCCGGAGTTCGAGCTGAACCACCCGGGCTACCAGGGGGCCACCATCCTGGCCACCGGCCGCAACTTCGGTTGCGGCTCCTCCCGGGAGCACGCCGTCTGGGGTCTGATGGAGTACGGCTTCCGCGCCATCATCGCCCCCTCCTTCGCCGATATCTTCTTCAACAACTGCATCCAGAACGGCGTCCTCCCGGTGGTGCTGAAGGACGAGGAGGTGCGGCACATCATCCAGCAGGCGCAGGCCCAACCCGGCTACCGTCTGACGGTAGACCTGGAGCGACAGCTCGTCTTCGATGAGGCCGGCTTTCAGACGGGCTTCGATATAGACCCCGTGGCCAGGGAGCGGCTCCTCAACGGCTGGGACGATATAGCCCTTACCCTTCTCCACGAGGAGAGGATCCGCGCCTACGAGGAGGCCCGCCCCCGCTGGCTGCCCCGAGTCCTGGGGTGAGGACGATGGCGGAAGGCAAGGGGCTCTGGCAGCGGCTGCGCCGGCTGGGCACCCGGGTGGAGGACAACCTCTTCGAGCTGACGGAGGAGGAGGAGCGGCAGGAGGAGCCACCGGGACGCAACAGCCTGGTGGTCCTCCTGAACGCCTTCCTCTCCCTCTGGAAGGCGACGGAGGCCAACGTGGTGGAGCGCGTCCTGGGCCTGGCCGGCCTGGGCTCCGCCCTCTGGCTCCTCATCGGCGAATGGGGGCTGGGGGTCCGTCGGACGCCTCTGGCCCTCCTGGCCCGCACCCTGGCCTCCGTCTGGCTGGTGCCGGGCTTCATCGCCAGCCTGGCGGCGGCCCGCAACCTGGGCTGGGAGAACCTGCGGCGGCCGCGCCTGTGGCCCATCCTGCTCATCTTCGTCCTGGGCGGGCTCATCAGCTTCCGGGCCGTCTTCGGCGAGCTGACCCGCCCCCGCCTCGGGGTAGCGCGCCGCCGGCCGGGAGCGGTCGGCTAGGCCCGGCCGCGAGGGCAGAGGCCATGGCAGGGCGACTCTCCCCAGGGAGGCCGAGCTTCAGCGCTCTCGTCTCTAACTGGGGCCGTTCGGACTTGCCCTTCTGGCGGCGTCTGGGCGTCGCCCTGCGCAACCTGGCCCGTCGGCTGGGGCCGCCGCCCCGCAACTGCTGCGGCCACCGCGGGGAGCCCGGCTGCTGACAGGTGACGGGGCCGCCCGGTCGGGGCGAAGGCTCGTGACGAGGACAGCGGCCCCATAGTTAGCTCTCTCTGCGGGAGGCATGGAGTGGCTACCTACAAGCTCGTAGTCCTGCCGGGCGATGGCGTGGGCCCGGAGGTGGTCTCCGCCGGCCTGGAGGCTCTGAAGGCGGTGGAGCGGCGCTTCGCCCTCCGCTTCGAGTTGACGGAGGACGTGGTGGGAGGCGCCTGCATAGACCGCTTCGGTGTGGCGATCCGACCGGAGACGCTGGAGCGCTGCCGCCGCGCTCACGCCGTCCTCCTGGGGGCAGTGGGCGGCCCCAAGTGGGACGACCCCACGGCCCCGGTGCGGCCCGAGCAGGGGCTCTTGGCGCTGCGCAAGGGGCTGGCGCTCTTCGCCAACCTGCGGCCGGTGAAGGTCTATCCCTACCTGGCCCAGGCCTCCACCCTCCGGCCGGAGGTGCTGGAGGGCGTGGACATGGTGGTGGTGCGCGAGCTCACCGGCGGCATCTACTTCGGGCGGCCGCAGCGGCAGTGGCGCAGCCAGCGGGGGCGCCAGGCGGTAGATACCCTGCGCTACTCGGAGGGGGAGATAAGGCGCATTCTGCGCGTCGGCTTCGAGCTGGCCCGCCAGCGCCGCAAGCGGCTCACCAGCGTGGACAAGGCCAATATCCTGGAGTCCAGCCGCCTCTGGCGCACCCTCGCCAACGAGATGGCCAGCCAGTACCCGGACGTGGAGCTGCGCCACATGCTGGTGGACGCTTGCGCCATGCACCTGATCCGCCGGCCGGCCGATTTCGACGTGGTGGTCACGGAGAACATGTTCGGCGACATCCTGACCGACGAGGCGGCCATGCTGGCCGGCAGCATGGGGATGCTCCCCTCCGCCAGCCTGGGCCGACGGCGGTCGGACGGCACCGGCCTCGGCCTCTATGAGCCGGTCCACGGCTCGGCGCCGGACATAGCGGGCCAGGACGTGGCCAACCCCCTGGCCACCGTCCTCTCCATCGCTCTGATGCTCAGGCATTCCCTGGGTGAGCCCGCGGCCGCCGCCGCCCTGGAGGAGGCCGTGGAGCGGGTGCTGGCCCAGGGCTACCGCACGCGGGACATCGCCAGCGAGGGGACGCAGACGGTGGGGACGCAGGCGATGGGGAGGCTGGTGGCGGAGGCCGTCCTGGCCTGAGGCCAGGCGGCCCGACAGCGCGGAGACCAGGAGGAGAGCGATGGCGACGAGGGTAGAGCTCTATGACACGACGCTGCGCGACGGCACCCAGATGGAGGGGATCAGCCTCTCCGTCGACGACAAGCTGAAGATCGCTCGCAAGCTGGACGAGCTGGGCGTCCACTACATCGAGGGCGGCTGGCCTGGCTCCAACCCCAAGGACGCCGAGTTCTTCGTGCGGGCCCGCTCCCTCCATCTGCAGAACGCCCGCCTGGCCGCCTTCGGCGCCACCCGGCGCGCTGGCGGCAAGGCGGAGACCGACCCCAACCTGCGGGCCCTGGTGGACGCCGGCACCCCTGTCGTCACCATCGTCGGCAAGGCGGACATCCGCCATGTCCTCCACGTCCTGGAGACGACGGCGGAGGAGAACCTGGCCATGATAGCCGACTCCGTCCGCTACCTGAAGGGACACGGCCTCACCGTCTTCTTTGACGCCGAGCACTTCTTCGACGGCTTCTTTGCCGACAAGGACTATGCCCTCCAGTGCCTGAAGGTGGCCGCCCAGGCGGGCGCCGATTGTGTCGTCCTGTGCGACACCAACGGCGGCACCATCACCAGTCGTCTCCAGCAGGTGGTGGCGACGGTGGTGAGGGAGGTGGACGTCCCCGTGGGCATCCACGCCCACAACGGCGCCGACCTGGCGGTGGCCAACACCCTGGCCGCCGTGGAGGCCGGCGCCGTCCACGTCCAGGGCGCCATCAACGGCTACGGCGATATGTGCGGCAACGCCAACATGATCAGCATCATCGCCAACCTGAAGCTCAA
>DAOTWZ010000073.1:0-4125 GCA_034435615.1 Dehalococcoidia bacterium
GTCATCTCCGCCCGTCTGGCCCGGCGCATGCGGGTGACGCCTCCCACCGCCTGGGCCATCGTGCAGCGGATGGTGCGGGACGGCCTCATCACCCTGGACGAGAAGAAGGTCATCCACTTCACCGAGAAAGGGCACCGGCTGGCCGAAGAGATAGTCCGTCGTCATCGCCTCTCGGAGCGCTTCCTCACGGACGTCCTGGGCTTCAGTTGGGCAGAGGCCCATGAGGAGGCCCACCGCTTCGAGCACGCCCTCTCGGAGCGCATGGAGGAGCGGATCGTAGCCCTCCTGGGGAACCCCAAGACCTGCCCCCACGGCAGCCCCATCCCGGGCAGCGGCTACAGCCATCCGCCGGACCTGGTCTCCCTGTCCAGCCTCCGGGAGGGGGACGAGGCGGCCGTGGTCTTCATCTCCGAGGAGCTGGAGGAGGACCTGGAGCTCCTCCGCTACCTGGAGCGAGGCCGCATCATGCCGGGCCAGCTCCTGCGAGTGCGGGAGGTCGTCCCTGCCACCGGCGTCATAGTGGTGGAGGTGGACGGCCAGGTGGTGCCCCTGGGGCTGAAGGTAGCCCAGAGGATACGCGTCCGCCTCTACCAGGACGGCCGCCCCTCCTGATCCGATGGTCAGCCAGCGGTAGCAAGGAGGGCTGGCCCCGTCCCGCCGGGCGTCCGCCGCGGGGGGTGTCGTGGGGCCAGCCCCCTCTCTCATTTCACCACTGATTTATGATGACCATCCCCACCGTCCCGAACTCCGTCATGGACTCCAGGACGGAGGAGGCCTCCTCGATGCGGACGGTGCGGGTCACCAGCTTGTTGGGATTGACCTTGCCGCTGGTGACCATCTCCAGCATGCCATCGTAGCCGCTCTGGGGATGGACGATGGAGCCCAGGAACTCTATCTCCATGGCCACTATCATGTCCACGGGGATCGGCACCTGTCCCTTCTCCGCCTGGGTGGTCAGGCCCACCTGGACATGCCGGCCTCCCTTCCGCAGCGACAGGACCGAGTTGAGGCAGGTGGTCTGGATCCCCAGGGCATCAACGGAGACATGAGCGCCCCCCTTGGTGATCTCCTTCACCGCCTCGGGGGCATTCTCGCGGGCGGCGTTGACGGTGGCCACCGCCCCCAGCTCTCGCGCCTTGGCCAGCTTCTCGTCGGAGATGTCCACCGCCACCACGTTGGCGCCCAGGGCGGCCGCTATCTGCACCGCCGACAGACCTACGCCGCCGCAACCGTGCACGGCCACCCACTCGCCACCCTTGACGCGGCCCTGGTCGCGCACAGCGTGATAGGCTGTGGGGAAGCGACAGCCCATAGCCGCCGCCGTGATGAAGTCTATCCCCTCCGGCAGGGGGATCAGGTTCAGGTCAGCATTGACCACCTTGACCAGGCGGCCGTAGCCGCCGCCAGTGCTGAAGCCCGGGATATTGGGAGTGGCGCAGAGGTTCTGCCGGCCCTTCAGACAGAACTCGCAGGAGCCGCAGGCCCACACCACCGGGGAGAGGACGCGGTCCCCCTTCTTGAAGCGGCGGACGCCCGCGCCCACCTCCTCCACCACGCCGGCCATCTCGTGCCCGGGGACGATGGGGAGCTGGGGCTTCAAACCGATCCACTCCCAGTCACCCATCCAGGCGTGCCAGTCGGAGCGGCAGATCCCCTCGCCCTCCACCCGCACGATGGCGTCGCCAGGGCCCGGGGTGGGATCCGGCACCTCTTTCACTACCAGGGGCTGCCTGAACGCTTCCAGCACCGCTGCCTTCATAGCCATCCCTCCCTAGGGAAAAGCTGAACCACTTCAGCGGGAACACGTCCTTGCAGCCTCTTTCATCTCCCACCTCCCACCAGTGAGGCCCGAAGCAGGAGGGGCAGGGCCACCAGCGCACAAGACGCTAACATTTTACGCGGCGGCCCTGCCCTGTCAACCTCGCCGCTACGTGGGGCGGTCAGCGTATCCACTCCCCCGGGACGCGGCGCGGCGCCAGGGGCGAGCACAGAGACGCCCCTGGCGCCGCTTCTTTCAGGCGTCCCGACGACGCCGCCCCAGCCCCAACACCGCCACCGCCAGGCCCAGACCCGCCAGGCCCAGGCCGGCCCACAGGGGCAGACTGCCCGCTCCCCCGGCCCCGTCGCCCGCCCCAGTCCGGGGCAGACCCGTCACCGGCGGGGGTTCAGCCACCGGCTGGGACTCAGTGCTCCCCATCACTATCGGGTCCATTATGACCCCGGGGAACGGGTGGCCATCGACGGGAGAGTTGTCCTGGATGGTGAAGCACAGGGAGCGCGCCTCCCTGTCCAGGGCCACATCGCTGATGCCGTCCACCTCGTCGTTGGGGTAGAGCTGATGCCACTCGCTTTCCACCACCTTGTAGACCACGATTTTTTGGGGCAGCGTGGAGAACTGGATGCAGACGTTAGCGGCGTCTTGGACGTCGGTCAGGAAGAACTTCACGCCGATGATGAACGTTGTGAGAGGGGGAGAGCCTGCAGGGCTGTCGATCGTGCTGTAGCTGACCACGGTGGCGTTGCCGGAGGTCAGCACCACACCCGACGCCAGAGGCGGCCCCAGCTCGAAGGCGCCCATGTCGCACAGCTCCGTCCCGTCTCCGTTGCCGTCCGTGGGCCGCGGCAGGCCCCGCTGGTCGACGTCCACCCGACTCCCGTCCAGGTGGTTGCACTGCTCGGAGGGCACGGCATCGATGGCCGGGCTGCCCGCCCCCAGGGCATGGGTCTCGGTGCCCAGCTCGTTGCGCCTCAGCGACCCCAGGCGCGGGTCCTGCCCCGTCACGTTCCCCGTGGCATCCCCCCCGATGACACAACTGCTTGCTGTCTCGATGAGGTTGTAGCCGAAGGACGTGATGCTGCCTGAGCAGTCGCCCGGGAAGAATCCGAGAAGGCCGCCTGCTAGGTTATCGGCCAGGATGGAGCCCCGCAGCTCCACCGACCCTGCATCCGGGTTGGGAACGCTGATGCCCCCCCCACTACTAGCGGCCAGATTGCCAGCGACGGTGACGAAGGACGCCCGCACATAGTAGAATTGATTGTGGTCCTCGTGAATAGCGAGGCCGCCGCCATATGCGTCGGCCCGGTTGCCGGAGATGGTGGTGTTCAGGAGCCAGGCATTCCCCGGAACGCCCCCTACCGGTGTATAGAAGAGAAGGCCGCCCCCGGGCCCACCGGAAGTGTTGCCGTTGATGGTGCTGCCCGAGATCGTGAGCTCACCCGTGCCAGCGCTGATCCCCCCGCCGCCCTCCTGGCTCTCGTTCTCCCTGATCGTGCTGTTCTCCACCACGACACCGCTGGCGAACGCATCGATGCCGCCGCCAGTGCTGGACGCCCGGTTGTCTTCTATGACGCTGTCCCTGACCGTTAACACTCTCAACTTCTTGGTAGCGATGCCGCCACCTACGCGGCCGCTGTTGCCGCTCACCGTCACGCGGGTGAGGGTGGCACCCGGTTGGGTGACATCAGTCCCTGCTTCCACCATCAGCCCGCCCCCCGATCCGGGGCTGTGGTTGGCGGAGAGGACGGCGTCCTCCAGAGTGAGGTGCGTGCTGGCGACGTTTGTATCGGGGGCTCTGACCAGCACGCCGCCGCCCCCCTCCTCACCGGCGGGGCTGTAGCCGTGGCGGATGGTGAGGCCCCTCACCGCCACCCCCCCCGAGTGGATGTCGAAGACCCGGTCCTGCACCCCGTCGGTGGCGCAGGTGCCCTCCGGCTGCGGCTCCCCGCAGGCCTGGACGATGGTCCTGTCCACTCCGTTGCCCTGGATCTCCACACTGACGGATATGTCCAGGTCGCCGGTGGCGTTGTTGTCCTCCCCGGCGCCGGCGATGGTCAGGGTGATGGGCTTCCCGTCCAGGCTCTCGTCGAACCGGATGATTTCGCGCTCGGTGGCGGAGCCAGCGGTGCAACCGTCCACCGCTGTGCTCGTGTTGGCCGCCTGGATCGCTTCCCGCAGGGAGCAATCGCCATCGTTGTCTATGGCATCCTCGGGCGTGTCGACGGTGATGATTGTCCCCTGTGCCCTCAGGGGTGCACCCCCGGGCAGGAACAGAAAGACGGCCGCCGCCACGGCAACGGCCGCCATCGCTCCCCGCACCGCCCAGCCACGTCCCCCGCCCCTCCCTC
>DAOTWZ010000074.1:0-13843 GCA_034435615.1 Dehalococcoidia bacterium
GGCCGCGGTCTGGCGACGGGGGGCGTCCCAGGGGCTGGGGCTGGCGGGGCGGCCGCCGACGGTGCAGCAGGGCCAGCTCCGCCACCGCGTCCACGTCCTCCCTCAGGGCCCGGTCGCGGCCTTGAAAGGCGGCGTGGACGCGGGCCGCCCGGTAGGTGACGATATCGGCCCTCAGCCCCTCCACGTGGTGCTCCAGACAGACCTGGGCGATGTAGGCCAGCAGCCCCTCGTCGGCCTGGACGGAAGGCAGGATGGCCTGCGCCTCCTGGATGCGGCGCCGCAGTGCCTCCTCCTGTGGCCGCCAGCGGGCGCGGAAGGCCTCCGGGTCGGCGTCGAACTGGAGGCGGCGTCGCACCACCTCTGCTCGCTGCTCCGGGTCGCTCAGGGTCTCCACCTCCACCGCCAGCCCGAAGCGGTCCAGGAGCTGGGGCCGCACCTCGCCCTCCTCCGGGTTCATGGTGCCGATGAGGACGAAGCGGGCGGCGTGGGAAAAGGAGACGCCCTCCCTCTCCACGTAGTTCTGGCCCATGGCGGCCGAGTCCAGGAGGATGTCCACCAGGTGATCGCTCAGCAGATTCACTTCGTCGATGTAGATGATGCCACGGTGGGCCTCGGCCAGGAGGCCGGGCTGGAAGCGCTTCTCGCCCAGCTTGAGGGCGGCCTCGATGTCCAGGGTGCCCACCACCCGGTCCTCGGTGGCGCCGATGGGCAGGTCCACCATACGCACCGGCCGGAAGCCGCGGGGCAGAAGGCCGCGGGGCTCGGTGCAGACGTGGCACAGGCCCTGGGGGCTGCGGGGCTCACAGGAGTAGGGGCAGCCCTCTATCACCTCTATGGGGGGCAGGACGTCGGCCAGCGCCCGCACGGCGGTGGACTTGGCCGTCCCCCGCTCGCCCCGGATGAGGACGCCACCGATGGAGGGCTCTATGGCGTTGAGGACGAGGGCGAGCTTCATCCGCTCCTGCCCAACGATGGCCGTGAAGGGGAAAACAGGACCGCGGTCAGCCGGCATGGCCTCCCATCCCTCCCTCCAGCAGAGCGTCCGTCTCCAGGTAGAGGCGCTGCAGCTCCCGCAACAGCTCCTCCGACGGTGAGCCCCAGAGGCCCCGGGAGGCGGCCTCCAGCAGCCGCTCGGCGATGTCCCGCAGGGCCCAGGGGTTGCTTCGCTGGAAGAACTGCTGCATCTCCCGGTCCAGGGCGTAGGCGCGGGCTACCTGCTCGTACATCCAGTCCTCCACGACGCCGGCGGTAGCGTCGTAGCCGAAGAGGTAGTCCACGGTGGCTGCCAGCTCGAAGGCGCCCTTGTAGCCGTGGCCCTTCATGGCCTCAATCCAGCGAGGGTTGACGACGCGGGTGCGGAAGACGCGCCGGGCCTCCTCTGCCAGGTCGCGCACCACGGGCCGCGCCGGGTCGGCGGAGTCGCCGAAGTAGGCGCGGGGCTGCCGGCCAGCGAGGGCGCGCACCGTGGCGACCATGCCCCCATGGTATTGCAAATAGTCATCGGAGTCGAATATGTCGTGCTCGCGGTTGTCCTGGTTCTTGGCCGCCACGGCGATGCGAGCGAACTGCTCCCGGAACTCCAGGGGAGCGCTCTCACCCTGGCGGCGGCGGCCGTAGGCGTAGGAGCCCCAGGAGATGTAGATGTCAGCCAGGTCGGCGTGGCTGCGCCAGTTCCCCTCCTCCAGAGCGGCCAGGATGCCAGCGCCGTAGGTGCCAGGCTTGCTGCCGAAGATGCGGAAGAGGGAGCGGGTCCTGGCCTCGTCCTCGGCCTGGCCCTGGGCCAGCCGGCGCCCCAGGTCCTCACGGTAGTGCTTGGCGACGTAGTTCAGCTCCTCCGGCTCGTCCAGGGTGGCCACCATCTCCACCGCCTCGTCCAGGAGGTCGATCAGGTTAGGGAAGGCGTCCCGGAAGAAACCAGAGATGCGCAGGGTCACGTCCACGCGGGGGCGCCCCAGCTCGGCGAGGGGTATGACCTCCAGGCCGGTCACTCGCCCGTCCTCCTGGCGCCACACGGGGCGGACGCCCAGGAGGGCCAGCGCCTGGGCGATGTCGTCGCCGTGGGTGCGCATAACGGCGGTGCCCCACACCACCAGCCCCACTGTCTCCGGGTAGCGTCCCTCCTCCCGGCGGTAGCGCTCCAGCAGCCCCTCCGCCAGCGCCTTCCCCACCTCCCAGGCGAAGGGCGAGGGGACGGAGCGGGGATCCAGGGAGTAGAAGTTGCGGCCGGTGGGGAGGACGTTGGCCATCCCGCGGGTGGGTGAGCCGCTGGGCCCTGGCGGCACGTAGCGTCCGTCCAGCCCCCGCAGGAGATTGCCTATCTCGTCGGTGGTGCGCTCCAGGTCAGGCACCAGACGGCGGCAGACGTATTCCAGCACCGCCGGCACCTGCGCCGCCGCCTCGCCCAGGACGGCGATGGCCACCTCGCGGCTGGCCTCGGGCGGGAAGCCCCTCTCTTGGAGGGCCTCCAGCAACCGGCGGGCCAGGGCGTCCACCGCCTCCAGGACGTCCCCGCGGGTGCGCAGGGGAAGGCCCAGGGCGGCCAGCGTCTCTGGCACGGGACCCTCGTGGGGGTGGCCCAGGTCACGACGGAGGGCATCGTAGTCTAGGCCCAGGGCCTCCGCCACGGCCCGTCGCAGGGAGGGGGCCTCGCCGTCCAGACGGGTGAGGGCGAGCAGGGTATCTATCTGGGCCTCGCCGCGCGGCGGCTCCCCCAGGACGTGGAGCCCGCCCCGGATAATGGCGTCCTTGAGCTCGCAGATGTAGCCGTCCATGTGAAGCAGGAAGGAATCGAAGTCCTCCGGCTCCTCCTCCACGTGGAGGTCGCGGTGGAGGTTGGCCCGCTGGACGGCCTCCCATATCTGGGCCCTCACCAGGGGGAGCTTGGCGGGGTCCATGGCCTGGGCGCGGGCGTACTCGTCCATGAGCTGCTCCAGGCGGGCCAGCTCGCCGTAGGTGCCGGCGGTGGTCAGGGGCGGCACCAGGTGGTCGACGATGACGGCGTGGGCGCGTCGCTTGGCCTGGGCGCCCTCGCCGGGGTCGTTGACGATGAAGGGGTAGAGGAGGGGTAGGTCGGGCAGGGCTGCCACGGGGTAGCAGCCCGTCGACAGGCCGATGCCCTTCCCCGGCAGCCACTCCAGGGTCCCGTGCTTCCCCAGGTGGACTATGGCGTCCGCCTGGAAGCCGTCCCGCAGCCAGCGGTAGAAGGCCAGGTAGTGATGGGTGGGTGGCAGGTCGGGGCTGTGGTAGATGGCCATAGGGTTATCGCCGAAGCCGCGGGGCGGCTGCAGGCCCAGATAGACGTTCCCCAGCAGGAGGCCGGGGACGGCCAGGGCGCCGTCCACACGGTAGAGCTCGCCGGGCGGCGACCCCCAGGCCCTCTCCATCTCCTCCCGCAGGGTCTCCGGCAGGCGGGCGAACCAGGCCCGGTATTCCTCCGCCGGGACGCGGCCCGGGGCGGCTTGTAGCTGCTCGTCCGTCAGGTGCTCTTTGTCATAGGTGCCGGAGGCGAGGAGGCGGTGCATCAGGGCATCGCCGTCGGCTGGGACCTCCGGCACCTGATAGCCGGCCTCCCTGAGAGCGTTGAGCAGGCGGACAGCCGAGGCCGGGGTATCCAGCCCCACGGCATTGCCGGCGCGGGCGCTCTTGGTGGGGTAGTTGCTGAGGACGATGGCCACCCTCTTCTCGGCGTTCCCCTTGCGCCTGAGGCGCGCCCAGCGCAGGGCAAGCTCCGCTACCAGGGAGACCTGCTCGTGGTCGGGGACGCTCCGGGCGATGCTGGCCCCCAGGGCCGGCTCCCTCCTCACCTCCTTGAAGGCGATGGGCAGCGCTATGATGCGACCGTCCAGCTCCGGCAGGGCCACGTTCATGGCCACGTCCAGAGGGGAGAGGCCCACGCTGCTCTCCT
Source organism: Dehalococcoidia bacterium (assembly GCA_034435615.1). Taxonomy (GTDB): domain Bacteria; phylum Chloroflexota; class Dehalococcoidia; order SM23-28-2; family HRBIN24; genus H17-190. The sequence continues at coordinate 3,905 of DAOTWZ010000074.1, forward strand.
GCCATTCCTGACGGCTGACGGTGGAGAGGACGGCCTGGACGATGGGGACATCCAGGGCGGCCAGGGCATGGGCGGCGGCGTCCGGGTCTTCCCTCGCCAGAGCGAAGCTGAGGGTGGAGACGATACAGTCCACCCCGGGCCGGCCGTCCGGCCCCAGGAAGTGACGTCGCAGCGCCAGGGGGAGCTGCCCGGGCGGAGTGGCCTCGTCCCGCAGGCTGTAGCAGAAGACGGGAAGGACGTTGGCTCCTCGCTCTTCCAGCGCCTCTATGAGGGCGTCCACCGGCTCCGTGTTGCCGCTGGCCCAGAGCGCCCGGTAGAACAGGAGGCCCACCGTCTCCCGGTCAGGCCGCCACCAGCGCTGACGATACTCGTCGTCTGTCAGGGGGCCGGGGTGGCCGGGGCGATAGAGGCCGTCCCAGGGGAGGGCGGCGGGAGGGGCGTAGCCGTAGCCCGTCCCCAGAAGCTCGTCCGAGAGGAAGAGGAGGAGGTTGCGCAGGTTGACGACGCCACCGTGCACCAGGTACTCGAAGGCACGGGCGACAACGCCCGGCGGCACGGTGGAGGCCGCCTCCAGCGTCAGGTCGCGCGTCGACTCCCCGGGGCAGGCGACGAGGGGTATCCCTCGCTCGCGACAGAGGGCGGCCAGGCGGTCTACGCCCTCCTCAAAGGCCCGTTTGCCTCCCAGGAGGCGTAGCAGCACCAGCCGGGCGCGGGGGGCGATCTCCGCCAAGAAGGGGTCCAGCGCCCCAGGGGTGCCCAGGGCCTGGACGTGCCGGGCGTATACCTCCGGGAAGCCCGCCGGCAGTCCCGGCAGGGCCGCCGCCAGCGCCTGGAGGTCGGTATCGGCGGTGGTGAGGAAGACGATCATGGCCGCTCCCTGTTGGCTGACGGACATCGGGGAGCGGCCCTTTCCTGTGCTGCCGGCCGCAGTCTCTCGCCTGAGTGGGGCGGGGTTCCGCCGGCGCTGGTCTTCCGCCCCGGCTGGAGCGAGGTGCCGCCGGCCAGCCCACCTCGGTCTTTCTGCGCCGCCGGCGGCGCTCTCCTGCCTGGGCCCTGGCGGGTAGACTGTCGGTCGGCCCTCCTCGGCCTCCTCTGAGCGGCCCACGCTGGCAGCTCGCCTGCCGTCCTGGCCCCCGGCGGGCCTCCGCCCCGGACAGCGCTGGATGACCTGGGCGCCCTCCCCGACGCGAAGAGTCAGCCACCCGTCCCCCGGGCAGGTCTCCTGGCTGGCAGATCATCGCCCGCGGCGCCTTCCCATCCCCCGTTGGGGACAGTGGCCTCTGCCGGGGCTCCCTGCTCACAGTGGCGCGGCCGCGTGGGCTTCTACCCCTCTTTCCCTTTTAAGCCCTGCGGCACCCGGGAGACACGTTATTCAGCTTTCGATGTTCTCTATCTAACACCGGCCAGGAAAGGCCGTCAAGGGCTGCCGCCTGGCCCTGCCCTCGCTACCTTATCTTCGCGATCCCTCATCAAGTTCTGCATATCGGGTCGACGGAGCTCCCCCCGGTGGCGTATAAACTATGCCGAGGGTAAAGAGAGATGACCGCCCGCCTGCTGATGGTCCAGGGAACGATGTCCCACGTCGGCAAGAGCCTTCTGGTGGCTGCCCTCTGCCGCATCCTACATCAGGACGGCCTGCGCGTCGCTCCCTTCAAGGCCCAGAATATGGCCCTCAACTCCTACGTGACGCCGGACGGGCTGGAGATAGGGCGCGCCCAGGCGGTTCAGGCGGAGGCGGCCGGCATCGAGCCCCAGGCGGAGATGAACCCCGTCCTGCTGAAGCCGGAGGCGGACCACCGCAGTCAGGTGGTGGTGCTGGGCCGCCCCTGGGGCTCCTACACCGCAGCCGAATATTACCGCCTGAAGGGGGATCTGTGGCCCCTGGTGCTGGAGGCGCTGGAGCGCCTCCGCTCTCGCTACGACGTGGTGGTGATGGAGGGAGCGGGAAGCCCGGCCGAGGTGAACCTGAAGGCCAGCGACATCGTCAACATGCGGCTGGCCCGGGCGGTGGGGGCGCCCGTCCTGCTGGTGGGGGACATAGACCGGGGTGGCGTCTTCGCCCAGCTAGTGGGCACCCTGGAGCTCCTGGAGCCGGCGGAGCGGGCGCTGGTGCGGGGCCTCGTCGTCAACAAGTTCCGCGGCGACCCCGCCCTCCTGGCGCCGGGCATCCGCTTCCTGGAGGAGCGGACCGGTGTCCCGGTGGTGGGCGTCGTCCCCTATGACCCCGACCTGGCCATACCGGAGGAGGACTCGGTGGCCCTGGAGGAAGAGGGCGCGCCGTCCCGGGGAGTCCTGGACGTGGCGGTGGTGCGCCTGCCCCACATCGCCAACTTCGACGACTTCGACCCCCTGCGCCGGACACCGGGGGTGACGGTGCGCTTCGTCCATCGCCCGGGGGCGCTGGGCCGGCCCGACCTCATCGTCCTTCCAGGCAGCAAGACCACTGCCGCCGATCTGCAGCACCTGCGGGAGAGCGGCCTGGCCGATGCTCTCCTGGCGGCGGCCAGGGAGGGCGCGGCGGTGATGGGGGTCTGCGGCGGCTTCCAGATGCTGGGCCAGGCCATACACGACCCTCACCTGGTGGAGGGTCCACAGCGAGAGGCGAAGGGGCTGGGGCTGCTGCCCGTCGTCACTGTCTTCGAGAGACACAAGATGACGCACCGGGTTGAGGCACAGGTGCTGACCGGCCGTGGCCTGTTGGCGGGAGCGGAGGGGATCCCCCTGCGGGGATACGAAGTCCACATGGGCCAGAGCCGGAGCGAAGGGTCGGAGGCGCCCTTCCTCATCCGCTCTCGCTCGGGGGAGAGCTGCCAGGTGCGGGACGGCGCCCTCTCCGCCGATGGCTGGGTCATGGGCACCTACATTCACGGCCTCTTCCACAACCGGGGCCTGCTGCGGGCCCTCCTAGAGAACCTGGCCCGTCGCAAGGGGGCTGCCTTGCCGCCGCAGTCGGAGGAGGGGGAGGAGCCTCTGGACCGTCTGGCGGCCCTGGTACGCAGGCATCTGGACATGCGGCTGGTCTACCGGATAGCCGGGCTGGAGAGGGAGGGATGAAGGGGCTGACGCTGCCCGTGCGCGCCCCCTCCTATTACGGGTGGTGGATCGTCCTGGCGGGGACGGGCACCCTGGCCGTCACCACCGGCGTCTCCTTCTGGGCCTTCGGCCTCTACTTCGAGCCGCTGGAGGAGCAGTTCGGCTGGAGCCGAGCGCAGCTCTCCGGGGCGGTGAGCATGACCTGGCTCATCGGCGGGCTGCTGGGGCCGCTCATAGGCCGCTGGCTGGACCGCTACGGGCCGCGCTCGGCCATGCTGGTGGGAGCGGTGACGACGGCCGCCACCTATTTCCTGCTGGCGGCCATGAACGCTCTGTGGCAGTACTACGCCCTCCTCTTCGCCGCCGCCTTCTTCCGCTCTTGGATCTACTATCTGCCGGTGAACGCTCTAGTCTCCCGCTGGTTCGTCTGGCGGAGAGGGCAGGCGCTGAGCATAGCCAACGCCGGGCTGGGCCTGGGCGGCTTCATCTTCACGCCCCTCATAGTCTACATAATCGAAAGCCTGGGTTGGCGACAGGCCTACCTCGTCTCGGGCCTGATAGTGCTGGCCTACTTCGTGCCGGTGACGCTGGTGGTGGTGCGCAATCGCCCCGAGGACATGGGGGTGGAGGAGCCGCCCCTGGAGAGGCCTTCGCCGGTGATGCAGTCGGTGCTGGACCAGCGCTCCTACACGCTGCGGGAGGCGCTGCGGACGCCGGCCTTCTGGCTAGTGGCGGCGGCGGCCAGCTTCATGTATATGGGCCAGCTCTCTTTCATGATCCACGCCGTGCCCTTCTTCCGCTCGGAGGGGCTGTCCTCGGCGGGAGCGGCAGCGCTGATGACCTCGGTGACCGGGCTGTACACGGCGCTGCGCTTCGTGGGCGGCGTGAGCGACCGGGTGACACCGCGGACACTGGCCATCGTGACAGTGCTGCTCCAGGCCCTCGGGCTCGCCCTGCTGATGGTCTCCACGGCGGCGCCGGCGCTGGGGGTCTTCGTCCTCCTGTGGGCGATGGGGCAGGCCAACTCACCGGTCATCGAGCCGCTGCTCATCAGCCGCTTCTTCGGCACGGCCCACTTCGGGTCCATCCTGGGGATGTCCGGCGTATTCTCCAACATGGGCTACGCCATGGGGCCGCTGCTGGCCGGCGCCCTCTACGACTGGACCGGTAGCTACGATGCTGCCCTGGTGATGTTCATAACGTCCTTCCTGACCGCCGCCAGTTGCTACGTCTTGCTGGCGCCCCTGGGCCGCAGGCAGATGGCGACGGCCTGACCAGGAGAGGCTGGGCCGGAGGAGCGAGGAGCGAGAGGAGGGAGCCTTGCGAGGGCTGACGCTGTCACTGCCGGCCCCCCGGTATTACGGGTGGTGGATCGTCCTGGTGAGCGCGGGCATCACCTGCCTCAGCTCCGCCTTCTCCTTCTGGTCTTTCGGCATATACATCGGACCGCTGGAGGAGGAGTTCGGCTGGTCCAGGGCGGAGCTCTCCGGCGCCGTGAGCCTGATGTGGCTCGTGACGGGGCTGTCGGGGCCGCTGGTGGGCTGGTGGGTGGACAGGCGCGGGGCGCGCTCGGCCATGCTGGCGGGGACGGTGCTCCAGGCGCTGACCTTCTTCCTGCTGGCGGGAGTGAACAGGCTCTGGCAGTTCTACGCCCTCTATCTGGCTGGCTCCTTCTTCCGCTCCAGCATCTGGCCGGTGCCCCTGAACGCACTCCTGTCTCGCTGGTTCACTTGGCGAAGGCCCCAGGCGCTGGGCCTGGCCCACGCTGGCTTCGGGCTGGGCGGCTTCATCTTCATCCCCATCATCACCTACATAGTGGAGGAATGGGGCTGGCGACAGGCCTTCCTCTTCTCCGGGGTGGTGCAACTGGCCTACCTCCTGCCGGTGCTGCTGCTGGTGGTGAAGGACGGGCCGGAGGCGGTGGGGCAGGAGGAGCCGCCGGCCGACCAGCGACTGGAGCGGCTCCACAGCCAGACGGTGGGGCGCTCCCTGACCCTGCGAGAGGCGCTGCGGACGCCGACCTTCTGGCTCATCGCCGTCGGCGTGGGGCTGATGCAGGCGGGGATGGTGGCGTTCTTCGTCCACGCTGTCCCCTTCTTTCGCTCGGAGGGCTTTTCGCCCAAGGGGGCGGCCCTGGTGGTCTCCGCCATCACCGGCCTGTATGCGGCGGTGAGGGCCACCGCCGGGCCTTTCATTAACCGCGTGCCGCCGCCGGCGCTGGCGGTGGGCACTTCGGTAGCGCTGGCGCTGGGCTACTTCCTCATCGTGGCCAGCACGGCGCCGCTGGCCCTGGTGCTGTTCGTCCCTCTCTGGGCGTCCGCTCAGGCCAATGGCCCCCTCATAGACCCCCTGCTGGTGGGATACTTCTACGGCACTGCCCACTTCGGCGTCATCCTGGGGGCGCTGGGGGTCATAATCTACGTAGGATTCGCGGTGGGGCCGTGGCTGGCCGGCCTCCTGTACGATGTCCGGGGCAGCTACGATCTGGCCTTCACTATCCTGGCCCTGTGCTTCCTGGCATCGGCCCTGATGTACGGGCTCGCCTACTGGACGGGACGTCTGGGCCGGACGACGGCGGGGGCGAGGGAGGCGGAGAGCGCCTGAGGTTGTCAGGGGAACGGGCACACAAAAATGGTGGAGACGGAGGGGAGTCGAACCCCTCGTCCAGGTGAAGACCTCCCCGGACCGACTACAGGCTTAGCTGGCGCTTGCATCTCGCCCGCCGTACCGCCGCCAGCAGCGTACCGACGGGCCAGCCGATGTCTCTTAGGCTCTCCCTATCGGCGTCGGGAGGGCTGCACCCCTGCTCTCTGGCGCCGCTCCCAGCCCGCAGGGGAGAGGCCAGGGCGACGCGACCGCCTACAGACTAGGCGGCCAGAGCGACTTCGCGCTCGCCAGTTACTTTTTCGCCACCTGTTTAACGAGGTCGGTGGCGACCTCGGCCTGCTGTCCGGGCTCGACCTTCCCTGTCGAACCCACTCGTCCCCACTTGCACCAATATTATACCACCACCGGAGCGCTCCCTGAGCTGCCAGCGGCACAAGTAACGGCCGTCTCTTCGCCTTGACATGGCTGCGGGGGCGCCTATTTAATGGGGGCGCCAGCGACCACGGCGGGGCGATAGCGGTAACCCCCCATGCCAGCGACCCTGAGGGTCAAGGAGGAGTAGCGTGAGCCAGCAGACTACGGATGGCAAGCCCCTCTACGGCAAGTTCGACATCCCCACCATGCGCCGCGTCTGGTACGGCCCTGGCTGCCTGGAGCACCTCCCGGAGGAGGTGGAGCGCCTGGGCGGCCAGCGGGTCTTCATCATCACCAGCCACACCCTGGCCACCCAGACGGACTTGGTGGACCGGGTGCGCTCCCTCCTGGGCAACAAGGTGGTGGGGGTGGACGCCGCCTCCAAGCAGCACGTCCCTCGTCGGGCGGTGGTGGAGGCGGCCGCCCAGGCCCGGGAGGCCGGGGCGGACCTCCTCATCAGCCTGGGGGGCGGCAGCCAGATCGACTGCGCCAAGGCGGTGGCCCTCTGCCTGGCAGAGGGCGTCAAGAACGCGGAGCAACTGGACGACTATCGTGTCCTCTTCGAATACCCGGACAAGGTGACGGTGCCCTCCCTGAAGGGGCAGGCGCCGCCCCATATAACCGTCGGCACTACCCTCTCCGCCGGCGACTTCACTAACTTCGCCGGGATCACCGACGAGGAGCGGCGGGTGAAGGACCTCTATGTGGACGAGCAGCTCATGCCCAAGGTCTCCTTCCTGGACGCCGCCATCACCGTCCACACCCCTAGCTGGCTCTGGGCCAGCACCGGGATGCGGGCGGTGGACCACTGCGTGGAGGCCTTCATCTCTCAGTCCCATATGCCCTTCACCGATGCTCTGGCCTTCCACGCCCTGCAACTCCTCTTCCGCTACCTGCCGCCCTCCACCCGTGACCCCCACGACCTGGCGGCCAAGACCCAGTGCCAGCTCGCCGCCTGGATGAGCATCTTCGGCCTGGCCAACGTCCTCCTGGGCCTCAGCCACGGCATCGGCCACCAGTTGGGGGCCCGCTGCAACGTCCCCCATGGCGTGACCTCCTGCATCATGCTGCCCCATGTGCTGGAGTTCAACCTGCCGGTGACGGCGGAGCGACAGGCAGTACTGGCGCAGGCGATGGGGGTGGACACCCGCGGCATGGCCACGGAGGAGGCGGCCAGGGCGGGGATAGAGTCGCTGCGACGTTTCATCCAGGGGCTGGGCGTCCCCTACCGGCTGCGGGACGTGAACGTGACGCGGGAGGACTTCGACGGCATAGTGCGGGACGCCATGCAAGACCTCGTCGTGGCCACCAACCCGCGCCCTGCCACGCCGCAGGACGTCTACGCCCTCCTGGAGAAGGCCTACTGAGGCGGTCCGCGCAGGGGCTCAGGCCCTCCGCATGGTGGCCTGGCGCATGCGGCGCTCGGCCTCCCTGCGGGCCAGAGCCTCCCGCTTGTCATACTTGCGCTTGCCCCGGGCCAGGGCGATCTCCACCTTGGCCAGGCCGTTCTTTAGGTAGACCCTGAGGGGGACGATGGTCATCCCCTGGGCGCGGACGGCCTCCGTCAGCTCGCGGATCTCCTTGGCGTGGAGGAGGAGGCGGCGCTTGCGGGTGGGGTCATGGTTCCAGCGGCCGGCGGGCGGGTAGTGGGCTATGTGGGCGCCCACCAGCCACATCTCGCCCTCCTCCGGGCGCACGTAGGCCTCCCGGATGCTGATGCGGCCGTCCCGCAGCGACTTGATCTCCGTCCCCGTGAGCTGGATCCCCGCCTCGTAGCTCTTCAGGATGTGGTAGTCGTGGTAGGCCTTGCGGTTGACGGTTATCGTCTTCTCGGCCATGGTCAACTCGACATAATTATCGAGCGAGGGCTAGGGCCTGGCGCAGATGCTGCACGGCCAAAGGCAAGGCGGGGTCGTGCCCCTGGGCGAGCTGCTCGGTCATCCCCGGCACCGGGACGTCCGGCTCGATTCCGACGCCCTCTATCAGCTCGCCGTTGGGGGTGAGCCAGCGGCCGACGGTGACGAAGAGGGCGCCGCCGTTGGAGAGCTCGTGTATCTGGTTGACGGTCCCCTTGCCGAAGGTCTTCTCGCCGATGAGGACCGCCCGCTGGTTTTCCTTGAGGGCCGCCGCCAGCACCTCGGCGCCGCTGGCGGAGCCGGGGCCCACCAGCACCACCATAGGCAGGTCGGTGGCGTCGCCACCCGGTTGCGCCCGCACCTGCCGCTGCCGGCCCCCCCGCTCCACCTCCGTCAGGATGGTGCCGGAGTCGAGGAAGAGGTCGGCCACCCGTATGGTGGCCTCCAGGGAGCCGCCGGGGTTGCGGCGCAGGTCCAGGATGAGGCCCCGCGCGCCGCTCTGCTTCACCTCCCGCAGGACGCGGGCGAGATCGCTGGGGGTCTGCTCCGTGAACTGCTGCAACTCGACATAAGCTAGCTCCTGAAGGGTGGCGCCGGAGTCATCCGTGACCGGCTGGGTGACCACGGTGGGGACCACCACGGTGTCCCGGGTCAGGGTGACCTCCCGGACGGTGCCGTCCCGCCTCTGCAGGGTGAGGGTAACCTGGCTGCCGCGGGGCCCGCGGATGCGCTGGACCGCCTGGGTGAGGGTCCAGCCCTCCGTCCGCTCGCCGTTGACGGCCAGGATGACGTCCCCGGGCTGTATACCGGCCCGCTCTGCTGGCGAGCCCCGGAAGGGGGTGACGATGACGATGGCCCTGGTGATGGGGTCCTGCTCGACGCGAGCGCCGATGCCTTCGAAGGTGCCGGAGATGACGTCCACGCCCAGAGAATAGGACTGGGGGTCTATGTAGATGGTGTGAGGGTCGCCCAGGGCCTGGAGGAGGCCATCGATGGCGCCGGAGCGGAGCAGCTCCGGGTCTATCTTGTCCGGGTCGACATAATTGGCGCGCAGGGTGTCGTAGATCTCGCGCAGGAGGCCGAAGTCGCCCCCCTGGGCGCCGTCGCCGGCGCTGCTGGAGGCGTTCCAGTCCGTCCCCAGGCGAAAGCCGATGGCACCTCCCGCCACCGGCAGGAGGAGGACTACGAGGGCGAGCAGGAAGAGGCGCAGGGAGCTCATCTCTCCGAGGCCGCCTCCTCTGGCGCAGCCCGGCCCTCCTCGGCTAGGCTGAGGTGTGGCCGGCGGGGCACCGGGGCGACGGACGCCATGTCAGAAAGACCAAGGATGACGCTCCCAGTGTAGCACCGGCGGGATGGCGGGGCAAACGATGGGCCGGGAGATGCTATACTGACGGCGGCCCCCGGGGCCGGTTGTATCTACATAAGAGGCATAGTGCGAAGTTAGTGCGAAGTTTCCGCCCATGCGCTACCGCGTCACCGTAGAGCGCAACACGCTGCGCTTCGCTGCCGCCCACTTCACCACCTTCGGCGACCAGTGCGAGCCCCTGCATGGCCACAACTACGACGTCTTCGTGGAGCTGGAGGGCGAGCTGACGGAGGACGCCTGGGTTATAGACTTCACGGAGCTCAAGGCGCTGGTGGCCGCCCTCTGCCGCGAGCTGGACCACCGCTTCCTCCTGCCCCTCCAGAGCCGCAGCCTCCTGATCAGGGAGGACGAGGAGGGCTACGAGGTAAGCTTCCAGGGACGACGCTACCTGGTCCCCAGGGAGGACGTGGCCCCTCTGCCCATCGACAACACCACCGCCGAGCGGCTGGCCGAGTGGCTGGCAGGCCGCATCCTGGAGGGGCTGCGGCAGCGGGGCGCCCGCAACCTGTCTCTCCTCACCGTAGGGGTGGAGGAGGCGCCCGGTCAGGCCGGCTGGTGTATAATCCCGCTGACGGAGCGAGGGAGTCCTTGATTATGTCGACTGGAGGTTAAAGAGAGTGGAGGAGCTGTGGTTTCTGTCTGCGTGGGAGATAGCGGAGCTGG
>DAOTWZ010000075.1:0-24090 GCA_034435615.1 Dehalococcoidia bacterium
CTTATTGCACTTGCTGCAGCCCTGGCCCATCAGCCCTGCCCCCGCCCGCTCTAGGCCGTGATTTGCAAGACAAGCCCAAATAGCGTTGACACAGGGCGGGGGGATCATTACACTTGAGTTTTGGCGTTCCTCACGGTCGAGGCGCTGTACAGGAGCGCCGACCCTGAGCAGGCCCCGCGGCCTGCCCTGGCGTCCCGACAGAGAAAGGCCATTCCCGGGCGGACCATCGTTCGGTAGAGAGGGGACCGGATATGCCGACCATCAACCAGCTCGTCCGTAAGGGGCGGGAGCCGATCCGCAAGAAGCCGAAGGCCCCGGCCCTGCGGTACTACTACAACGCCCTGCACAACGAGATGAAGGTGGTGCCCTCCCCTCAGAAGCGGGGGGTCTGCACCGCCGTGCGGACGATGACGCCCAAGAAGCCCAACTCCGCCCTGCGCAAGATCGCCAGGGTGCGCCTGACCAACGGCATAGAGGTCACCGCCTACATCCCCGGGGAGGGCCATAACCTGCAGGAGCACTCGCTGGTGCTGGTGCGGGGCGGCCGCGTCAAGGACCTGCCCGGCGTGCGCTACCACATCGTGCGGGGGGCGCTGGACGCCGCTGGCGTGAGCGGGCGCAAGCAGCAGCGCAGCAAGTACGGCACCCGCAAGCAGGCCTCTGGCCGCTGACGGGGGAGAGCGGGCCATGCCAAGACGCAAAGGCCGGGTCGAGCGCCGCGAGCTGCCCCCAGACGTCAAGTATGGCAGCGTCTGGGTGCAGAAGATGATCAATATGATCATGTGGAACGGCAAGAAGTCCACCGCCGAGAAGATCGTCTATCGGGCGCTGGACCTGGTGGGAGAGCGCACCAAGGAGGACCCCCTGCGGGTCTTCGAGCAAGCGGTGCGCAACTGCATGCCCATGATAGAGGTGCGGCCGCGGCGGGTGGGCGGCGCCACCTACCAGATACCCATAGAGGTGCGGCCGGAGCGCCAGCTCTCCCTGGCCATGCGCTGGCTGCGCAACGCCGCCCGCTCCCGCAAGGGACGGCCCATGTCGGAGCGACTGGCGGCGGAGATCATAGACGCCTACCGGGGACAGGGAGCGGCTGTCAAGCGTCGGGACGACGTCCACCGCATGGCCGAGGCCAACCGCGCCTTCGTCCACTACCGCTGGTAGCCGCCTTTTGGAAGTGGTCTGGTCATGAGCCAGGTAGCTATAGAGAGACTGCGCAATATTGGTATCATCGCCCATATCGACGCCGGGAAGACCACCGTCACCGAGCGCATCCTGTTCTACACGGGGCGCAGCTACAAGATCGGTGAGGTGGACGAGGGGACGGCGACGATGGACTACATGCCCCAGGAGCGGGAGCGGGGGATAACCATCACCGCCGCCGCCACCACCTGCTCCTGGCGGGACCACACCATCAACATCGTCGACACGCCCGGCCACGTGGACTTCACGGTGGAGGTGGAGCGGAGCCTGCGCGTCCTGGACGGCGGCGTCGTCGTCTTTGAGGCGGTGCACGGCGTCCAGAGCCAGTCCGAGACGGTATGGCGGCAGGCGGACCGCTACCGCATCCCGCGCCTCTGCTTCGTCAACAAGATGGACCGGGTGGGCTCCGACTTCTGGCGCACCGTGGAGATGATCCGCGAGCGGCTGGGGGCCCGTCCCGTGGCCATCCAGATACCCATAGGGGTGGAGGACTCCTTCCGGGGCGTGGTGGACCTGGTGGAAGAGGTGGCCTGGCTCTTCCCTGACGACCCCAAGGAGCCACCGGAGCGGTCCCCCATACCCTATGAGCTGCGGGAGGAGGCCCGCCGCCGCCGAGAGCAGATGATCGAGCTCCTGGCGGAGGTGGACGACCAGGTTCTCATCAGCTATGTGGAGGGGCATCCCCTCACGGTGGCGGAGCTGAAGAAGGCCATCCGCCGCGCCACCGTCTCCTACCTGATAACGCCTGTCCTCTGCGGGGCAGCCCTGCGCAACAAGGGGATTCAGCCCCTGCTGGACGCCATCGTGGACTACCTGCCCTCACCCCTGGACCTGCCGCCCGTGCGGGGTACCCACCCCGAGACCGGGGAGGAGCTGGAGCGGGGCCCCACGCCGGAGGAGCCCTTCAGCGCCCTGGCCTTCAAGGTGGTGGCGGACCCCTTCGTGGGGCGGCTGGTCTACTTCCGGGTCTACTCCGGGCGGGCCCGCCAGGGCGCCCAGGTCTACAACAGCACCCGCCGCCAGCGGGAGCGGCTGGGCCGCCTCATGCGCATGCACGCCAACCGGCGGGAGGACATCGAAGAGGTATCGGCGGGGATGATCGCCGCCACGGTGGGGCTCAAGAACACCTTCACGGGCGACACCCTGTGCGATGAGTCCTCCCCCATCGTCCTGGAGGCCATCAAGTTCCCGGAGCCGGTGGTCTCGGTGGCCATCGAGCCCAAGACCAAGGACGACCAGGAGCGGCTGGCCAACACCCTGGCCCGCCTGGCGGAGGAGGACCCCACCTTCCGCGCCCGCTACGATCCGGAGACGGGGCAGACCATCATCTCCGGCATGGGGCAGCTCCACCTGGAGATCATCGTCGACCGCATGCGGCGGGAGTTCAACGTGGACGCCCACGTGGGCCGGCCGGAGGTGGCCTACAAGGAGACCATCACCGCCCCCGCCCGGGCGGAGGGCCGCTTCATCCGTCAGTCGGGCGGTCGGGGCCAGTACGGCGTGGTGGTGCTGGAGGTGGAGCCCCTGCCTGGCGCCACTGGCTTCCAGTTCGAGGACCGGACGGTGGGCGGCGTCATCCCCAAGGAGTTCATCCCCGCCGTGGAGAAGGGGGTGCGCCAGGCGCTGGAGACGGGCGTGCTGGCCAACTACCCCGTGGTGGGGGTGAAGGTGACGCTGGTGGACGGACAGTACCACCCGGTGGACTCCTCCACCTTCGCCTTCGAGATGGCGGGGGCCATCGGCGTCCAGGAGGCCCTCAGGAAGGCGGGGCCGGTGTTGCTGGAGCCCATCATGAAGGTAGAGATAGCCACGCCGGAGGAGTTCTTCGGCGACATCCTGGGCGATGTCAGCGGCCGGCGGGGCCACGTGGTGAGCGTGGACCATCAGGGGCACCTGCGGCTCATCACCGCCCTCATACCGCTGGCGGAGCTCTTCAACTACGCCACGGACCTGCGCTCCCTCAGCCAGGGCCGGGCTACCTACACCATGGAGTTCCACCACTACGAGCCGGTGCCGGCCTCCCTGGCCGAGAGCATCATCGGGCGGGCCCGGGGAGCCGTACGGAGGTAGAGAGGCCGTGGCCAGGGAGAAGATCCGCATCCGCCTCAAGGCCTACGACCACCGCATCCTGGACCAGTCGGCTGCCATGATCGTGGAGGCGGCGGAGCGGACGGGGGCCGCCGTGGCGGGGCCGGTGCCCCTGCCTACCCAGATCAAGCGCTTCTGCGTCCTCCGCTCACCCCACATCGACAAGGACTCGCGGGAGCACTTCGAGATCCGCACCCACAAGCGGCTCATAGACATTCTGGACCCCACCTCCAAGACCATCGACGCCCTGATGCGGCTGCAGCTACCGTCCGGGGTGGACATCGAGATCAAGCTGTGACGCCATGGCCGAGATAGAAGGCATTCTGGGACGCAAGCTGGGGATGACCCAGCTTTTCGATGCCGACGGCACGGCGCGGGCCGTGACCGCCATAGAGGTGCTCCCCTCCGTAGTGGTCCAGGTCAAGACGGAGGAGAAGGACGGCTACAACGCCGTGCAGCTGGGCTACGGCCACCGCAAGCGGCTCAACCGGCCGCTGCGGGGCCACATGAAGGGGCTGGGCCAGTTCCGCTACCTGCGGGAGTTCCGCGTCCCCGACCCGGCCAAGTGGCAGGTGGGCCAGAAGGTGGGGCCGGAGATATTCCAGCCCGGCGACCTGGTGGACATAAGCGGCCACTCCAAGGGCAAGGGCTTCGCCGGGGTGATGAAACGACACGGCTTCGCCGGCGGCCCCAAGAGCCACGGCCAGTCGGACCGCTGGCGGGCGCCCGGCTCCATCGGTGCCGGGACGGACCCCGGGCGGGTCATCAAGGGGCTGCGCATGGCCGGCCACATGGGGGCCCGCCCCGTGACGGTGAAGAACCTGCTGGTGGTCCACTCCGACCCGGCGCGGGGGCTCCTCCTGGTCCAGGGCGCCGTGCCCGGCCACAAGGGGAGCCTGCTGCGCATCGAGTTCGCCAGCTCGGCCAGCGACCTGAAGAAGAGGAGAGCGAAGGGCCGTGTTGCTGCCAGTTAAGAACGTGGAGGGGCAGGAGGTAGGCACCATAGAGGTGGAGGACTACGTCTTCGGCCTCCGCCCCAACAGGGCCGTCCTCCACCAGGCCTACCTGGCCCAGCGGGCCAACCAGCGCCGGGGCACCCGCAGCACCAAGACGCGCGGCGAGGTGAAGGGGAGCACTCGCAAGACCCGCCCCCAGAAGTACACCGGCCGCGCCCGCCAGGGGAGCATCCGCGCCCCCCACCGCCGGGGCGGCGGCGTCGTCTTCGGCCCCAAGCCGCGGGACTTCTCCCAGCGTCTGCCCAAGAAGATGCGGCGGCTGGCCATCCGCTCGGCCCTCTCCGGCAAGGCCGCCGACGGCGAGCTGATAGTGGTGGACCGGCTGGAGCTGGAGCGGCCCAGCACCAAGGAGATGGCCCGCATCCTGGCCAACCTGGGGGTGGACCGCTCCGCCCTCATCGTCACCGGGGAGGCGGACCGCACCGTCCTCCTCTCCGCCCGCAACCTGGAGCGGAAGAAGGTGCTGCCCGCCGCCTACCTGAACGTGGTGGACCTGCTGCACCATCGCTACCTGGTGATGACGGAGGCGGCGGTGCGGCGGGCCGAGGAGCTGTGGGGCGAGGCCCGCGACCGCGAGCGCTCCCTGAGGAGATGAGGGCCATGGGGAAGGCGCTGCACTACACCCAGGTCATCCAGCGGCCCCTCATCACCGAGAAGGCGGCCCGCCTGGCCGAGGAGAACAAGTATGCCTTCGAGGTGCACCCGGAGGCCACCAAGCAGCAGATCAAAGAGGCGGTGGAGAAGGCCTTCGACGTCAAGGTGGTGAAGGTCAACACCATCAACCTGCAGGGGAAGGCCCGGCGCACCCGGGGCGGGCGGCTCCTGCCGGGCCGCCGCTGGAAGAAGGCGGTGGTCACCCTGGCCGAGGGCTACAAGATCCAGCTCATCGAGGGCGTGTGATAGCATGGGGATCAAGGTATTCAAGGGGACATCGCCCGGCCGCCGCAACGCCACCGGCTACACCTTCGACGAGGTCACCAAGAAGGAGCCCGAGAAGTCCCTGGTGGTGCCCAAGAAGCGGACGGGCGGGCGCAACAGCCAGGGGAAGATCACCGTCCGCCACCGCGGGGGCGGCGCCAAGCGCCTCATCCGGCTCATCGACTTCAAGCGGGACAAGTGGGGGGTGCCGGGCAAGGTAGTGGCCATAGAGTACGACCCCAACCGCTCCGCCCGCATCGCCCTGGTCCAGTACGCGGACGGTGACAAGCGCTACATCCTGGCCCCCCTGGGCCTGAAGCCGGGCGACCCCATCATGGCCGGGCCGGGGGCGGAGATAAGGCCGGGCAACGCCCTGCCCCTCAGGGAGATACCGGTGGGCACCGTCGTCCACAACATCGAGGTCCAGAAGGGCCGCGGGGGGCAGCTGGTGCGCAGCGCTGGCGGGGCGGCCCAGATACTGGCCCGCGAGGAGGAGTACGTGCTGGTGCGCCTCCCCTCCGGCGAGGTGCGGCGCATCCGGGCCGAGTGCATGGCCACCGTGGGCCAGGTGGGTAACGTGGAGCACGACCAGATACGGCTGGGCAAGGCGGGCCGCCGCCGCTACCTGGGCTGGCGGCCGGCGGTGCGGGGCTCCGCCATGACGCCGCGGGACCACCCCCACGGCGGCGGCGAGGGCCGGGCGCCCATCGGCCTGCCCCACCCCAAGACGCCGTGGGGGAAGCCGGCCCTGGGGGTGCGCACGCGCCGGCGCAAGGAGACCGACAAGTACATCGTGCGACGGCGCCATGAGCAGTGACGAAGAGGTGAGGACGCTGTGTCCCGCTCGGTAAAGAAGGGACCGTACGTAGACCTGAAGCTGCTGAAGAAGGTGGAGCGGCTACGGCAGACCGGCCAGCGGGCGGTCATCCGCACCTGGTCGCGGCGGAGCACCATCGTGCCGGAGATGGTGGGGCTCACCATAGCGGTGCACGATGGCCGTCGCCACGTCCCCATCTACATCACGGAGAACATGGTGGGGCACAAGCTGGGGGAGTTCGCCCCCACCCGGACCTTCCGCGGCCACAGCGGTCGCACCGCCCAGGTGGCCAGGGTGAGGAAGAAGTAGCCATGCGGGTGCGGGCCTTCGTACGGAACGCTCCTGTCTCGCCCAAGAAGGTGAGGCTCATCCTGGACGAGGTGCGGGGCCGCCGCGTGGACGAGGCTCTCACTATCCTCCGCTTCATGGCCAGCCCCAAGGCGCGGCTGGTGGCCAAGGCCGTGCGCTCAGCGGCGGCCAACGCCGAGAACAATTACAACATGGACGTGAGGCGGCTGCGCATCGTGGAGGCCTGGGCGGGGGACGGCATCCGCTTCAAGCGGCTCAATCCCCGTGCCCGCGGCCGCGCCGACATCCTCCAGAAGCGGCGCTCCAACATAACCATCGTAGTGGACGAGGAGTGAGGGCATGGGGCACAAGATCCACCCCATAGGGCTGCGCATCGGCGTCATCTATGACTGGCAGAGCAAGTGGTACGCCGAGAAGGGGCAGTACACGGACCTGGTCCAGGAGGACCTGCTCATCCGGCGGACCATCGCCCAGATGCTGCCCGATGCCGCCATCTCGCGGGTGGAGATAGAGCGGAACGCCAGCCAGGTGATGGTGACCATCCACACCGCCCGGCCGGGTATCGTCATCGGCCGGGGCGGGCAGCGGGTGGACGAGATACGCTCCCGCCTGGAGGCGCTCATCGGCAAGCGGACGCGGGTGAACATCACGGAGGTGCCGGTGCCGGAGCTGGACGCCCGCCTGGTGGCCCAGACGGTGGCCGGCCAGATAGAGCGGCGGGTCTCCCACCGCCGGGCCATGAAGCAGGCGGTGGCGCGGGCCATGCAGCGGGGGGCGCTGGGGATCAAGATCCGCGCCGCCGGCCGCCTGGGCGGGGCCGATATGTCCCGCAAGGCGGTAGAGCTGGTGGGGCGCGTCCCCCTGCACACCCTGCGGGCGGAGATCGACTACGGTCAGGCGGAGGCCCGCACCACCCTGGGGCGCATCGGCGTCAAGGTGTGGGTCTACAAGGGCGATATCCTGCCGCGGCGGGAGCGGGTGGAGGTGGGAGAGGCGGCGGAGGTGCCTGCCGAGGGGGCGCCGGCCACGGCGGAGGTGACGGGCGATGCTTCAGCCCAGGAAGGTTAAGTTCCGCAAGCAGCACCGCGGCCGCCTCAAGGGGCGGGCCAACAGCGGCAACACGGTGGCCTTCGGCGAGTACGGCTTGCAGGCCCTGGGCGCCTGCTGGCTCAGCGCCCGCCAGATAGAGGCCGCCCGGAGGGCCATCAACCGTCTGGTGCGCCGCGGCGGCAAGATGTGGATACGCGTCTTCCCGGACAAGCCCATCACCAAGAAGCCCCTTGAGACCCGCATGGGCGGCGGCAAGGGGCCGGTGGAGTACTGGGCGGCCGTCGTCAAGCCGGGCCGCATCCTCTTCGAGGTGGCGGGGGTGCGGGAAGAGATAGCGGAGGAGGCCCTCAGCCAGGGGGCCCAGAAGCTGCCCATACCCTGTCGCATCGTGAAGCGGGAGGTGCTCTAGGAGATGCCCAAGCGCCTCAAGAGCACCGAGGAGATACGCCGCCTCTCCGATGAGGAGCTGGCCAGGGAGCTGGAGGAGTCCTACCAGCGGCTCCTCACCCTGCGGCTACAGAAAGAGACGCGTCAGCTCACCAACCACCGTGAGCTGGTGAAGGTGCGGCGTCACATCGCCCGCCTGAAGACCGTGCAGCGGGAACGGGAGCTGGCCCGAGCGAGGTCTGGACAGCCATGACCGAGGGCAACCGGCCATACGGCCGACGCAAGGTGCTGGAGGGCACCGTCGTCAGCGACAAGATGCAGAAGACGGTGGTAGTGGCGGTGGAGCGGCTCACCCGCCACCCCCTCTACAAGAAGACCATCCGCCGCACCAAGAAGTACAAGGCGCACGATGAGGAGAACGCCTGCCGCGTGGGGGACCGGGTGCGCATCGTGGAGACGCGCCCTCTCTCCAAGACCAAGCGCTGGCGGGTGGTGGAGATACTCCTCCGTGGCCCCCAGATAGCGGTGCGCCCGGAGGAGGTGGAGCCGGAGGTGGAGGCGCCCACCGTTGCGGGGCCGCCGGCCGCCGAGGCAGCGCCCCCGGAAGAGGGCGGGCCGGTGGAGGAGCCCCCTGAGGAGGGCGCCCAGGAGGGGTCTCGGCCATGATCCAGAACTACACCAGGCTCAAGGTGGCCGACAACTCCGGCGCCCGGGAGATCATGTGCTTCCGGGTGCTGGGCGGCTCCTCCCGACGCTACGCCGGGCTGGGGGACGTCATCGTCGCCTCGGTCAAGGACGCCGTGCCCAACGCCCCGGTGAAGAAGGGGGACGTGGTGCGGGCGGTGGTGGTGCGGGTGGCCAAGACCCACCGCCGCCGCGACGGCAGCTACATCAAGTTTGACGACAACGCCGCCGTCATCCTGGCCACCGACGGCCAGAACCCGCGGGGGACGCGTGTCTTCGGCCCCGTGGCCCGGGAGCTGCGGGAGAAGGGCTTCATGAAGATCATCTCGCTGGCACCGGAGGTCGTCTGAGGGATGGCCCAGAAGGTGAGACGGGAGGACCGCGTCCTGGTGCTGCGGGGGCGGGACCGGGGCAAGACCGGCGTGGTCCGGCAGGTGCTGCCCAAGATGCAGGCCGTGGTGGTGGAAGGGGTGAACGTGGTCAAACGTCACCTGCGGGCCACCCCCCAGCGGCCGGGCGGTATCGTGGAGCGGGAGTCGCCCATACACTGGTCCAAGGTGAAGGTGGTCTGCCCCGCCTGCCAGCGGCCCACGCGGGTGGGCTTCCGGACCCTGGAAGACGGGCGAAAAGTCCGTTATTGTAAAAAATGTGACGCCAACATAGACTGAGGCCCATGGTCACCAGGGTAGAGCCCAGACTGAAAGCCTACTACCGCGAAGAGGTAGTGCCGGCCCTCATGCGGGAGTTCGGCTACCGCAACATCATGGAGGTGCCGGGACTGGAGAAGATCTCAATCAACATCGGCCTGGGCGAGGCGGTAGCCAACCCCAAGGCGCTGGAGGCTGCCTCCGCTGACCTGGCCGCCATCACCGGGCAGCGGCCGGTGGTGACGCGGGCCAGGAAGTCCATCGCCAACTTCAAGGTGAGGAAGGGGATGCCCATCGGCCTCATGGTGACCCTGCGGGGCGACCGCATGTGGGAGTTCCTGGACCGGCTGCTGAACGCCGTCCTGCCCCGCATACGGGACTTCCAGGGGGTGCCCACGGACTCCTTCGATGGCCGGGGCAACTACTCCCTGGGCATCCGGGAGCAGGTCATCTTCCCCGAGATCGAGTACGACAAGATAGACCGGGTGCGGGGGCTGCAGGTAAACATCATCACCACCGCCCGCACCGATGAGGAGGCCAAGCGGCTCCTGGAGCTCCTGGGGATGCCCTTCGCCAGGAGGTAGGAGGAGGAGAGGTTGACCAGGAAGGCGCTCTTCGTCAAGACCTTCATGAAGAAGCCCAAGTTCCCGGTGCGGCACCGCAACCGCTGCCGCAACTGCGGGCGCCCCCGCGCCTACATTCGCATGTTCGGCCTCTGCCGCATATGCTTCCGGAGGCTGGCCCATGAGGGGCAACTCCCAGGAGTACGGAAGGCGAGCTGGTAACCGGCCATGATGACGGACCCCATCGCCGACATGCTGACCCGCATACGGAACGCCATCATGGCCCGGCACGACTACACCGACGTGCCGGCCTCCCGGCTCAAGCTGGACATCGCCCAGGTGCTCAAGAAGGAGGGCTTCATCCGCGGCTACGAGGTGAGAGGGGAGGGCCCCAAGAAGGTGCTGCGCATCCACCTGGCCTACACGGACCGGGGCGAGCCCCTCATCGCCGGCCTGCAGCGGGTCAGCAAGCCCGGGCTGCGGGTCTACGTGAAGCGGAAGGAGATACCCCGGGTCTACGGCGGCCTGGGCGTGGCCATCCTCTCCACCCCCGCCGGAGTGATGACTGGGCAGGAGGCCTGGCGCCGTAACCTGGGGGGAGAGCTCCTGTGTTACATCTGGTGAGGGCGTGAACTGACATGTCGCGCATAGGACGTCGGCCGGTGCCCATACCCAGCGGCGTCGAGGTGCGGTTGGAGGGGCGGCGCATCACCGTGCGCGGCCCCAAGGGGGAGCTGGCCTGGGAGAGGGACCCCGCCATCCAGGTTGAGGTGACGGACGGCCAGCTCGTCGTCCGCCGCCCCAACGACGAGCCCCGCTACCGCGCCCTGCACGGCCTCACCCGCGCCCTCATCAACAACATGGTCACCGGCGTCAGCCAGGGCTTCGAGAAGCGGCTGGAGCTGGTGGGCGTGGGCTACCGGGCGCAGATGCAGGGAAACAAGCTCCTCCTCAACGTGGGCTACTCCCGCCCCGTGGAGATAGAGCCCCCGCCGGGGGTGGAGATCCAGGTGGAGGGGACCACCCAGGTGGTGGTGCGGGGCATAGACAAGCAGTTGGTGGGGCAGGTGGCGGCCAACATCAGAGCGGTGCGGCCGCCGGAGCCCTACAAGGGCAAGGGGATCCGCTACGTGGGCGAGCAGATACGTCGCAAGGCGGGCAAGGGCGCCAAGGGCCGCTAGGCCGGCGCTGGACGAGGTGAGGTCACCGAGAGATGGCTAAGGTCAAGACCGCCCGGGAGGCCCGTATCCGCCGCCACCGGCGCATACGAAAGCGCATCCAGGGGACGCCGGAGCGGCCCCGTCTGGCCGTCTTCCGTAGCCTGAACCACATCTACGCCCAGGTGATAGACGACACCAGGGGCCACACCCTGGTCGCCGCCTCGGACCTGGAGCCGGCGCTGCGGGAGCAGCGGGCCGGCAAGACGAAGGTGGAGATAGCCTCCCTGGTGGGGGAGACGCTGGCCCGGCGGGCCCTGGAGAAGGGGATAACCCGCGTCGTCTTCGACCGCGGCGGCTTCAAGTACCACGGCCGCGTCAAGGCCCTGGCGGAGGCCGCCCGCCAGGCGGGGCTCCAGTTCTGAGGGCGGGGCGACCCGGCCCGGGAAGCAGCAGGGTGAGACGATGTCAGTGCCGCTGAAGTACATAGCAGACCGCCGCCGGGTGGTCAGGGAGACCGCCGACCTGAACCTGCAGGAGAGGGCGGTGGCCATAAACCGCGTGGCCAAGATGATGGCGGGAGGACGCCGCTTCCACTTCACGGCCCTGGTGGTGGTGGGGGACGGACAGGGACACGTGGGGGCCGCCCTGGGCAAGGCCACCGAGGTCCCGGAGGCGATCCGCAAGGCCTCTACCCTGGCCCGCAAATACTTGATACGGGTCCCCCTGGTGAACGGC
Source organism: Dehalococcoidia bacterium (assembly GCA_034435615.1). Lineage (GTDB taxonomy): Bacteria > Chloroflexota > Dehalococcoidia > SM23-28-2 > HRBIN24 > H17-190. The sequence goes on from DAOTWZ010000075.1 coordinate 11,575, forward strand.
ACGGTGCCCCACCCCCTGGTGGTCAAGTACGGCGCCTCGCGGGTCCTCATCAAGCCCGCCCCGCCGGGGACGGGGCTCATCGCTGGGGGCGCCATGCGGCCAGTCCTGGAGCTGGCGGGGGTGCGGGACGCCGTCTGCAAGGCCCTGGGGAGCACCAATCCCGTCAACCTGGTGAAGGCCACCATCTACGCCCTCTCCCAGATCAAAGAGAAGGAAGAGGTGCGCCAGCAGCGGGAGCGCGTGGCCAAGGAGGCTACCTAGCCATGGGCAGGCTGCGGGTGACCTGGCGCAAGAGCGCCATCGGCTACTCGGAGGACCAGAAGCAGACCATCCGCGCCCTGGGCCTCAAGCGGCTGGGGCAGGTGGTGGAGCACGAGGACACCCCGGCCATCCGGGGGATGGTCTTCAAGGTGCGCCACCTGGTCCAGGTGGAGGAGGTCCCGGGCTAAGCGGCCCCCACCCGGCGAGAAGGGAGCGAGAGCGATGCAGGCCCACGAGCTGAGACCGCCCAGGGGCGCCAGGCACCGGCGCAAGCGGGTGGGCCGCGGCGACGCCAGCGGCCACGGCAGCTACTCCGGCCGCGGTATCAAGGGGCAGAAGGCCCGCAGCGGCCGCGGCGTCTCCCCCTGGTTCGAGGGCGGCCAGACTCGCCTGGTGAAGCGCCTGCCCCACAAGCGGGGCTTCGTCAACGTCTTCCGCACCGAGTACGCCATCGTCAACGTGGGAGAGCTCAACCGCTTCCCGGCCGGCACAGAGGTCACCCCCGAACTGCTGCGAGAACAGCGCTTGCTAGAGGACGACCGGCGCCCCCTCAAGGTCCTGGGCGACGGCGAGCTGCGGGTCCCCCTCACCGTCCACGCCCATAAGTTCAGCGCCAGCGCCCGCGAGAAGATAGAGGCCGCCGGGGGCAGGGCTGTGGAGGTGCAGGGTGGCCGCAACGGCTAGGGCACAGCGTCAGCCCCAACTCCTGCGAGCGGCCGTCGCCGCCATCGTCCAGCAGCCGGAGCTCCGCCAGCGGCTCCTCTTCGTCTTCGCCATGCTGGTGGTCTTCCGCTTCGTCTCCAACCTGCCGGTGCCGGGCGTGGACCCGGCCGTCCTGCGGGAGATCTTCCAGACCAATGCCGTGCTGGGCTTCCTGAACCTCTTCTCCGGCGGCGCCCTGCGCAACATGAGCGTGGCCGCCATGGGGGTCTACCCCTACGTGACGGCTGCCATCGTCATGCAGCTCATGGTGCCGCTGGTGCCCACCCTGCGCTCGCTGGCCCAGGAGGGGGAGTACGGGCGGCGGCAGATCGAGATCTACACCCACTGGCTGACGGTGCCCATGGCCTTCCTCCAGGGCTACGGGCAGCTCATCCTCATCCAGAGCCTGGTGCCCGGCAGTATCAGCGTGGGCTTCACCGGGGATACAGCGCTCCGCACCCTGACCATCCTCATCACTATGACGGCGGGCACCATGTTCCTGGTCTGGCTGGGGGAGCTCATCACGGAGAAGGGGATAGGAAACGGCATCTCCATCATCATCTTCTCGGGGATAGTGGCCGGCATCCCGGAGTATGTGGGCGTGGGGCTGTTCACGGGGGTGGGGGCTACCCTGGTCTCCACTGCCCTGCTGGCAGCCTTCACGCTGGGGCTGGTCTACCTCATCGTCTACTTCCAGGAGGCGCAGCGACGGGTGCCGGTGCAGTACTCCCGCAGCGTCTTCCGGGGCGGCCGCATGTACCGGCAGTCCGGCCAGACCCATATACCGTTGCGGGTCAACTCGGTGGGGATGATACCCCTGATCTTCGCCTACTCCATGGTGCTGCTCCCCTCCTACGTGGGGCAGGTGCTGGCCCAGAACAATAACGATGTCATAGCCACCCTGGGGCGGTGGGCGCAGAACGTCTTCACGCCGGGGAATCCCTTCTACTGGGTCCTCCTCTTCGTCAGCGTGGTGCTTTTCACCTTCTTCTACACAGTGGTGCTCTTCCAGCAGCAGAACCTGGCCGAGAACCTGCAGCGTCAGGGAGGCTTCATACCGGGGATAAGGCCAGGCCGGCCCACTCAGGAATACATCAATCAGGTGCTGATGCGCATCACCTGGGCGGGGGCCCTCTTCCTGGGCTTCGTGGCGGTGGCCCCGTACCTGGCCTCGCTCCTCTTCGGGACGAACCTGAACCTGCAGGGGCAATCCGTGGCCTTCGGCGTCACCGCTAGCGGCCTCATCATCGTCGTCGGTGTCGTCCTGGACACGATGCGACAGATCGAGGCGCAGGTGCTGATGCGCCAGTACGAAGGCTTCATCCGCTAGGAGGGTCGTCGGTGTACGTGGTGCTGCTGGGCCTCCCCGGAGCGGGCAAGGGGACGCAGGCCGCCTACCTCTCCCAGCATCTGGGGCTGGCCCACATAACGACAGGCGAGCTGTTCCGCGAGCACATACGGCAGGGGACGGAGCTGGGAGAGCGGGCGCGGCCCTACGTGGAGTCCGGCCAGCTCGTCCCCGACGAGATCACCATCGCCATGCTCCTGGAGCGGCTGTCGGCGCCGGACGCGGCGCGGGGGGCGCTCCTGGACGGCTTCCCCCGCACCCTCAACCAGGCGCGCGCCCTGGACGAGGCGCTGGCCCGGCGGGGGGCCGGGATAGACATCGCCGTCTATCTGGAGGTCTCCCAGGAGGAGCTGGTGCGGCGCCTCTCCGGGCGCTGGAACTGTCGCCAGTGCGGCGCTGTCTATCACGAGGTCTTCTCGCCGCCCCGGCGCTCCGGCGTGTGCGACCGCTGCGGCGGCGAACTCTACCAGCGGGAGGACGACCGGCCGGACGTGGTGCGCCGCCGCCTGGAGGTGAACCTGCAGCAGCTCCAGGAGCTGTTGGACTACTACGAGCGGCAGGGGAAGCTGGTGCGGGTGAACGGCGAGCAATCGGTGGAGGGCGTGCGGGACGCCCTGCTGGCGGCGCTGGGCGCGGCGCGGGGGAGGTGAGGAGGGGCCTTGCCCATAGTCATCAAGACCGAGGACGAGATCGCCATCATGCGGGAGGCGGGCCGCCACGTGGCGGAGGTGCTGCAGATTCTGGCGCGGAGCGTCCGCCCCGGCGTGGTGGAGAAGGAGCTGGACGAGATAGTGCGCAGGGAGTTCGCCCGGCGGGGCGTGGTCCCCACCTTCCTGGGCTACCATGGCTACCCGGCCACCGTCTGTGTCTCCGTCAACGATGAGATAGTCCACGGCATCCCCGGAGACCGCCCCTTCCAGGAAGGGGACGTGGTGAGCATAGACCTGGGCTGCACCTACAAGGGCTTCGTGGCGGACTCCGCCATCACCATCGGCGTGGGGCGCATCACGCCGGAGGCGGAACGCCTCATCCGGGTGACGGAGGAGGCGCTCTGGCGGGGCATCCGGGCGGCCCGAGCGGGCAACCGGGTGGGCGCCATCGGCCACGCTATACAGAGCTTCGTGGAGGCGCAGGGGTTCTCGGTAGTGCGGGAGTATGTGGGCCACGGGGTGGGCCGCCAGATGCACGAGGACCCGCAGGTGCCCAACTACGGCCCGCCGGACTGGGGGCCGGTGCTGCGGGTGGGTATGGTGCTGGCCATAGAGCCCATGGTGAACATGGGCGACTGGCGGACCAAGCGCGACCCGGACCGCTGGACGGTGCGCACCGTGGACGGAAGCCTCTCCGCCCACTTCGAGCACACCATCGCTGTGACGGAGGGGGAGCCCCTGGTGCTCACCCTGCCCTGAGCCGGTATAATGGTATGTTGGCTGCCTGCTCGTGCTCACGCGCCCTGGGCCCGGCAGGGAGGCCCGGGCGAGTATAATGGACTCTGCCCATCATCCTTTTACGCTGCGGAGGCAAGAGGCCAGAAGGCCCGTCATGGCCAAGAAAGACACCATTGAGGTAGAGGGCATCGTGAAGGAGTCGTTGCCCAACGCCATGTTCCGCGTGGAGCTGGCCAACGGCCACACCGTCCTGGCCCACGCCTCCGGCAAGATGCGCATGCATTTCATCCGTATCCTGCCCGGGGACCGGGTGCTGGTGGAGCTCTCTCCCTATGACCTGAGCCGGGGCAGGATCACCTACCGCTTTCGGGAGGAGACTTCCTGATGCAGGTGCGGCCTTCGGTGAAGCGGCGCTGCGACAAGTGCAAGGTGATACGGCGCCGGGGGACGGTCTACATCATTTGCGAGAACCCGCGCCACAAGCAGCGCCAGGGCTGACGCAGGAGGGGCCATGGCACGTATAGCAGGCGTCGACGTACCCAACGAGAAGCGGGTGGACATCGCCCTGACCTACATCTACGGCATAGGGCCGGCCCGGGCGCGCCAGATCTGCCAGGAGGTGGGCGTGGACGGCGGCCGCAAGGTGCGGGAGCTGAGCGACGAGGAGCTGGCCCACATCCGCGACTATATAGACCGCAACTTCAAGGTAGAGGGCGAGCTGAGGGCGGAGATCCGCCAGAACATCCAGCGGCTCATCGAGATAAACTGCTACCGTGGCATCAGGCACCGGCGCGGCCTGCCGGTGCGGGGGCAGCGCACCCGCACCAACGCCCGCACCCGCAAGGGGCCTCGCAAGACGGTGGCCGGCAAGCGGCGGGCCCGCGCCAAGAAGTAATGAGCGAGAGGTGTGCAGACCATGGCACAGCGGCGAGCTAGCGGGCGCCGGCGGGAACGCAAGAACGTACCCGTGGGGAAGGCCTACATCCAGTCCACCTTCAACAACACCATCGTCACTCTCACGGACGCGGCCGGGAACGTGGTCTCCTGGGCCAGCGCCGGCACCGTGGGCTTCAAGGGCTCCCGCAAGGGGACGCCCTTCGCCGCCAGCCTGGCCGCCGAGACGGCGGCCCGCCGGGCGATGGAGCACGGCATGCGCCAGGTGGAGGTGCTGGTCAAGGGACCGGGCAGCGGCCGGGAGCCCGCCATCCGCGCCCTCCAGGCGGCCGGCCTGCAGGTCACCAGCATCAGGGACGTGACGCCGGTGCCCCACAACGGTTGCCGGCCGCCCAAACGGCGACGGGTCTAGCGCCACCCCGTGGACGGCTCAGGAGGAGGTCGCTGAAGCATGGGAAGGTACACGGGCCCCGTATGCCGGCTATGCCGGCGAGCAGGGCAGAAACTCTACCTGAAGGGGGAGAAGTGCTACACCCCCAAGTGCCCCGTTGAACGACGGCCCTACCCGCCGGGCCAGCACGGGACCCAGAGGCGGCGTCGCCTTTCAGACCGCGGCCTCCAGCTCCAGGAGAAGCAGAAGGCCCGCTACATCTACGGCCTGATGGAGCAGCAGTTCCAGCGCTTCTTCGCCGAGGCGAAGCGCCAGAAGGGCGTCACGGGCGAGAACCTGGTCAAGCTGCTGGAGAGCCGCCTGGACAACGTCGTCTACCGGCTGGGCTTCGCCGACTCCCGCCGCCAGGCGCGGCAGATCGTCCGTCACGGGCACATAGCCGTCAACGGGCGCAAGGTGGACATCCCCTCCGCCCTGGTGCGGCCGGGGGACGTGGTGGGCTGGACGCCCCGGGGCCAGAAGACGGCCCTCTTCGAGATGGCCAAGGAGCAGGCCGGCTCCCGCACCCTCCCCTCCTGGCTGGAGCTGGACGCCACCGCCATGACGGGGCGGGTCACCGGCGAGCCCAAGCCGGAGGAGATCGGCGTGCCCTTCAACACGGCCTCCATCGTCGAGTACTACAGCCGGTGAGCGAAGCGAGAGCTATAGAGATGCGGAGGTGGGTCTGTTGACCCAGCAAGAACTGGCGGAGCATCCCCGAGTAGAGATCGAGCAGGAGGAGGGCGGCTGGTACGCCCGCATGGCGGTAGCCCCTCTGCCCCCGGGCTGGGGAACCACCCTGGGCAACTCCTTGCGCCGCGTCCTCCTCAGCTCCCTGCCCGGAGCGGCCATCACCAAGGTGCGCATCGAGGGGGTCCTGCACGAGTTCTCCACCATACCCCACGTCAAAGAGGACACGGTGGACTTCCTTCTCAACGTCAAGGAGATCCGCCTGCGGGCCCTCTCGGACCGTCCGGGCACCCTGGTGCTGGACCTGGAGGGCCGTGAAGGCGAGATCAAGGCCGGCGACCTCCAGGTGCCCGAGCACTTCGAGATCGTCAACCCGGAGCAGCACCTCCTCACTGTGGACTCCCCCGATGCCCGCCTCTACATAGAGTTCACGGCGGAGATCGGCCGCGGCTACCAGCCCGCCAGCCAGAGCGATGGCCTGCCCATCGGTGTCATCCCCGTGGACGCCATCTTCTCCCCCGTGCGGAAGGTGAGCTACCAGGTGGAGCCCATGCGGGTGGGCCAGGCCAGCAACTACGAGAAGCTGGTCCTGGAGGTCTGGACCGACGGCACCATCACCGCCGTGGAGGCGGTGAACCGCAGCGCCGAGATGCTGGTCCAGCACCTGCGCCTCTTCTCCGGCCTGGGGAAGCCCTCCGCCCCCGTCCTCTCCAGGGGCATCGGCACCGGCCTCGTCCTGCCGCCAGACCTCTACAACATGCCGGTGGAGGAGCTGAACCTCTCCATGCGCTCCTACAACTGCCTGCGCCGCAGCGGCATCTTCACCCTCGGCCAGCTCCTGGAGAAGAGCGAAGAAGATCTCCTCTCCCTCCGCAACTTCGGTCGCAAATCCTATGACGAGCTGCGGCAGCGGCTGGCGGAGATGGGGATCATCCCCCTGCAGGAGGCGCCCGCCCAGGCCGCCCCCGAGGAGGAAGAGGAGCTGGAGGAGGAGGCCGAGATGGAGGCCGCGGCCGCCCCTCCGGAGCAGGAGGAGGCGCAGCAGGAGATAGAGGCCACGGCCCCGACCGTCGAGGAGGAGGCGCCGGCAGAGGCGGCGGAGACGGAGACCGAGGCGGCAGAGGCCCAGGCTCCGGAGGAGGCCGAGGAGGAGCTCCCCGAGGAGATAGACCCGCGGCTGGCCAAGCTGCGGGAGCTGAAAAAGCGCATGAAGGAGTAGGGCCATGGCGCACCAGATAGACGGTCGCAAGCTAGGCCGGCCCACGGACCACCGCCTGGCCCTCTTCCGCAACCAGGTGACGGACCTCCTGCGCTACGAGAAGATCGTCACCACCGAGGCCAAGGCCAAGGAGGTACGCGGGCTGGCGGAGCGGATGATCACCCTGGGCAAGCGGGGCGACCTCGCCTCCCGTCGGCGCGCCCTGGCCTTCGTCTACGACAAGCGGGTAGTGCGAAAGCTCTTCACCGAGCTCTCCCAGCGCTACGCCGACCGCCCCGGCGGCTACACCCGCATCACCAAGCTGGGGCGTCGCCAGGGCGACGGCGCCCTCATGGTGCAACTGGAGCTGGTGAAGTAGGGCTGTGGCCACCCCCTCCGGGGACCCCCGGGACGGAAGCCGGCCATGGAGCGGCGCATAGCCCTCCTGCTGGAGTACGACGGAACAGCCTATGCCGGCTCCCAGTACCAGCGCAACGCCCCCACCATCCAGGCCGCCGTGGAGGCGGCCATCGGCCGCCTGACGGGCGAGCGAGTGCGGCTGGCCCTGGCCGGCCGCACCGATGCCGGCGTCCATGCCAAGGGGCAGGTGGCCTCCTTCCTCACCAAAAGCGGCCACCCGCCCTCCGCCTTTCTACACGGCCTCAACCACTACCTGCCGGAAGACATCGCTGTGGTGGCGGCGGTGGAGGTGCCCCTGGACCTGGACGTGCGGCGCCATGGTCGCCGGCGCTGGTACCGATATACCATCTGCCTGCGGCCGGGCCGTCCCGCCCTCCTCCGCCGCTACGCCTGGCACCTGAGGGGACCCCTGGACGTGGAGGCCATGGCCCGGGCCGCCCCCCTCCTGGAGGGGGAGCACGACTTCGCCGCCTTCACCCAGCCGGCCATGGCCGGACGGCGCACCGTGCGCCGGGTCTACCGTTGTCAGCTATGGCGGAAGGGACAGCTCCTCCTGCTGGACATGGAGGCCAACGCCTTCCTCCCCCAGCAGGTGCGGCGCACCGTTGGTGCGCTGGTGGCCCTGGGCCAGGGACGGCTCTCCCTGGAGGGGTTCCGAAGGCTGCTGGCGGAGGCACCGCCCGGCGCCGCCACCTGGGCGGCCCCTCCCCGGGGCTTGTGCCTGATGCGGGTCTACTACGATAATGAGATATTTGGACTGGGTGAAGCCAGCGACGAAGGCGCCCTCCCTCCGGCCTGATGCTGAAGGGGAGGGAGCGGGGAAGGGAAAGACTCATGAAACGGCCCAAGACCTTCCAGCTCAAAGAGCGAGAGATAACCAACGACTGGCACGTCCTGGACGCTGAGGGCCAGGTGCTGGGGCGTCTGGCTACCCAGGCGGCCCACCTCCTCATGGGCAAGCACAAGCCCACCTACACACCTCACCTCCCCATGGGGGACTACGTGGTGGTGGTCAACGCCGCCAAGGTGCGGGTGACCGGCGACAAAGTGCGCCAGAAGATGTACTACCGCCACTCCGGCTACATGGGCGGCCTGCGGGCCATCCCCCTGCGGGAGATGCTGGCCCGCCATCCTGAACGGGTCATAGAGCTGGCGGTGCGACGGATGCTCCCCAAGAACCGCCTGGGCCGCCAACTGCTGCGGCGGCTCAAGGTCTACGCTGGTCCTGACCACCCCCATGAGGCCCAGGTGCGGGCCAGCGAGCGTCGGCGCCAGGCTGCCCCAGCCCCCGCCAGCGGCCGAGAAGGAGAGTGATAGTCCATGACGCAGCAGGCCACCGCTACCCAGCCAGCCTTCGCCGAGCTCTTCCAGGGGCCCTACTTCGAGGGAGTGGGGCGCCGCAAGACCGCTGTAGCCCGGGTGCGCCTCTATGCCGGCAACGGCCAGATCATCGTCAATGGCAAGCCCTACATCCAGGTCTTCCCCCGGCTGCTCCATCAGGCGCAGGTGCGGCGGCCCCTGGAGGTCACCGGTACCCTGGACAGGTTCAACGTCAGCGTCAAGGTGGAGGGCGGCGGCATCAGCGGCTGGGCGGGGGCCATCGCCCACGGCATCGCCCGCGCCCTCATCGAGTTCGATCCCAACCTGAAGACGGTGCTCCGCAAGGCCGGCCTGGTGACCAGAGACCCGCGGGTCAAGGAGCGCCAGAAGTACGGTCTGAAGCGGGCCCGCAAGGCTCCCCAGTACAGCAAGCGTTAGAGCGACAGTCCACAGGGGCCGTCCTGGGCCATGTCCCGGGGCGGCCCCTTTTCGCGCCTGGGGAAGGGAGGCCCGGCCGGAAGGGATGCCTCAGCGGCTGGCCAGCCAGGCCTTGAGGGCGTCTATGGTGGGCACGGGCGTGGGGTCCACCTGGTTCAGTAGCGCCAGATAGTAGCTGACGTAATCGCCCATGAGGGTGGCGGCCAGTAGCTGGGCCAGGGCGCTCTCCCCGGGCACCTCCACCGTCTCCTGGCCCACGCCCGCCTCCGCCAGCGCCTGGGCCGTGAACTGATAGCGCAGCAGCACCCGCGGGTGGAGGGCCGGCGAGCGCAGGAAGACGACGCAGGCCAGGCGTGCCACCTGCGGGGGGAGGCCGTAGCCCAGGATGGCGTTGTGGTTCGCCTCCGGTAGCTCCTCGTAGAAGGCCCAGACCTTGGCGTTCTCGTTGAGCTGGGTCTTCCAGCGCTGGGCGGCGGCTACCAGGTGTCCTCCACCGTAGACCACCGGCAGGCGGCCGTGCAGCCGCTCCGCCAACCGCTTGGCGGGGTTCGCCTCGCTGGGCACCACGGCGTCCAGCCGGTCCCGCTCCCTCTCCAGGAGGGCGATGGCCTCCGCCACGGCGGGGGCCGGGTCTGGCAGGAGGCCCGCCTGATGGGCGATGGCCAGGAGGGGCATGAGGCTGTAGCCCAGGGCGGCCCGCGGCTGGGCCGGGTAGTGGAAGCGGAAGAGGGGTACGCCGGCCGACCGGGCAAGCTCGGCCAGGCGGCCGCCGCTGGTGACGGCCACCACCAGCGCCCCGACGCTCAGCGCCTGCTGGAAGGCGGAGAGCGTCTCCTCCGTATTACCCGAATAGCTGGAGGCGATGACCAGGCATTCCCCGTCCACCCAGGGGGGGATATCGTAGCTACGGACGCTGGCCATGGGGACGGCGGGCCCCAGGGCCCGCAGGTAGTCCCCGGCGATGGCGGAGCCGCCCATGCCCAGCACGGCCAGGCGCCGCGCCCCCCGGTAGCGGGGCGGCAGGGAGAAGGCCTGCGCCTCCTCCCAGGCGGCCCGGCACTGTCGGGGCAGATCGCGTATGGCGTCCAGCATGCGGCCGGGGTCCAGCCGCTCGCGCCTCGCCGGCTCGTCCAGCAGCCCCATCGTGTCAGACCCCCAGGAGGCGGCGAGTGGCCGCCAGCACCGCCTGCACCTGCTCCTCCTCGCCTCGCACCTCGGCGTAGATGCGCATGAGGGGCTCCGTCCCCGAGAAGCGGACGGCCACCCAGCCGCCCTCCAGGAGGAAGCGGTGGCCGTCTATAGCGTCCCGTCCCACCACGGGCAGGCCGCCCAGCTCGTCGGGGGCCAGGTCTTCCAGGAGGGAGCGGAGGCGCTCCCGCTGCCCTTCCTCCAGCTCCAGGTCGAGGCGGCCGTAGTGGTGGGGCCCGATGCGCTGGAAGAGCTCTTCCACCAGCCCGGCCGGCCCCTTGCCCCGCTGGACCATCAGGTCCAGCAGGCAGAGGCCGGAGAGGATGCCGTCCCGCTCCGGCAGGTGGCCGCGGAAGGCGTAGCCGCCGGACTCCTCGCCGGCGATGACGGCGTCGGTCTCCAGCATCCTGGGGCCCAGGAACTTGAAGCCCACTCCCGTCTCGTAGACGGGCAGGCCGTGGGCCTCGGCCAGGGGGAAGGCCATGCGGGTGGTGGTGACGGACTTCACCACCGGCCCCCGCTCGCCCCGCACCTCCAGCATGTAGTAGACCAGGAGGGCGAAGGTGCGCTGGGGGTCCAGGAAGCGACCGTGCTCGTCGACGATGCCGAGGCGGTCCGCGTCGCCGTCGGTGGCCAGGCCGACCTGGGCGCCGCAGCGCCGCACCGCCCGCTTGAGGACCGATAGGTTGCGGTCTATGGGCTCCGGGTTGTGCATGCGGGGGAAGATGGGGTTGCGTTCCCCCCGCACCTGCCAGACGCGGGTGGTGCCGCCCCGGAGGATCTCCCTGACATAGCCTGCGGCGGCCCCGTGCATGGGGTCCACGGCCACCCGCAGTCCGGCCCGCCGGATGCGCTCCAGGTCCAGGAAGTCCTCCAGATGCCGGGAGTAGCCGGGGCGGGGGTCGAACTCCTCCACCAGGCCGCGACGGCGGGCCTCGGCCAGGGGCAGGCGGGGGAGGGAGGGGCGCTCGTCCGGCGGCGGGATGAGAGCCTCGATGCGGGCCACCACCTCCGGGGAGGCGGCCCCCCCGTAGGAGGAGCGCACCTTGAAGCCCTGCCAGCGCCAGGGGTTGTGGCTGGCGGTGATGACGACGCCGGCCACGGCCCCCGCCTGGCGGACGCCGAAGGAGACCACTGGCGTGGGGGTGGGCCGGGGGCAGAGCAGGGTGTGGATGCCGTGAGCGGCCAGCACCTCGGCCGTGGCGGCGGCGAAGTCTTCGGCGGCGAAGCGGGTATCGTAGCCGATGAGAACGCTCCCGCCGGCCTGCCCCTCCTGCTCCAGGTAGCGGGCCAGCCCCTCGGCGCAGGCCCGCACGTTATCGAAGGTGTAGTCAGCGGCGATGACGCCCCGCCAGCCGTCGGTCCCGAAACGGATATCGCTCATGCCAGGCCTCGCTCCTGCACCTCTCGTTCCGCCTCCCGCAGGTCCTTGATGGTGTCTATGGAGCGCCAGTAGGCGCGGCTGCGGTAGCCGTAGAGCTTCCCCTCGCGGGCCAGCTCCGGGAAGGTGGTATCCTCATGGTCGCCCCTCTCGGGAAGGCGACGGAAGAATTCATGGGAGAGGACGTAGATGCCGCCATTGATCCAGTGGCGGAGGACGGGCTTCTCCAGGAAGGCGCGAACGCGGCCATCGGCCGCCAGGCGGACGATGCCGTAGGGGCTGCGCAGGGGCACCAGCATGACGGTGGCGGCCGCTCCCTTGCGGCGGTGGAAGGCCAGGAGGGCGTCCAGGGGCTGGTCGGTGATGATGTCGCCGTTGAGGGCGATGACTGGCTCCTCCCCGGGCGGCAGGAGGCTGTAGCCCAGGCGGAGGGCGCCGCCCCGGCCCAGGGGCTCCTCCTCCACCGTGTACTGGACGCAGACGCCGAAGCGGGAGCCATCGCCGAAGTGCTCCTGGATGGCCTCGGCCCGGTAGTGGCAGAGCATGACGATGCGGTCCACGCCATAGCGGCGGAGCCAGGCCACCTGGCGCTCCAGGATGGGCCGGCCGCAGACGGGGACCATGGGCTTGGGCCGGTCCCAGGTGTAGGGACGTAGCCGCTCCCCTTCCCCGCCGGCGATGATGAGCGCGTACATGGCTCTCCTCCGTGCTGGCACCGCTCCGGGCGCGGCCCCAGCGCTGGAGAGGGCAGCGGGCCCGCTAGGCCCGCTGCGCCTGCGGGAGGCCGGCCGCCCGGCGTAGCTCGTCCACCTTGTCGGTGCGCTCCCAGGGCAGGTCCAGGTCGGTGCGGCCGAAGTG